>NZ_JBJZOH010000039.1:0-49927 GCF_047200595.1 Streptomyces sp. MS19 | reverse complement strand
CCCCCCCCCCCCAACCCCCCCCCCCCCCCCCCCCCCCCCCCCCCCCGGGGCCGTTCTCACCTGGTGACCACGAGCAGATCCCGGCTGCCTTCCGCACGTCCCGGGTGGTCGTCCAGCCGGCCTACGACGCAGCGCGCGCCGTCACCCGCCCGCTCGGCGATCCGGGCGGGTGGAACGCCACTGTTCAGCCACGTCATGAGGCACGTGTGGCGCAGGTTGTAGACACGTTTACCGGTCGGAGTCCTGAACTCGTATTCGAATAGGGCCGCGGACGCGGCGGTGACACGCGGGGCAACCCTGGCCGGGTCGTACGGGTGTTCTGGCGCTCGGCAGAACGCGGCTCGGTAGAACGCGGAGAACAGGCGGCCGGGCCCGCTGGGGTCGTACATCCCGGGCAGCGGCCGGGCCGGCATCTCCAGGACCAGGCCCTGGGCGGTCAAGTGGTCGGCGAGCGCGGACGGTTCGGCTGCGCCGCGCCCGAGCCGCTTCCTTGTCGTGCGAGGGGGCGCTGCTCCAGGTCGCGGGCGCCGGTCCCGCCGGGAGGCCGTTGCTCCAGATCGGAGAGGTCGCCCTGACGGGCATCGGCTTCGAGGAGGGCCCGATGTCCGCCGGCGAAGTCCTCCGCTCCTCGGCCCGGGGCGGCGGCCGGGTGACGCCCGGCAAGATGCGCGGGGCCCGGCACGTACGTCCGCCGCGTGGCGAGCGTGCGTGCCGGGCCCCGGAGTGGCGTTGGTCAGGCCATCGGCTGGGCGCCGCCCAGCAGTGCCGACGCCGTGCTCACCGGGGACCGGTCGGCGGCGGGCGCGGCGGCCGGGGCGTGGCAGACGAAGCCGAGCTTGGTCAGCGCCCGGCTCACCTCGCCCGCCGTGAAGTCGCGGCGGTCCTGTCCCGTGATCACTTCCCCGGCCTGCTTGACGGGGTAGGTGCGGCGGCCGATGGTCACGGACGCGCCCGAGACGGGCTCCGGCCTGACGCCCTTCATCGCCCGCAGGACGTCGTCCTTGTGGAGGTAGAAGGGGGAGTTGGCGATGACACAACGCATGATGCCTCACAAGGTCGCGGGGAACGAGCGGAGAGGGAGCCGACAGCGGGCGCTGTCAGGCGGTGGGCGCGGGAACGGCGGGGCCGCCGTCGTGTGTGTCGTCCTGCGGGGACGCGCCCGGCGGCGGCTGCGCGGCGGGGAGGTCGCGCAGGCGTGTCCGGTCGCTGTACCAGGGGCCGCCCCGGTGGGCCGCGAGCTGGGCGCGGGTGACGCGGCCGGAGCAGCGCCCGTCCGCGTCCTGGAGGACCAGGTACGGGACGCGGGCGCTGACCAGTACGGACATCGCCACGTCCACCGTCATGTGGTCGTCCACCTGAAGTCCCGGCGTGGTGGGGCGGATCGCCGGGCAGGGTGCGGGGGCAGGTGTCAAGACCTCTCCTGTCGTCGGGGGCGTGCGGCGCGGCGCGCCTTGGAGGGCGTACGGGTCCGCCGTCCGGCCGGGGCGGCCTGGGCCGCCGGGGCGGCGATCGTGACGGGGACGCCGGAGGGCTCCCTGGCGCCGGTGATGCGGCGCAGCGCGGCGTCGCCGGGACGGACCTCGGTCGTCCGGGCCTTCACGCCCGCGTGGACCATCAGGCGCTCCACGTCGCGGCGCTGCTCGGGCAGGACGAGGGTGACGACGCTGCCGGACCCGCCGGCGCGCGCGGTGCGCCCGCCGCGGTGCAGGTAGTCCTTGTGGTCGGCGGGCGGATCGATGTTGACGACCAGGTCGAGGTCGTCGATGTGGATGCCCCGCGCGGCGACGTTCGTCGCGACCAGGACGGTGATCTGCCCGGCCTTGAACTGCTCCAGGATGCTGGTGCGCCGCGACTGGGACTTCCCGCCGTGCAGCGAGGACGCGCGGACGCCGACGGCCAGCAGGTTCTTGGCCAGCCGGTCGGCCGCGTGCTTGGTGCCGAGGAACATCAGCACCCGCCCGTCCCTGGCGGCGATCTCGGTGACCGTCGCCTGCTTCTCCGCGCCGCGCACGTGGAGCAGGTGGTGCTCCATGGTGGTGACGGCGCCCGCGGAGGGGTTGACGGAGTGGACGACCGGGTCGTGCAGGTAGCGGCGGACGAGGAGGTCGATGTTCCGGTCGAGGGTCGCGGAGAACAGCATGCGCTGCCCGTCGGGCCTGACCTGGTCGAGCAGGTGGGTCACCTGGGGGAGGAAGCCCATGTCGGCCATCTGGTCGGCCTCGTCCAGGACCGTGACGGCGACGCGGTCGAGCGCGCAGTCGCCGCGGTCCACGAGGTCCCGCAGCCGTCCCGGCGTCGCGACGACGACCTCGGCCCCTGTGCGCAGGGCGCGTGCCTGGCGGGCGATGGACAGCCCGCCGACGACGGTGGTGAGCCGCAGGTGGAGCGGCCGGGCGTAGGGGGTGAGCGCCTCGGTGACCTGCTGGGCGAGTTCCCTGGTGGGGACGAGCACCAGCGCGAGGGGCTGCCGCGGCTCGGCGCGCTGCCCGGCGGTGCGGGCCAGCAGGGCGAGGCCGAAGGCGAGCGTCTTGCCCGAGCCGGTGCGGCCGCGGCCCAGGACGTCGCGTCCCGCCAGCGAGTCGGGGAGGGTGGCCGCCTGGATGGGGAACGGGACGGTGACCCCCTCGGCGCCGAGCGCGGCGTGCAGGGGCGCGGGCAGGTCGAGATCGGCGAACGCCTCGGCGGGCGGGAGCGACGGTGTGCTCGTGGCCGGCATGGTGAACTCGGCGTGGGGCGCGGCGGGGCGGCTGCCGCCCCGTCCGCCCTGGCGTCCGGGCTGGCCGGCACGGGGGCCGCCGCCGGTCCCGCGGGCGGCGCCCTGGGGGCGGCCGCGGCCGTCCCTGCCGGAACGGCGGGGTGAGCGGTGGGGACTGTCGTCCCTGCGAACGGTGCGGTTCATGGCGAACCTTCCTCGATACGGCGCGTATCGAGGGAATGCGTACCGGCGGCGCGAGCCGCACCACGATTCACAGGATCGAGCCGAAAAGAAAAAAGAGCAGAATCCAGGCTGCGAAGGAAAACCGTATTCTCGGTGAAACTCCGGTGAATTCGCTTTCCGTGGACGGGGCGGACGCGGTCCGGCCGTCGGCCTGGTCGGTGGGGGGGCGGTCACGGCCGCCGGGTGCGCCGCGCGGTGCGCGGGGCGGAAAACGCGCGGGGCCCGCACCCGTGGGTGCGGGCCCGGCCGTGCGACGGGCTTCGTCGTCAGGCGGGAACGATGTTCTCGGCCTGCGGGCCCTTCTGGCCCTGCGTGACGTCGAACGTCACCTTCTGGCCTTCGGTGAGCTCACGGAAGCCGGAGGTGGCGATGTTCGAGTAGTGGGCGAAGACGTCGGCGCCGCCGCCGTCCTGCTCGATGAAGCCGAAGCCCTTTTCCGAGTTGAACCACTTCACGGTGCCGGATGCCATAGGAAACTCCTTCGGGGGCAGTGCCCGGATTCCGCACCTTGCGGAACCGGAGTCGCTGCGATGATTTCCCCTCCGGAAAATCCGGAAACGACAAGCATACTCACGGGCATCCGCCCGGAAAGCATCTGAAATCTTCGGGAACCACAACTGCAACTCATTTCACCGTAGCACGGCCCGGCCGGAGAGGGCGACGGTCCTCCGGTTCCGGTTCCGCCGCCGGCGAATTCCCGGGCGGCCCGTTTCCCCGTTTCTACAGCGGCGACAGGAGTTATCCGCGCGGCGGGGGCACGGGCGAGGACGCCGTCAGGCGCCGTCCCGCTCCTGCCCGGCGGCGCGGCCGAGGCGCAGTTCGTCGTTGATGCGCCTGGCCTCCTCCAGCTGGTCCTCCAGGATGATGATGCGGCAGGCGGCCTCGATGGGAGTGCCCTGGTCGACCAGTTCGCGGGCCCGCGCGGCGAGCCGCAGCTGGTAGCGCGAGTAGCGGCGGTGCCCGCCCTCCGAGCGGAGCGGCACGATCAGCCTGGCCTCGCCGATGGCGCGGAGGAACGCGGGTGTCGTACCGAGCATGTCGGCCGCGCGGCCCATGGTGTAGGCGGGATAGTCGTCGTCGTCGAGTCTGCTCGACGGGGTGGACGGATGGTCTGCGGTCACTTGCACCTCTTCGGGAAACGCGTCGAGGGGCCCTGGTGCCGTGTCGCACCAGGGCCCCGAGGGGGATCAACACCATCTACCGGCTATTGCCTCGCCGGTCTCTCTCGTCCGCACGGCCACCGACGAGGGCGGGTGCGGGGATCGTGACTGCTCGACCGGGGACCACCTTCCCATCCGGGGTCTGCGTCACCCGGGCGGACGTTCCCGCCTGGGCGATCCTGATGGCGTGTACCTCCCTTCCTCCTCCTGCTCTCCGGTCACCGGCTGCGCCGCCGGCCCGGTACTGCGGTACTGCGTACTGCATGCGGCCCCTGGGGCCGCCGGGCCCGGCAGCCAGCGGTGGAACCCTCACATCCGCCGGTCCCACCACTCGACTGCCGTGCCACCGGAACATCACTCATGACTCATGACTCATGCGCGCCAGTTCGTCATCTGCCGCGCGGCTCCGACTCTCACGTACGTGTACGACCCTAACCCCGGAGGCGGATCATGTCTACTCCGGCGGTTACAGATTTTCTGCGCCGCCGGTGCGGCGATGTGCGGGACCGCGGGGGAAGGGATGCGCGGCGGTCCGGCCCGGCCCGTGGAGGTACGGCGGGACGTGACGGACGGGGTGTGTGACCGACGCCATGCGGGGCTCATATCCGCTGGGCGTACGCGGTGCGCCATTCCGGCGCGGGGTCGCCGCCGACGGTCGTCCAGTACTCGCGGCCGCTGACGATGCGGCCGTCCCTGACCGTCCAGAACGACGCGACGCGGAAGTCGCCCAGCGTCTCGTGCGGGACGGCGACCTCCGAGGCGACGGTCTCGCCGTCCGCGACGACCGAGAGCACCTCGATCGACCAGCCCAGCGGGTAGGCGGCGTTGACGCCGACGATGTTCTCCCGGCCCGCGAACCGCTCGCCGCTGGCGAGCCAGTCGATCACCACGCCGTCGGCCATCAGCTCGCGCAGGCCGTCCCAGTCGCGGGCGCCCATGCGGTTCCAGAACTCGCGCACGATCTCCGAAGGATTCATGCGGTCACTATGGCACCCCCCACTGACAGGGGCCGCTGCGCTGCGGTGCAGGTCAGGGCGCCGCCGGGTTCTCGGGGAGCCAGCGGTAGCCGTGCTCGGGGCGCCCGACGTGCCCGTAGCGCGGGCTGCGCGCGGCGCGGCCGGTCTCCGCCAGGTGCTCCAGGTAACGGCGGGCCGTGATGCGGGAGACGCCCGCCTCCGTCCCGGCCTCCGCCGCCGTCAGCCCCGCGTCGCCCGCCGCGCGCAGCACGCGGATGACGGCCGCCAGCGTCGGGCCGCTCATCCCCTTGGGCAGCGCCGCCGGTCCCGGGGCGCGCAGCGCGGCCAGCGCGCGGTCCACCTCGTCCTGTCCCCCTGCCTCGCCCGCGACCGTGCGGAACGCGGCGTACCGCACCAGCCGGTCCCGCAGCGTGGCGAAGGCGAAGGGCTTCAGCACGTGCTGCACCACGCCGAGGGACACACCCTCCCGCACCACCGCCAGGTCGCGCGCCGAGGTGACGGCGATGACGTCGGCGCCGTGCCCGGCCGCGCGCAGCGCCCGCAGCAGCGCCAGCCCGTGCCCGTCCGGCAGGTACAGGTCGAGGAGCAGCAGGTCCACGGGCGTGCGGGCGAGCACGCGCCGCGCCTCGGCCGCGCTGTGGGCGATGCCGCGCACGGCGAAGCCGGGGACGCGTTCGACGTACCGCCCGTGCGCCTCGGCGGCCAGCGGGTCGTCCTCCACGACGAGGACGCCGATCTCGTCGCCCTCCCCCGCCCCCGCCCCCGCGCGCCCGGGGCCGGTCACGCCGGCACCTCCGTCCGCAGCGGCAGCCGGACCGTGAAGCGCGCGCCGCCGGGCGTGCCCGCGCCACCGGTCTCGACGGTCCCGCCGTGGCGGCGTACGGCCTGCCCGACGAGAGCGAGCCCGAGTCCGCGTCCGCTGCCCTTGGTGGACCAGCCGCGCCGGAACGCGGCACCGACCGCCTCGGGGGCGAGTCCAGGCCCGGTGTCGCCGACGCGCAGCAGCAGTTCGTCCGCCGAGGCGAGCGCGGTGACGGTCACCCGGGCCTGGCCGGGCGAACCGGCGGCGGCGTCCAGGGCGTTGTCGATCAGGTTGCCGAGGATGGTGACCAGGTCGCGGGCGGGGAGGCTGGGGGGCAGCAGCCCGTCGTCCATGCGGCTGTCGTCGGTGAGGACGAGTTCGACGCCGCGCTCGGCCGCCTCCGCCGCCTTGCCGAGCAGCAGGGCCGCGAGCACCGGTTCGCCGACCGCGCCGACCGCGCCCACGACGCGATCCGTCAGCGCCTGGGCCAGCTCCAGCTCGGCGGTGGCGAACTCGACGGCCTCGTCGGTGCGTCCCAGCTCGATGAGGGAGACGACGGCGTGCAGCCGGTTCGCCGTCTCGTGGGCCTGGGAGCGCAGGGCCTCGGCGAAACCGCGGGCGGAGTCCAGTTCGCCCGCGAGGGCGCGCAGTTCGGTGTGGTCCCGCAGGGTGACGACGGTGCCGTGCCGTTCGCCGCCGGCCACCGGTGAGGTGCTGACGACCACGACGCGGTCCTCCGTCACGTGCACCTCGTCCACCCGCGGGTCGCGGGCGAGCAGGGTCTCGGTGAGGGCGGCGGTCAGGCCGAGTTCCGCCACGGCGCGTCCGGTGGGGTCCTCGCCGGTGAGGCCGAGGAGCGCGCGGCCCGCGTCGTTGACCAGGCCGACGCGACCGGCGCCGTCGATCAGCAGCAGGCCCTCGCGGACGGCGTGCAGCGTCGCGTGGTGGTACTCGTGCAGGCGGCTCAGCTCGGCGGCGTTCATGCCGTGGGTGTGGCGGCGCAGCCGGGCGTTGACGGCGTACGTGCCGAGGCCGCCGATCAGCAGCGCGGCGGCGGCGACGGCGGCCAGGGCGGCGACCTGCCCGGCGAGCCGTTCGCCGATGGCGTGGACCGTGATGCCCGCGCTGACCAGGGCGGTGATGTCCCCGGTCGCCGGGTCGCGGACGGGGGTGACGACACGGACGGACCGGCCGAGCGTGCCCGTGTACTCCTCGGTGAACGTCTCACCGGCCAGGGCGGGCGCGGTGTGGCCGAGGAACGTCGCGCCGATCTGCGCCGGGTCGGGGTGGGTGAAGCGGGTGCCGTCCGTGTCCATGATCGTGACGAAGGTGACGTCCGCGTGGCGGCGGACGTCCTCGGCGTACGGCTGGAGGCGCGCGGACGGGTCGGGGTCGCGCAGGGCGGCGGCCACCGAGGGCGAGTCGGCGACGGCGCGGGCCGCGGCCGTCACCTTGTCGCGGGCGGCCTCCTCGGCCTGGGCGCGGTCCGTCAGGTACGCGAACAGCGCGCAGCCCGCGACGACGACGGCGACCAGCAGCACCTGCATGGCGAAGAGCTGTCCGGCCAGGCTCCGGGGCCGGGGCGCGCGGGGCAGTCGCATGACCCCAGTGTGCACGGCGTGTCGCGTGCCGGACCGAGACCGAAATGAACGTAAGGGTGACCGGCGTCACACGCGGGTGGATAGTCGCGGAAGCTCACTCCGCGACGACGAGGAGGCACGCGCCGTGACTGCCGTGACCGAAGAGAAGGACGCCCCGAGACGGCGTGACCGTTCGCATTACTTGTACCTGGCGGTGATCGTGGCCGTGGCCGCGGGCATCGCGGTGGGCCTCGCCGCGCCCGACGCGGGGGTGGAGCTGAAGCCGCTGGGCAGCGGCTTTGTCAATCTGATCAAGATGATGATCTCGCCGGTCATCTTCTGCACGATCGTGCTCGGGATCGGTTCGGTCAGGAAAGCCGCGAAGGTCGGGGCGGTCGGCGGGCTCGCGCTCGGCTACTTCCTGGTGATGTCCACGTTCGCGCTGGCCATCGGTCTGGTGGTGGGCAACCTGCTGGAGCCCGGCTCGGGGCTGCACCTCACCGAGGCGACGGCGGAGGCGGGCGCGGCGCAGGCCGAGGGCGCGAGCGAGTCCACCGTGGACTTCCTGCTCGGGATCATCCCGACGACGATGGTGTCCGCGTTCACCGGCGGCGAGGTGCTCCAGACGCTGCTGGTGGCGCTGCTCGCCGGATTCGCGCTCCAGGCGATGGGGCCGGCGGGCGAGCCGGTGCTGCGGGGCGTGCGGCACATCCAGCGGCTGGTGTTCCGGGTGCTGGCGATGATCATGTGGCTGGCGCCGGTGGGCGCGTTCGGCGCGATCGCGGCGGTGGTCGGCGAGACGGGCACGGACGCGCTGCGCTCGCTGGCCGTCATCATGCTCGGCTTCTACACCACCTGCCTGATCTTCGTCCTGCTGGTGCTCGGCGTACTGCTGCGGGTGGTGGCCGGGGTGAACATCTTCTCGCTGCTGCGCTACCTGGGCCGCGAGTTCCTGCTGATCCTGTCCACGTCCTCGTCGGAGTCGGCGCTGCCGCGCCTGATCGCGAAGATGGAGCACGCGGGCGTCAGCCGCCCCGTCGTCGGCATCACCGTGCCGACCGGCTACTCGTTCAACCTCGACGGCACGGCGATCTACCTGACGATGGCGTCGCTGTTCATCGCCGAGGCGATGGGCGAGCCGCTGGCGCTCGGCGAGCAGATCTCGCTGCTGGCGTTCATGGTCATCGCGTCCAAGGGCGCGGCCGGGGTGACCGGCGCGGGGCTCGCCACGCTGGCGGGCGGCCTCCAGTCGCACCGCCCCGAACTCCTCGACGGCGTCGGCCTGATCATCGGCATCGACCGCTTCATGAGCGAGGCGCGCGCGCTGACGAACTTCGCGGGCAACGCGGTCGCGACCGTGATCATCGGCACCTGGACGCACGAGGTGGACCGCGACCGCATGCGCGAGGTGCTGGGCGGCGAGCGGCCGTTCGACGAGTCCACGCTGACCGACGACGGGCACGGCGGGCCCGTGGCGGACGACGACGCGGCGGCGGCGCCCGTCCCGGCGCAGCAGCAGCCGGTGGGCGCGCGGGGCGCCTGACCCCGCCCCTGGGCGGCGGCCGGGTCCGTCTTTCCCCGGACGGTCCGGCCGCCGGAAGGAACGTGGGGTGGAGCGGGGCCCGGCCGGCCACCCGCTCCACCCCACGCGCGTCAGCCGGGGGGGCCGCGCAGGTCCGTACGCCTGGAGCAAAGCTGTGATCAGCAGGGGAACGGTACTGTGCGGATTGGGCGGAGCGTGACTCACGGCCGCCTCGCCTCGGGTGGCCGCGCGAGCCATGGCCTTCTGGTAACTGGCGTAGGGAAAGTTCGCCGGCATGCTCTTCCCCGAGAAGCCTCGCTTCTGGAGCAGCCGCGCGACCGTGTCCGAGTCCACCCAGGAGGTCCAGTCTTCGAAATGCCACAGGAGCCAGATCTCGAAACAGGGCGAGCTGAGGGCGACGTCAATTCCCGCGCGGTCGGCCTGTACGCACGCTCTTTCGAGAGCGGCGTGCTCGTCGACATCGACGACGCACCAGACCGCGTCGAACGGGTCCCCGGCGCTCGCCTCCGCGTCACGGCGGCGTATCGCCTCTTTCACCACGCTCAACGGGTCTCTGCCGACACCGAAGGGACGGACGCTGACCACCCGGACCGCCTGCGCCCGCAGCAGGGCGGCTAACCTCTCGAACTACTGCGGTTCCGTGGTGGTCCCCTCGGTGACGACGAGGATCTTCGTGCACTCACGGCGCCTGTTCTTCGATTTCGTGATCTTCTGCGCTCCGCGCAGACGCCGATGGCTCACGCCTGCGGCTCGGGTTGCAGGGCGGCGAGCAGCTCTTCCCAGGCAAGAGCGGGCACCGCTCCGTATCGCCCACCGAGGCAGCGGCGTTCCACGTTGTGATCCTTCTTCACGGGAAAATCCGTCAGCGGATAGATTTCCGTCGCTCCTGCCGGGGACTTCTCCGTGAACCACAGTTCCTCGGCATCGAGGCCATCACCCGAAAGATGTCCGAGCAGTGCGGTCTCGTGCGAGGTGAAGACGAGCTGAGCGCCACTCGTGTTGATCTCAGGAGATCGGAAGAGGGCGATGAGCGCCGATACGAGTCGGGGGTGGAGACTGGAGTCCAGCTCGTCCACCAGCAGTACGCCGCCGGTGGCCGCCGCTCCTCCAAGCGGCGGCCCGCGGGAGGGGCGCACCGGCCCCCCGCGTCGGAGGCGGCGGCTCAGGCGGTGGCGCGCCAGTAGCCGAGGGCGTGGACCCGCCGCCGGGGCACGCCGGCCTCGCGGCGCAGGTAGGCGGCGAGCGCGCGTGTCGTCGCCGTGTCGCAGGCGGCCCAGACGTACGCGGTCTCCGGGTCGCCGAGGACGGCGGGCAGTTCGGCGCGTACCTGCTTGAGGAGGTGGCCGCCGTCGTCGATCCGCTCGACGAGCCGCAGGTCGTGCCGGTCGGCGTCGGTCCGCACGGGCAGGACGCGGTCCGTGGGGTGCGGGGTCTCGAACCAGATGGTGGCCGGGGTGGCGGGGAAGGCGTCGAGGAGGGTGTTCAGGGCGGGCAGTGAGGCGGGGTCGCCGATCAGCAGCAGCCGCGCGGGGGCCGGTTCCGGCTGGTCGAAGCCGGTGCCCTGGAGGGTGGCCTCGATGGTGTCGCCGGGCGCGGCGGTCCTGGCCCAGTCACTCGCGACGCCGTCGTGCAGGGCGAATTCGAGCGCGAACGTCCCGGCCACCGGGTCGGGGTCGACCAGCGTGAACGCCCGCTGGTGGGGCTTCCCCTCCCGGGCGAACCACAGCCGTACCCACATCGTCGGGTGCGGCGGCACGGCGGCGAGCAGCCCGCCGTCCGACAGGTGCACCCTGCGGTACCGCTCGGTGACCTGCTCGGTCCCGATGACGGTGAACGCGTAGTCCTTGCCACGCATCAGCCGCAGTACGGCGCCTTCCCAGCCGTGTGCCATCCGGCGGTCCCCTCTCTTCCCGGTTCTCCCCGGTTTCTTCACGTCTCCGCGACAGGTAAGTTAGGCAAGCCTAGCCTAACTTCACCGGAGCGGGGCGGAAAGAGCTTTGGGGGTTCTCCGTTGACCATCCACATCCACCGTGACGACCGGGGCATACCGCACCTGCGCGCCGCCGACGCGCGCGAACTCGCCCACGCCCAGGGCCTGAACGCCGCCCGCGACCGCGCCTGGCAGATCGAGGTGGAGCACCGCCGCCTGCGCGGCACCTCGGCCGCCCTCCTCGGCGCGGACGCCGCGGCCTGGGACGTCCTCGCCCGCCGCGCCCGCCTCGCGCACACCGCGCGGCTCTGCTGGCTGGCGCTCGACGACGCCACCCGCGACTGGCTCGCCGCGTACACCGAGGGGGTCAACGCCGCGCTGCCCGAAGCCGCCCGCGACGCACCGGAGTTCGCCGCCACCGGCGCCGCGCCCGCCCGCTGGCAGCCCTGGGTGCCGCTCGGCATCTGGCTGTCGGCGCACCTGCTGTTCACCGGCATGCCCGCGAAGCTGTGGCGCGCCGAGGCCGCCCACCGCGTCGGCGACGCGACGGCCGGGCTGTTCGCCACCGGCGGCATCGGCACGGCGGGCAGCAACGGCTGGCTGCTCACCGGCGGACGCACCGCCTCCGGCGCCCCGCTGCTCGCGGGCGACCCCCACCGGTACGTCGAGGACCCCGGCGGCTACCAGCAGCTACGCCTGGCCTGCCCCGAGTTCGACGTCGTCGGCTTCGCCGTCCCCGGCGTCCCCGGTATCCCGCACTTCGGCCACACCGGCACCGTCGCCTGGGGCATCACCCACGCCATGGCCGACTACCAGGACCTCTACCGCGAACGCCTGCGCCGCACCCCCGGTGGCGGCGTCGAGGCGCTCGGCCCGGACGGCTGGCGCCCGGCGGAGCACGGCACCGAGATCGTCGAGGTGGCGGGCGGCGCGCCGGTGACCGTGGAGGTGGTCGAGACGGAACGCGGGCCGGTCGTCGTCGGCGGCCCCGACGACCCCGAGGCGATCAGCCTGCGCCATGTCCCCCGCGTCACGCGCGACCTGGGGTTCGCCGCGCTCCCCCGCCTGCTGCGCGCCAGGACCGTCGCCGACGTGGACCGCGCGTGCGACGCGTGGGTCGAGCCGGTGAACGTGCTGATGGCCGCCGACTCCGAGGGCGGCACCCTGCACCGCGTCACCGGCCGCGTCCCGGTGCGGCACCACGCCAACCGGCTGCGTCCCGTGCCCGCCTGGGAGGCGCGGTACGCGTGGCGGCCCGGCGCGTACGAGCCGCTCCCCCGCGCCGATGTCACCGGGCTCGCGGTGATGGCGAACGAGGCGGGGCTCGCCGCGCCGCTCGGCGTCGAGTTCACGCCGGGCCACCAGCACCGGCGCATCACCGCGCTGCTGACCGGCGCCACCGGCCTGACGGCCGCGGACATGGCGGCTGTGCACGCCGACACCCTCGCCGGTGACACCGCCGCCGTCCTCGGGCCGCTGGCCGCGCTGGACGGCCTCGCGGCGGACGCGGCGCTGCTGCGGAAACGTCTCCTCGCCTGGGACGGCCGGATGGACGCCGGCTCGGCCGACGCCGCCGCGTACGCCGCCGTCCGCGCCGCGTGCGCCCGGCTGCTGGCGGGCAGGCCGGAGTTCGCCGCGCTCAGGACGCTCGCCCGCGACGGCCTGACCGGCGGCGACCCGGCGGACGGCAGGCCGGGCGCCGCGTACCCCGAGGCGCTGTGGCCCTGGCTGGACCTCAGGCCCCGCGTCGCCTTCGCGCTGCGCAACCTGCTCGCGCCCGGCGCCGTTCCCGGGCTCGACCCGGCCGCGCTGGTGCGGGCGGCCGTGGAGGAGGTCGCCGCCGCCGGGGGCGAGGAGCGCACCTGGGGCGAACGGCACCGGCTCGCGCCCTGGCGCGCGCTCCCCGGCGCGCCGTCCGACGCCGAGACGGCGGGCCTGTCGGGCGACCACGACTGCGTCCTCGCCACCGCCAGCGTCCCCGGCGTGACGGACCTGAGCGCGCGCGGCCCCGTGGCCCGTTACGTGTGGGACCTGGCCGGGCGCGACGACAGCGGCTGGATCGTGCCCTTCGGCGCGCACGGCACCGCGGGCCACCCCCACCACCGCGACCAGGCGCCGCTGTGGCGGGAGGGGCGGCTCGCGCCGGTCGTCACCGACTGGGCGCGGCTGACGCACGAGGAGTCACTGATCCCGCGCACGCCCGGCCGGGCCGCCGTGTTCACGCGCGCGGTCCCCGGCTTCGGCACCGTGACGCTGACGCCGGTGGACCCGGCGGGCGACCTTGACCTGATCCACGCGTGGGTGTCGGAGGAACGCGCCCGCTTCTGGGGCATGACCGGCGCGGGGCGCGAAGGGGTGCTGGAAATCTACGAGTTCCTCGACTCGCTGGACACGCACCACGCGTACGTCGTCCGCCGCGACGGCACGCCCGTGGCGCTCTTCCAGACGTACGACCCGGCCGCCGACGAGGTGGGGGCCTGCTACGACGTGCGGGCGGGCGACATCGGCGTCCACCTGCTGATCGCCCCGCCCCCCGGCCCGCTGCGGCGCGGCTTCACGACCGGGCTGATGCCGACGCTGATCGCGTTCGTGTTCGCCGACCCGGCCGTCCGCCGCCTCGTCGCCGAGCCCGACCTGCGCAACGACAAGGCCATCGAACGCGCCCTGCGCACCGGCCTCGTCCTCGGCCCGCTGATCGACCTGCCCCACAAGCGCGCCCGGCTGGCGTTCCTCTCCCGCGAGGCGGCGGAACGCGCGGCCGGGTGACCGGCCGCCGGCCGCCGGCCGTCAGCCGCGCGGGCGGGCGTTGAGGCGGGCGGCCTGGCGCGTCAGGTGCTCGCGCTCGCGGAGGTCGGGGGCCTTGTGGGCCGCCTCCGCGTACAGCCGCGCCGCCGTCGCCGGGTCGCCGTCGCGTTCGTGGAGATACGCCGCCACCGCCGTGTGGCGGGGCAGCGAGGAGTCAAGATCCGCCAGCGCCTTCAGCCCGGCGCGCGGCCCGTCCGCCTCGCCCACGGCCACGGCCCGGTTGAGCAGGACGACGGGGTTGTCGGTCAGGCGCGCCAGCTCGTCGTACCACTCGACGATCTGCACCCAGTCGGTCTCCCCGGCCGTGGGCGCGTCGGCGTGCAGGGCCGCGACGGCGGCCTGGGCCTGGAACTCGCCGAGCCGGTCGCGGGCCAGCGCCCCCTGGAGGATCGCGATGCCCTCGGCGATCGCGCCGGTGTCCCACAGGCTCCTGTCCTGCTCCGCCAGCGGCACCAGGCTGCCGTCGGGCGCGGTCCTGGCGGCGCGCCTGGCGTGGTGGAGCAGCATGAGGGCGAGCAGGCCCGCCGCCTCGGGGTGGTCGACGCGGGGCGCGAGCTGCCGGGTGAGGCGGATGGCCTCGGCGGCGAGATCGACGTCGCCCGAGTAGCCCTCGTTGAAGACCAGGTAGAGGACGCGCAGCACGGTGGCGACGTCGCCTGGCTGGTCGAAGCGCACGCCGGACACCGTGCGTTTGGCCCGGCTGATGCGCTGGGCCATCGTCGCCTCGGGCACCAGGTACGCCTGGGCGATCTGGCGGGTGGTCAGCCCACCGACGGCGCGCAGCGTGAGCGCGACGGCGGACGACGGCGTCAGCGACGGGTGGGCACACAGGAAGTAGAGCTGGAGCGTGTCGTCCGCGGCGGGCGCGGGCCCCGGAGCGGGCTCCTCGTCGGCGCGGTCCTCGCGGCGGCGGCGTGCGGCGTCGGCGCGTGCCTGGTCGAGGAACTTTCGCCAGGCGACGGTGACCAGCCAGCCCTTCGGGTCGCGCGGCGGGTCGGCGGTCCAGGCGCGGACCGCCTCCACCAGCGCGTCCTGCACGGCGTCCTCGGCCGCCGCGAAGTCGGCTCCGCGGCGGACGAGGACGGCGATGACGCCGGGCGTGAGGCTGCGCAGCAGGGCCTCGTTCATCGACGGGTCACTCCGCGACCATGTCGTGCGCGGTCAGGAACGGGCGCACTTCGAGCCACTCGTGGATCGGCCTGCCGCCCGCGCCCGGGGCGGCCGACAGCTCCCCGGCCAGCTCGATGGCGCGTTCGCGGGTGTCCACGTCGATCACCATCCAGCCGGCGATGAGGTCCTTCGTCTCGGCGAACGGGCCGTCGGTGACCGGCGGGCGGCCCTCGCCGTCGTAGCGGACCCACAGCCCGTCGGGGGAGAGGGCCTGGCCGTCGATGTACTCGCCGGTCTTCTCCAGGCGGGCGGAGAAGTCGTTCATGTACTTCATGTGCGCGGAGATCTCCTCCGGGGTCCAGCGGTCCATGGGGACGTCGTTCACGGCCGCCGGGTTGCCGCGGTAGTGCTTGAGCAGCAGGTACTTCGCCATGGTGTCTCTCCTCGGTGCGTGGTGCGAGCCTATTGTGGTCGCCTTCTTCGCAGCGGGGACGGAGCGGGCCGCGCGTTCTCGACATCGCCGCCGGATTTTTCTGAGATTTTCTTGGTGGCTTCTCCGGGGGCTCGTCCGGGGGCTCGTCCGGGCCCGCCGGGTCAGCGGTGTGGGCGGGCCGGCGTCGTGCCGGGGGGCGGGCGGCGGGTCAGGCGCCGGGGCGGGTGGCGGCGGTGACCGCTTCGACGGTCGCGGCGAGCGCCGCCTCGTACCGCTGCGCGCGGGGTGCCCCGTAGCCGATGGCGAGGGCCGGGCGGCGGGCGGCGCGGCGGGGGGCGGCGGCGAAGGTGCGGAGTCCTTCGAGCAGCAGCCCCCGTTCGCGGGCGGCCCGTTCGACGCGCTCCTCGGGTGTGCCGGGCGGCAGTTCGAGGAGGCAGTGCAGCCCGGCGGCGAGGCCGGTGACGCGGCAGCCGGGCAGGGCGTCCGCGACGAGGGCGGCGAGCCGTTCGCGGCGGGCGCGGTAGTGGGCGCGGAGGCGGCGGACGTTGCGGTCGTAGTGGTGCTCCGCCATGAAGACGGCGAGCGTCAGCTGGTGCAGCGCGTCCGCGCCGCCGCCGGCCGACGCCATGGTGTCGAGGAGGGCGGGCAGGAAGCCGTCCGGCACCATCGCCCAGGCGAGGCCGACGGCGGGGGCGAGGGCCTTGCTGGCCGTTCCGGCGTAGAGCACGTGCTCGGGCGCGAGGGCCTGGAGGGCGCCGATGCCGCGCCGGTCGTAGCGGAACTCGCCGTCGTAGTCGTCCTCGACGACCAGCCCGCCGGTCCGTTCGGCCCAGCGCACGGCCTCGACGCGGCGCGCCGCCTCCAGGGGCACGCCGGTGGGGAACTGGTGCGCGGCGGTGAGCAGGACGGCGCCCGCGCCGGTGCCGGGGAGTGCCGCGACGACGGCGCCGCCCTCGTCCACCGGGAGCGGCACGGGGGTGAGGCCCGCCGCGGTGATGATCCGGCGGTGCCGTTCGTGGCCGTACTCCTCGACGGCGATCCGGCGTACGCCGCGGGTGCGGAGCGTGCGGCAGACGTGGGCGAGGAGGTCGCCGAAGCCGCGGGTGACGAGGACGTGCTCCGGGTCGCCGTGCACGCCGCGGGTGCGGGCCAGGTAGTCGGCGAGGACGCGCCGGAGGGTGGCGGTGCCCTGCGTGGGCGGGTAGCCGAGATCGGCGTCGGGGGCGCGGGTGACGGCCGTGCGGGCCGCCGTGGCCCAGGCGCGGCGGGGGAAGCCGCTGACGTCGGGGATGCCGCAGCGCAGGTCGAGCGGCGGGGTGCCGGGGGCGGGGCGCCGCGCGGCGGGGCGGGGATGTCCGGCGCGTTCGCCGACCCAGGTGCCGGCGCCGACGCGTGCTTCGCACCAGCCTTCGGCGACGAGCTGGGCGTACACGTCGGCGACGGTGTTGCGGGCCACGCCGAGGTCGGCGGCGAGGGTGCGGGAGGCGGGGAGGCGGGTGCCGGGGGTGAGGCGGCCGTCGGCCATGGCGGCGCGGAGGGCGTGCTCCAGCGCCCGCGCGGGGCGGGTGGGGGACTTTTCCAGGTGGAGCTGGAGGTGGAGGTCGAGTCCTGACGGATTGGCCCATTTTTCCGGCATGGCATTGCACTGTAGACCCGGGCCGATCGGGACGTAGCGTCGGCGGCATGAACACAGGCACCACCACCACACCGGCCACCCGTACCTACGTCCCGATCCCCCGGCGTCTCGACTTCGACGCCCTGGCACCCGTCTTCTCGCGGGCGGTGAGCGCGCTGGACGACGGCGCCACGGCCGAACTCGACCGGGCGGGGATCGACGCGCAGCTGCGCGAGTTCGTGCGGCTGCGGGCTTCGCAGCTCAACGGGTGCGCGTACTGCGTCGATGTCCACACCGCCGCTGCCCGGGATGCGGGGGCGACGGACCAGCGAGTGCACGCGGTCGCGATATGGGAGGACTCGCCGTTCTTCACGGCGCGGGAGCGGGCGGCGCTGGCGCTGACCGAGTCGGTGACGCGGCTGAGCGAGACGCACGTCCCGTCGTCCGTCGTGACGGGCGCGCTGGCGGAGTTCTCGGAGGAGGAGACGGCGGCGCTGATCGCGCTGGTGATCGCGATCAACACGTGGAACGCGATCGGCGTCGCCACCCGCTGCTGGAGCCCGCAGCCGAAGGGCGACTGACGGGGGCGGCGGCCGGCTGGGTTCACCCGTTCGAGCGATACCCATCCGGCTACGTAGCGCTTACGGTGAAGCCATGAACGATTACCGTAAGTCACTGGTTGATCTGTCCGGGCGGTCGGCGCAACCACCGCCGGAGCCGGCGTCGGAACCACCGCCGGAGCCGGCGCTGTCGCCGGGGCCCCGGGCGGGGCCCGGCGCGCGCGGGTCAGACCAGCGCCAGCCCGTCGGCGACGACGCGCCCGGCCCGCAGGACGGTGCGGTCCGTGCCCCGGTCCATGACGGCCGAGGTGACCGTGTCCCCGTCCACCAGCAGCAGGTCCGCCTCGTCGCCCACGGCCACGCCGGGGCGGTCGGCGACGGACGCGAGGCGCGGCAGGTCCGCGTGCAGGATCGACGCGCCGCCGCGGGTGGCGACGGCGACGCAGTGCTCGATCAGGTCGTCCGCCCGGTAGCGGTGGGTGAAGGCGAGCTGCCAGGTGCGGTCGAGCATGTCGCCGTTGCCGTAGGGCGACCAGAAGTCGCGCTGCCCGTCCTCGCCGAGGCCGACGCGCACGCCCGCCTCCGTCAGTCCGGCGAGCGGCAGGGCGCGCGTCTGCGCCGGGGCGACGGTGGCCATGGCGATGTCGAGCTCGGCGAACTCCTCGGTGAGCCGCCGCGTCGTCGCCTCGTCCACGCCGCCGAGGTCGTAGGCGTGGGAGATCGTCACCTGCCCGGCCATGCCGAGGGCGCGCACGCGCTCCAGGATCAGGTCCACGCTGAAGACGCCGAGGTGCGCCGGCTCGTGCAGGTGGATGTCCACCGGCGCCCGGTGCTTCTCGGCGAGGCCGAAGACGATGTCCAGGTGCCGCACGGGGTCGCGGTCCAGCGTGCAGGGGTCGATGCCGCCGACGACGGCCGCGCCCGAGGCGAGCGCCCGGTCCATCAGCTCAAGCACGCCCTTCTCGCGCAGCAGACCGGCCTGGGGGAAGGCCATGATCTCCACCTCGCAGCGGCCGGCGTGCGCCTCCTTCGCGGCGAGGACGCCCTCGAAGCGCTCCAGGCCGCAGTCGGCGTCTATCTGGGCGTAGCTGCGGACGCGGGTCGTGCCGCGTTCGATCATGCGGCCGAGGGTGTGGGTGGCGCGTTCGGCGACGGTCCACGGGTCCTCGCGCCAGTGCGCGCGGTCGTTCATCGTCATGCCCCAGACGCCGGGGGCGCCGGTGTGGGGGCGGAAGGGCAGGCCGATGCGGGTGGAGTCGAGGTGGCAGTGCACGTCGGAGAACGACGGCAGCGCGATCCGGCCGCGGCCCTCCACGGTCTCCCGGCCTTCCCGGCGCGCCGGGTCGTGCGGGTGGAGGGCGCTGATGCGGCCGTCCTGGATCTCGATGTCGCTGGGGTCGCCGCCCCAGGGGCGGACGTCGGTGACGAGCACGGGTGGTTCTCTCCTTGTGGAAGGGGGCGCGGACGGGGGCGCGGAAGGTGGCGGGACGGGGGGCGGGGTCAGCCGGGCGGGAGGACACCGGTCAGGGTGGCGAGCGACGGTTCCCGGCCCCGTTCGATGTGGGCGTACGCCAGCGCGCCCGCCAGGTCGGCCTTGCCCGCGTGGATGGCGGCGCAGATGTCCCGGTGCTCGGCGCACTGGACACGCGGGTCGCGTCCGCCGGTGAGCGTGAACACCCACTGCATGAGACCGAGGGACGGCTGGAGGGCGTTGCACAGCAGCCGGTTCCCCGTGGTGGCGACGATCTCCGCGTGCAGGGCGGTGTTGGCGGCCGGGATGTCCCGCGCGTCGCCGCGCCGGGTGGCGTCCTCCGCCGCCTCCATGGCCTCGCGCAGCCGCTCGCCGCCCGCGCCGCGCCCGCGGGCCTCGGCGGCGCGGCGCGCGGCGAAGACCTCAAGGCTGAGGCGCAGGTCGAAGAGTTCGGCGACGTCGCGCAGCGACAGGTTCCGGACCGAGGCGCCGCGCCGGGGTGAGATCTCCACCAGACCCTCCCCCGCCAGCCGGGTCAGCGCCTCGCGGACCGGGATGCGGGAGAAGCCCAGGGTGTCGGACAGGTCGCGTTCCCGCAGGCGGGTGCCGGGCGGGTAGGTGCCGGAGAGGATGGCGGCGCGGAGGGTCCGTTCCGCGTGGTCGGCGTGGGAGGCGGCGCCAGGCTCGGGGGCCTGGCCGGCGGGCGTGTCCGGCACGGCGTCTCACCGACAGGCCGGGCGGGCGGGCGCGGCCGTGCCGCCGCGTCGGCGGGTGCGCATGCGGGCCTCCTGCGGATGGGGGTGCGGGCCGCTCCGCGCGTCCGGTGGTCCGGGGGCGGAGACGAGGCGACCCTAACACTTGGCATACCAGATGCCGATCCCCCAGGGAGCGCGATGGCCATCGCATCAGCTGGGAGGGGAAGGCATCAGCGATCCAGGCCCACCCGGTATACCAAATGCTCCTGCGCCAGGTCGCCGTCCTGCCGCTCACCCCGCCGCACGGTCCACCGCCTCCTCGACCGCCAGACCGCGGGGACGGGGGCGCTGCTCGCAGGCGTGCTCGGTCCTGACCGGGGTGGAACGCATGCAGTAGCAGCACCGTATGCGCTCCACCACGGGTGGCAGCCCGCGTCCGGTTATCACCGTGATCTCGGGATCGGGGTCCCGTACCGGCGCGGGCGTCAGCACCAGCGGGCGGTACCGGTCAGCCACACGACTCCACCGCCCCGAACACCCGCGTCAGCGCCGCGTACAGCGCGTCGGGATCGGTGAGGCACCGCCCCGACGGCCGGTACACCAGCCACTGCGCCTCGCCCTCCCCGGTCCACGGCTGGCCGACGCGGTCGGCGGGCGGCACGGCGAGGATGTTGCCCCGGCCGAGCGCCCGGACCCCCGGCGGCCAGTCGCGGCGGCCCGCCGTGCCGGGCGGGACGAGCCAGTGGAGGACATGGCGCACGCGGTCCTCCACCACAGGACCGCCCCGGCCGGCGGACCGGAGCCTCGTGAACGCGTAGAGGCCCTGGAACTCCGGCACCCGCACGGCGTCGAACCACTCGCCGAGCGGCCGTGCCCGCACACGGCCGTCATACGGCAGCCAGTCGGGGAGAGAGACTTGGGAACGCACCTGGCACCCCCGCCATGATCGGTGATCGACTGACCACAGAAAGTAGTGGCGCGTGTGCGGCCCAATATGAACGGCGGGAATATCCGCAGGTCAGTCGTCCAGGTGGAACCTTGACGACATCCGCCGGAGACGTTCGGAGACCCCCGCGCGTCCGGCGCTCCTGATGCGGCGCAGCGTGGCGCGCGCGATCGGGTGGTTGCGGATCAGCTGCGGCGCCGTCGCCTCGGCGATCTCCAACTCGTGCAGCGCCCGGTCGCGTTCGCCCGACCACAGGTACGCGCGCGCAAGGTCGAGACGGTAGTGGCCCCGCCGGGAGCGCGGCAGCGACTCCAGCGCGCCAGGTTCCATCTCGCGGTGCAGGCGCAGGGCTTCGGACTGGTGGCTCATCTCCAGCTCGACGTTGACGGCGTGAATCGCCACGTTGCCCCGGCTGAACGTCAGGCTGTGCCGGTCGAACGGGAGGAGCGCGCCGCCGAGCCGCCCGGCCGCCTCGTGCGCCTGCGCGACGCGGTGCCGCGCCTCCCCGGCCCGGGAGGCGCGGGCGGCGGAGACGGCGGCGCGCAGCTGGAGCGAGCCCCACACGCGCACGGCCGCCGGATCGCCGCGCCCGTAGAGCGGTTCGACGCGGTGCAGCGCCTTGTCGGACAGTGCCATCGCGTCGTCCCAGTCGGCGGTGGCCCACATGTCCCACACCCGCATCCAGTCGGCGACGGCGGGCAGCAGCTCGTCGCCCGACCGGTCGGCGGCCCAGGCCGCGCGTTCGCAGGTCATCGTGACCAGTTCGGGGTGCCCGAGCGCGTGCGCGGCGGTGTGGCCGAACTTGCAGACGACCGCGTAGACACCGAACGCCTCCTCGCGCTGCCGCCCCCGCGACACCTCCACGAGGGCGCGGGCCTCGCGGAGCAGGTCGGGCAGGAGGGCGAGGATCGACGTGTTCTTCGCGTCGTCGCGCAGGCTGTGCAGCCCGCGGGTCTCGGCCCACAGCACCGGCGCGGGGCGCGGCGTGCCGTCGAAGACGGGCGCGAGGTCGTAGCGGCGCAGTTCTCTTATGATCGACGCCGCCGAGACGCGCCACTGGTTGGCGGACGCGGTGGTGCGGTAGGGGCGTTCGATCAGCTCGTTGGGATGGATGTGCAGCACGCTGGCGACCGCGTTGATCATGCTCGTGCGGTCCAGCTCGATGCGGCCCTTCTCGGCCTTGGAGACCCAGCCCTGGGTGTAGCCGAGCGCGGCGGCGACATCGGCCTGCGTCAGTCCCAGCCTGAGCCGCGCGTCCCGCATGCGCTGGCCGATGCTCTGCGCGTCGTCCATCAGACGGCCGTGCCTTCGGCGGCGGACAGGAACGGATTCATGATGGTCCCTCACGGTGTTCCAGCGAATGGCACTCAGGACGCTACCCCTCAAGGGAGTTGAGGCAAGCGCACGGACAAGCCGCCCTGCGGATCACGCCGCAGCCGCTCAACTCACGTTCATCTCACGTCAGTTGTTCCGCCACACCGCTGTCCGCACCACCCCGCTGGCCGGATAGGGCACCCCGCCGGTCATCTCATCGGCGGCCCCACCGCCCGCTGTTGCCGGACCGGCGTGCGGTGACGCGGGGATCGGCCGCTGCGGCCCCGGGGCACTCCGCTCGTGGGAGGGAGCGGCCGTCGCCCGAGGCGCCATGCTCCTCGTCCCGCGCCGTTCGCGCGGGAGTGGGCGGACCCAGCTCCGTGGCGACCGTCCCGGCGGTGGAAGACTGGGCCGGTGTTCGCCGAGAGCCATGTCACCGTCTCCTCCGATCCGGATGTGCGGCTGTTCGTCGCCCGCAGCGACGGGCCCCCCGGGCGCACGCTGCTGGTGATCCACGGCGGCCCCGACTGGGACCACACCTACCTGCGCGAACCCCTCGCCCACCTCGCCGGGCGCCACCGCCTCGTCCTCCCCGACCTGCGCGGCTGCGGGCGCTCGACGCGCGGCCTGCCCGACGACGCGTACTCCCCCGCCGCCGCGACAGCCGACCTCGTCACGCTGCTCGGCACCCTCGGCACGGAACCCGTCGATGTCCTCGGCTTCTCCTACGGCGGCCTGCTCGCCCAGCGCCTCGCCCTGGCGGCGCCGGAGCGCGTACGGCGGCTGGTCGTCGCGTCGAGCAGCGTCCTGCCGGTACCGCCCGCCGCGTACGGGGACCTGCCCGAGCGCGCCGCCGAGGCCGCCGTGTGGGCCGACCCGTCGCTGTCCGGCCCCGCCCGCACGCGCGCGGCGGCCGTCGCGGGCGCCCGCGCGAACGTCTGGCGCGCCGACGCGCTCCCCCACTACCTGCGGCTGCTGGACGGCGTGCGCTTCTCCGCCGAATGGCTGCGCCCCCTGCGCGCGGGCACACTCCCCGGCCCCCGCGTCCCCGACGCCGCCGCACGCCTCGCCGCCCTCGGCGTCCCCCTGCTCCTGCTGCACGGGCGGCAGGACTTGGTGTTCCCGGCGTCGCTGGTCGAGGAGACGGTGCGGCTGATCCCCTCGGCACGCGGCGTGATCCTGGAGGAGGCGGGCCATATGGCGCACGTCGACCAGCCCGACGCCTGGCTGGCCGCCGTGGCCGACCACCTCGCCTGACGGCTGGGCCGGAAGTTCCGTCTGCGTTCTGCGACCGGCGGCGTAGTGTCCGCGCGAGAACGGCTTCAGGAAATCGGCGGGGGAAGCGTCTCGTTGCGCCTCAAGAAACCGTCCACCTGTGCCATCCGGCGCGAGAAAGCGACGGGTGAGTGTTCGGCGAGGAGATCGAGGTGGTCCCCTGTCCAGTCCTCGGGTCCGCCTTTCAGCAGAACGAGCCGCTGGTCGAACCGGTAATGCGCCCGGTGAACGCGCTGAACGACGGACAGCGCGTGTTCGATGCTTTGTTCCGTTGCCCCCGCCACCTGCACGAGGACCGATCTGTCAGGGGCGTCCACCCGCGCGGTCGGACGCACGACGGAACCACGGGGCAGAGTGACCGTCGGCCGGGGCGTATAGGAGAGGTGAGCGTGATCGAGAAATTCGTAGAGCTGCCGCACAAGCTGGCTGTCCCTCGGTGGGCTGGCCATCCAGCGCAGTCCGTCCGCGGTCAGCATCGCGCTCGCTACGTCGGCGGCCAGGGCATCAGCTTGGGCAAGAGGTCGTCGGCCGACGATCCGGCCGTCGAGTTCCCGGAGGTCGAAGGACTTGAGGATGCTCTCCCAGGCGCCTGCGGCGCGGGTACCTCCGTAGACATCGACCCCCGCGTCCCCCAGGCGGACCGCCGTCGTGCCGCCGTCGCTCGCCAGCGCCTCGTCGCCGGACACACGGATCAGCACCGTGACGCCGTCACCGTCGGCGAAGTACTGCCGCCCGGTGAGCGCCACCGACCCCGGGCGTCCACCTGGCGCCATGTGCCAGCACTTCAGCACGTCAGCGAGCCGACGATCGACAAACTCAGGACTGCTCACGGGTAGTCCTCCATCCCGTCGAACGCCTCCTGCGTCGCTGGAAGCTGCGGCGGTACCCATACATCTCCTCCCCCCACGATCATGCGGCACTCGGCAACGAAAACGCGTACCACCCGATCGTACTTTTCGTCCATACCCGCCAGGGTGGCGTTCATCACCGGTTTCGGATCGTGCCGGATGTCGTCGGGGGCGTACACCTCTTTGTCGCCCCACGCCTGACTCCATTTGTGCTTGTGGGTTCGATAGATGAACTGCTCGACGGAATGGCGCGGCGCATGCGTTCCCCGGATGTCCAGCCGCCGCAGACAGACATGGTGCAGCGGGCTCAGGAGCATCAGCGAGTACTCCCACAGGGGGAGATTGCGTGCAGAAGCGAGCAAGTGCCGACATCATTGCGTCGCTCTGTCCCCCGGAATGGTGAAGCTCGCATGCGGCTCGGCGTGGTCAGGGTGTGTCGGTGAGCACTTCCTCGATCACGCGGGCCTGTTCGGTGTCCGTGGGGTCGGCCGCCAGGAGGATCAGGGCCTTCCAGAGTGCCCAGCCGCGTGCGCGTGCCCAGGTGCCGGGGTCCTGGGCGACGGCTTCGCGGAAGGCCGCGCGTGACGCGCCGTGGAAGAGCGTCCACGCGATGACCAGGTCACACGCCGGGTCGCCGACGCCCGCGGTGCCGAAGTCGATGACGGCGGCGAGGCGTCCGTCGCGTACCAGCAGGTTGCCGAACGCGATGTCGCCGTGGAACCAGACGGGCGTGCCGTCGAACGGGGTGGCCAGTGCCTTCTCCCACACGGCGCGGGCGTGAACGGTGTCGATCACCCCGTCGAGCGCCGTCAGGGCGCGGCGCGTCCCGTCGTCGTAGTGGCCGGGCGGGCCGCCGCGCCAGAAGCTGTGGGCGCCGTGGCCGGGGCCGCCGTCCGCCGTGTCGGCCTTCTGGAGCGCGGTGATGAAGCCCGCGATGTCCAGGGCGAACGCGGTGAGGTCGCCGATGCGTTCCGGCCGCGCGGTCTCGCCGTCCAGCCAGCCGCGGACCGACCAGTCGTACGCGTAGCCCTCGCCGGGGCGGCCCTGGCCGAGGACCCGTGGGATGGGCAGCGGGAGTCGCGGCGCGAGGAAGGGCAGCCAGCGGTTCTCCTTGCCGACGGCGAGGGCGTATCCGGCGGCGGTGGGCAGGCGCGCGGTCATGCGGTCGCCGAGGCGGTAGGTGCGGTTGTCCCAGCCGTCGGCCGCGACCGGTGTCACGGGCAGGCCGGCCCACTGCGGGAACTGGGCGGCGACCAGGCGGCGTACGAGCGCGGCGTCGATCCCGGCGCGGCCGTCGCGGGGCGCGGGGGGCACGGAGGGGGCGGGCATCCGGCGATGCTGTCCCACGTGCCGGGGCGGCGCAACGGGTTTACGGGCGGGGGTGGACGCTGCCGGTCCACACGTCGGCCGTGCCGGGCGGGTCCCAGCGGACCTCGACGTCGGTGCCGTGCAGGTCCCTGGCCAGTTCCACGACGAGGGCGGTCGCCGCGCCGCGGGCGGCGTCCGGGTCGGTGTCGGCGAGGGCGCGGGCGAGGCGGCCGGAGGCCATGCCGCCCTCGGGGGTGAGGATGCTGTGCCGCCAGCCGTCGGGGGTCCGGAGCAGGACGATCCCCTCGGGCATCCCTGACGGCGGGTGCCGGTGTGCGGAAGTGTTCCCCATCGTCGTATTCCACGGGTGTCGGTCGGCGGCACGGCGTCCGGCGGGCGGCCGGACGGCGACACCGGGGCGAAGGTACGGCGTGCGGCGGGGCCGCCCGCGTGGGGCGGCCCCGCCTGGGTGGTTCGGGTGGGGCGGGTGGCGCTAGTCGTTGACGATGAAGCGGAAGGTGCTGGTGGTGTTGCGGAAGTTCTCCGCGTTGCCGCTCAGCGTCAGGTTGTCGAACGTGGCCGAGCCGACCGCCGGGCCCTGGCCGGGCTCCGGCATCTCGTTCGCCCAGACCCCGATGCCCGACTTGTGGTCGTAGCGGTCGCCGCTGCGCCGGGCGCCGGTGATGGTGACGTCCGTGAGGACCGTGTCCGTCACCGGGTTCTGCGGCTGGCCGCCCACGTAGTTGGTCTGGAACATGATGCCGACGTACGTGGGGTCGATGATGTCCACGTCACTGATCCTGATGCCCTGGAAGACCTTCGACGCCGAGAACAGCCAGATGCCGGGGAAGACCTGGTCGCCCCAGAAGTGGCCGCCGGCCCGTTCGATGGTGATGTTCTCGAAGCGGGTCGGGGTGGTGCCGAAGCCGTTCATCGGGTAGCCGAAGTCCAGCGAGCTGATGGTGATGCCCGAGTAGACCAGGGTGTCGGCGACGCGGATGTTGCGGAACACGTTGTCGTAGCCGCCGTAGACGGCGATGCCGGCCGCGCGCCAGGTCAGCGTGGACGTGAGGTTCTCGTACACGTTGCTGTGCTCGTCGGCGCCGCCCGCGTCGATCGCCGAGAAGAGCGCGAAGCTGTCGTCACCGGTGGCGCGCGCGTCGTTGTTGGTGACGTGGTTGTGCGTGCTGCCGTTGGTCATGTTGACGCCGTCGGCGAACATGTTGCGGATGCGGGAGTTGCTGATGGTGACGCGGTCGGTGTTGGCGCCCCAGTAGAGGCAGACCATGTGCTCGTTCCAGATGTCGTCGATCTCGATGTCCGCGACGTTGGAGAAGTCGAAGACCTTGCCGGGACCGTCGATGCGGGAGTCGTAGTTGCCGAAGTAGGCGAAGTGCGCGAACCGCGAGCCCGCCGCCTGCTGTTCGGCCCGGAAGCCGATGTCGGTGTTGGACTGCCCGGAGGGCGCGTGGAAGCGCGTGTACCAGACACCAGCGCCGACGACCTGGACCGGCTTGCCGTAGACCTGGAACTTGCTGGACGTCTGGTAGTCGCCCGGCGGCAGGTAGACGCCGGTGAGGGTGCCCGTGGTGTCCATCCGGACGCGGTCCAGGGCGTTCTGCACGTCCTGGTGGCCGAAGCCGGCGGGGGTCACGTAGCGGGCCGGGTCGGGGTTGGGGAGGACGGAGACCTGCTCCGTGTCGATGAAGTCGAACGTGTACTGGGAGGTGTTGGCCGCGTCCTTCTGGAGGCGGATGGTGCTGCCGGCCGGGATGGTCTGGTCGAACAGCAGGTTGGCCTCGTCGTAGATGTGGCGCGGGCCGCCCGCCGAGGGGGAGTTACCGGGGCTCGCCTCGTTGCCGTACAGCCAGGCGTAGCGCGAGGTGAGGGGGAGGGCCTGGCGGAACTGGCCGTTGACGTAGACGTTGATCGTGCTGTTGATGCCGCCGCCGCCCGGCGCGTCCGGGATGGAGAAGCGGGTCACCAGCGTGTTGGTCGCGCCGCGGGTGGTGAACTCGACGTATTCGCCGGTCGCGTCGAGGGTGACGGCGCGGCGGCCCGAGGCCTCGCCCGCGAGGTGGCCGACGTCGCGGCTGGGGCCGATGACGGTCGCGCCGCCGCCGGTCCTGCCGTCCTCCGCCTCGTAGGTGGTGTACGGCATGTGCGCGCCGCGGCCGACCGCGATGGCGCGGCTGGTCGTGTTGTTCTGGCGCTTGACCGGAATCTCGTTGGCGTCGGCGGCGACCGCGGCGGTCAGCGTGTAACTGCCGTTGGCGGCCGTCCAGTTGCCGAGGCTGATGACGGCTGACGTCGCCCCGGGCGCGAGGGCCCCGGTGAACGTGCCGGTCTGCGTGCGGACGGTCTGGCCGTCCGAGTTGACCAGCGTCAGCGTGACCGGGTGCGCGCCGCCGGCCGAGGCGAGGGTGCCGCGGTTCTCCAGGCGCGCGCTGAACGTGACCTGGTCCCCGGCGCTGGGCGTCGAGGGGTCGGAGGTGAGGGCCGTGACGACGAGGTCGGAGCTGGGCACCGGCTCGACGACGAGCGGCGCGGGCCGTTCGAAGGTGTTGTTGGCCTCGTTCTGCTCGGAGACGGCGTTCTCCGGGTCCACCTCGGCGGCCAACGTGTGCGAGCCCTCGGTGAGTTCGCCGACGCTCGCGCCGACGTTCACCGTGGCGCCGGCCGCGATGGCGGGGACGGTGGCGGTGGCCGCCTCCTCGTCGTCCACGAGGAACGTGACCTGCGTCGCCGGGGAGGCGACCGGGCCGGTGTTCCGCACGGTGGCGGTCAGTTCGACGTCGTCCGACTCCAGCGGGGTCGCGGGGTCGGCGGTGATGGCCGAGACGTCGAGGTCGGGCGCCGGGGCGGGTTCGCCGTGGACGAGCAGTTCGGCGACCTGCCCGGCGGGGGCGCCGGTGTTGGCGGTGAACGACAGGCGCACGTCCGTGGCGCGTCCGCTGACGGGGACGGTGACGGAGTTGCCGGTCGCCGGGGAGAAGGCGTAGTCGGCGGCGGGGACGAGCGTGGTGAAGGAGCCGTTCGCCGTGGCGCGGCCGAGGACGGCGAAGCGCTGCGTGCGCGGGCCCCACTCGTTGCCGGGGTTGAGGCGGACGGTCAGCGACGTCAGGTCGGCGGCGGGGCCGAGCTGGACGGTCAGGGTGCCGGGCCAGGCGCCGGAGCCGCCTTCCCAGTAGGTGTTGACGTCGCCGTCGTTGGCGTTCGTGGCGATGAAGGTGTGGACGTACGAGGACGCGGTGATCGGCTTGCCCTGGGCCAGTTCGCGCGCGTCGCCCGAGCCGCTCGCGCGGCGGGTGACGCTGGCGCTGTTCGGCGACTGGTTGCCCGCGGCGTCGCGCGCGCGGACGTAGTACGTCAGCGTGGTGCCGGTCGGCTGGGTGTCGGTGTAGGAGGTGGCGTTCCCGGCGACGCGGGAGCGCAGCGTGTCGTTGACGTAGATGTCGTAGCCCGCGACGCCCGTGTCGTCGGTGGAGGCGGACCAGGTGAGGCGGATCTGTCCCGGCGAGGGCTCGGTCAGCGCGAGGTTGCCCGGGGCGGTCGGGGCCTGGGTGTCGCCGGACGGGGAGCCGTAGATCTCCAGTTCGCCGATCTGGGCGCCGTTGTAGCCGGTGTTGGCGCTGACGAGGACGCGGATGTAGCGCGTGGTCGTGCTGTCGAACGCGAGGGTGACGGAGTTGCCGCCGCTCGCGTTGTCGAAGCGCTGGCCCTGCTCGGCGGTCAGGTCGGTGAACGTGGTGCCGTTGTCACTGGCCTGGATCTTCAGCGTCTGGGTGCGGGCGCTCCACGTGGTGGGCACG
This sequence comes from Streptomyces sp. MS19, assembly GCF_047200595.1. NCBI lineage: Bacteria > Bacillati > Actinomycetota > Actinomycetes > Kitasatosporales > Streptomycetaceae > Streptomyces > Streptomyces sp. MS19. Next base: position 20,805 of record NZ_JBJZOH010000039.1, on the reverse strand, counting down.
CGCAGGACGACGCGGTTGACGGAGCGGGACGAGCCGAGGTCGGCGCGCAGCCACTGCGGGAAGCCGCCGGCGCTCTGCCAGAAGGTGGCGCGGTCGCCGTCCTTGGCGGCGCCGGGGGCGTTGCCCTGGGAGCTGCTGCTGGCGGCGAGGGTGGCGGCGGTGGCCAGGTTGTCGCCGGACTCCTCGGAGGAGTGGACCTCCAGTTCGGAGAGCTGGGCGGCGCCCCAGCCGGTGTTGTCGGTGATCTCGACGCGGACGTAGCGCGTCTGCACGTCGTGCAGCGGGATCGTCACCGTGTTGCCGTCGGCGGGGTCGAAGACGTGGGTGGCCGAGGCGGCGAGGGTGGTGTAGCCGGAGCCGGTGAGGCTGCCCAGGACCGAGAGGGTCTGGGTGCGGCGTTCCCAGTGGGTGGGGAGCTTGAGCCTGACTTCGGCGACGCGGTGGGTGGCGCCGAGGTCGATCTGGGCCCACTGCGGGTAGGCGGCGCCCGCGCTCTCCCAGTAGGTGGCCTGGTCGCCGTCCGAGATGTTGGGCGCGTTGTAGGGGTTGTTGGAGCTGCTGGCGGTGGCGGTCCTGCCCACGCCGATGTTCGCTGCGGCGGCGGTCATGGCGCCGACCGACATGCCGGTCAGCACCATGAACATCGCGACCAGGGCGGCGGTCAGCGCGCGCGCTCTGGATCGTTGGCCTCTCATGCGGTTCCCAATCTCCGGCCCCGGCGCGGACGCGCGGGGGGTCGCGGCTCCTGGTGACGGGTGGTCCCCGTGGTTCTGCCTGCGCTTCCTCTTTGTGCGTGATCATGTACATGATTTTGCAGATTTCCGTCAGAGAGTTGCAGTCAACTGCGGGGCTGTCCACCGTTCGCGCACGGGGGAAAACGGGTGCGGGGTACGGGTGTCCGCGACGCGGCGGGCGGTACGCAAGCGCGCCCCACCGCGTGAACTGGCGCTTGCACGCCGTCTTGACAGGGGGACCCGTCAACCCGCAAGCGGCGCAAGGAAATTACGTTCCGATTGCGTAAGGCCGGGACGGGCGTCCCGGCGGTGGGTCACGCGCCGGGGGAAGGCGGCCGGGCGGCGCGGCTCAGCCGAGGCCGAACCGTTCGGCGACCTGCCGCGCCCGGCGGGCCCCGAGGTGAATCGGCCGATTCACCTCGGGGGTCACCCGGCGGCGCGCAGGCCCGCCGTCACGATCCCGATCACGCGGCTCCGCCCGTCGCCGTCGTCGGGGCGAGAGAGGCAGCCGATCAGCATGGCGTTGATGTCGGCCATGTCGATGCCGGTCCGTACCGCCCCCGACCGCTGTGCGCGCAGGAGCAGTTCGTACAGCCACCCCAGCACGTCGCGGTCGGGGTCGGCGGTGATGGTGGTGCAGTCGAAGCCCGCGCCCTTCAGCGCGTCGGCGAGGCCGCGGTCGACCGCGCCCTCCCGCACGAGGAACGTGAAGTACGCCAGGAACGCCTCACCCGGCTCCGCCGCGTCCGCGAGGGCGCGGGCGCGCTCGACGTAGCGCGCGAAGCGGTCGCCGAGGACGGCCACGAACAGCGCCTCCTTGGTGGGGAAGTGGCGGCTGACCGTGCCGGTCCCCACGCCCGCGCGGCGCGCGATCTCCTGCACGGGCACGGACAGCCCCTCGGTGGCGAACGCGTCGCGCGCGACGTCGAGGATGTGCGCGCGGTTGCGGCGCGCGTCGGCACGCAGCGGGCGGCCCCGCGTCGTGTCCGGTTCGGCGCGGTCGGTCGGTGTCGCCATGGGTACGGTCCGCTCTCGTGGAGGGCGACGGTGCCCGCTGGGCCCGGCCCGCTGGGGGAACGTCCGTATCGTAGCTCCGTTCGCCCGATATCCACCGCCCTGGGCGGGAGTTGGCGCCCAGGACCGGAAGCCCGCCCTCCGGCCCGCCGCGCACGGTCACACGCGGGGCGCGGGGCAACGGGCGGCGGGCACCGGCGGTTTCGGCGCAGCGCCCGGCACGCCCCCTGAACTGGTCTTCCCCACAAAAAGGTTGACGCCGGCACGCGCCCGCCCGCCCGTTGCCCCGCGCCCTGTACGCCGACCGGGCGACCCCCCGTGGCACGGTCGGACGACCGGCACGGGGCCGTCCGGGTCGTGTCCGGGTCTGGTGGGAACTGTGTGGCTTCTGTGTTCGATGGTGCGCGTAGGCTGCGCCTGTTTCCGGAGGAGACCGCTCCGCCGGTGGCTGCGGGGCGCGCGCCCCGCGACGGCACGGAGGAAGACAGCACCACGGCACCACGGCACGGAAAGAGGAACCACCATGGCAGGGAGACTGACCGGCAAGGTCGCCTTCATCACGGGAGCCGCACGCGGCCAGGGCCGGGCGCACGCCGTGCGCCTCGCGCGCGAGGGCGCCGACATCGTCGCGATCGACATCGCGGGGCCGCTGCCGCACGTGCCCTACGACTCGCCCACCCCCGCCGACCTGGAGGAGACCGTCCGCCTGGTCGAGGCCCAGGACCGCCGGATCGTCGCCGAACGGGCCGACGTCCGCGACCTGGCGTCGATGCGGTCCGTCGTGGACAGCGCGGTGGCCGAGCTGGGACGGCTCGACGTCATCGTGGCGAACGCGGGCATCTGCGTTCCGGCCACCTGGGACCAGACGACGCCCGAGGTCTTCCAGGACACCATGGACATCAACGTCGTCGGCGTGTGGAACACCGTCATGGCGGGCGTCCAGCACCTCGTGGACGGCGGCGGCGGCTCGATCATCCTGACCAGCAGCTACGCGGGCAAGAAGGTGCAGCCGTTCATGGTGCACTACACCGCGAGCAAGCACGCCGTCACCGGCATGACCAGGGCGTTCGCCGCCGAGCTTGGCAAGTACAAGATCCGGGTGAACAGCGTGCACCCGGGCGGGGTCAACACCCCGATGGGCTCCGGGTCGATGCAGTCCGAGCTGGAGGCGGCCGGGCGGACGAACCCGCCGCTGAATCAGATGGGCACGCCGTTCCTCCCCAAGTGGTCGGCCGAGCCCGAGGAGATCGCGGCGACCGTCGCGTTCCTCGCCTCGGACGAGTCGGCGTACATCACCTCGGAGCACCTCAGCATCGACGGCGGCGCGCAGTACTTCTGAGCCGGCCGGACGGCGTGTGACGGCGGCCCCGGCGCGGATTCACGCGCCGGGGCCGCCGCGCATCGCCTGCGCGACGACCTCGCCGATCAGCACGGCCGTCGCCGCCGGGCCGCGCAGCGGCGCCGTGGGCAGGATCGACGTGTCCGCGACGCGCAGCCCCCGCACGCCGCGCACGCGCCCGTACTGGTCCACCACCGCGCCCGGGTCGTCCGCCGGCCCCATCGGGACGGTGCCGCAGGCGTGGACCGAGGTCCCGAGCCGTTTCCGCACCCACGCGTCCAGCGCGCGGTCGTCGTCCAGCACGCCGCGCAGCGCGTCGGGCCCGTGCCCCGGCGGCCCGGCGGCGAGGGAGCGGAACGCGCGCGTCCCGATCAGCCCGGCCGCCGCCCTGACCGCCTCCCGCAGGCGCCGCCGGTCGCCGTCCGTCGCCAGGTAGCCGTGGTCGACGCGCGGCGTGACAGCCGGGTCCGCCGACGCGAGGCGCAGCGAGCCGCGCGCGACCGGTGTCTGCACGGACACCAGGAACGGCAGCGGCGCGCCCGGCAGGTCGTAGTCCCCCGCCACGAGGCCGCCCATCGGGACGAGCGACTGGAGGATCTCCACGTCCCCGCCCGCCCCGCCCCCGTCGGACGTCAGGTGCAGCGCGCCCGCGAGCCAGTTGTCGCGCGGTGGCGGCATGCGGCGCGCCGGGGTCCACTCGACGACGATCTGCGGGTGGTCGCTGAAGCGCGCCCCCACCCCCGGGGCGTCGAGCACGACCGGGATGCCGTGCCGCTCCAGTTCGGCGCGCGGCCCGATGCCGGACAGCTGGAGGAGCTGCGGCGTGGCGAACGCACCGGCGCACAGGACGACTTCGCCCGCGCGCAGGATCTCCCGGTGGTCGCCGCGCGCGATCTCGACGCCGGTGGCGCGCCCGCCGGCGACCAGGACGCGCAGCACGGTCGCGCCGCCGAGCACGGTCAGGTTCGGCCGGGGCGGGGCGCCGAGCAGGTAGGCGAGCGCGGTGTTGATCCGGACGCCGTCCACCGCGTTGGAGGGCACGGGTCCGAAGCCGGGCGGGCCCTGGTCGTTCTTGTCCGGCTCCTCGGGGTGGCCCAGCTCGGCCGCCGCCGCGCGGAACGCCTCGGCCGCCGGGTGGTCGAGCCGGGGGCGCCGCACGCGTACGGGCCCCGCGCCGCCGTGGACGGCCGTCGCGCCGAAGTCGAGGTCGGTCTCCAGGCGGCGCAGCGGCGGCAGGACGCGGTCCCAGGACCAGGCGGGCCCGGCGGCCGCCGCCCAGCGGTCGAAGTCGGCGCGCCGGGCGCGGATGAAGTACCCGCCGTTGACGGTGGTCGAGCCGCCGAGGAATCGTCCCCGGACGACGGTGTACGGCCGTTCGGGCGTCAGGTGGGCCGGGTAGGGGACGCTGCCGGGGTGGCCGGGGCGTGCGCCGGGGACGAGGCGGGCGTCGAGCAGTTCGGGCGCGAAGTCGGACGCGTGCCGGGGGGCGGCCCCGGCCTCGACGAGCAGGACGCGCCGGCCCGGGTCCTCGCTCAGCCGCGCGGCCAGCGGTGCCCCGGCGCCGCCCGCGCCGACGACCAGCACGTCGGGCGGCGGCCCCGTCCCCGCGTTCACCGGCCGCCGCCCTCGCCGTCGCCGTCGCCGTCGCCGTCGCCGCGGAACGTCTCGTCCAGCACGGCGAAGGCCGACGCGAACAGGTCCGGCAGGTCGGCGTCCTCCCGGCGCAGCCACTCCTCGTACGCCGACAGCGACGCGGCGAGGAACGTCCAGGCGATCACCTGGGGCCGCAGCGCGTCCGCCGGCTCGCCGAGGCGGCGCGCCGCGTACTCCGCGATCACCTGGCGCCACGCGGCGTACCGCAGCGTCGAGTGGGCGACGAGCGTCGGCACGCTGAGCAGCAGCTCCATGCGCCGCCTGTGGTACTCGACCTCCTCGGGCGGGAACTCGTTGAACCTGATCACGGCGGCGCGCAGCGCGTCGAGCAGCGGGACATCCGGCGGCGTGGCCGCGAGGTGCTCGCGCATCCGCTCGACGAGGGCGTCGAAGTCGCCCCAGGGCACGTCGTTCTTCGACGGGAAGTACCGGAAGAACGTGCGCCGCCCTATGCCGCACGCGGTGGCTATGTCGTCCACGGTGGTGGCGGCGAAGCCGTTGCGGACGAAGAGCTGGAGCGCGACGTGGCCGATCTCGGCCACCGACGTCGCGGGCTGCCTCCCGGCGCGTGGCGCGGGCTGCGGGACGTCGGCCGATGGGGTCACGGGAGGTTCCTTCTTCCATTTGACACCGGGTGCCATTATTGTTGCGATCATCGGGCCGGAGGCCCGCCGCGGACCGTGCGGCAGGCGTCCTCACGCCTCTCAAGGAGCATGGTATGAACGAGTCCATCGCCCAGCAGTCCGAGCAGCCCGAGCAGCCCGAGCAGCCCGGCGCGGTCGCGACCATCGACCAGGACGCCCCCGCCGCCGAAGCGCTGATCGAGGCCGACGAGCTCGTCGAAGAGGTCTCGATCGACGGCATGTGCGGCGTCTACTGAGCCGCCCCGTGAGCCCGCTGGACATCGACCGCGCCTGGGACCTGCACCCGCAGGTCTCGGTGCGGCCGGAACCCTTCGGCGCGCTGCTGTACCACTTCGGCACGCGCAAGCTCTCGTTCCTCAAGGACCGCGGCCTCCTGGCCGTGGTCCAGGGCCTGGCCGGCGCGCCCACCGCGCGCGCCGCCTGCGCGGCCGCCGGAATCCCGGAGGCCGAGCTGCCCCGGTACGGCCGCGCCCTCGCGACGCTCGCCGCGTCGTCGATGGTTGTGGAAAGGACGCCCGCATGACCGCCCCCGTGACCACGGCGCCGGGCACCACCCGGCTGGTGGACCTGTTCGAGTACGGCCTCGACGCGCCCATCTGCCTGACCTGGGAACTCACCTACGCCTGCAACCTCTCCTGCGCCCACTGCCTGTCCAGCTCCGGGCGGCGCGACCCCCGCGAGCTGTCCACGGCGGAGGCGAGGGCCGTCATCGACGAGCTGGAGCGGATGCAGGTCTTCTACGTCAACATCGGCGGCGGCGAGCCGACCGTCCGCCCCGACTTCTGGGAGCTGGTGGACTACGCCACCGCCCACCACGTCGGCGTCAAGTTCTCCACCAACGGGGTGCGCATCACCCGCGAGGTCGCCGCCAGGCTCGCGTCCAACGACTACCTGGACGTGCAGATCTCCCTGGACGGCGCCACCGCCGACGTCAACGACCATGTGCGCGGCGCCGGTTCGTACGACACCGCGATCCGCGCGATGGCGCACCTGCGCGACGCCGGGATGAGGAACTTCAAGCTGTCGGTCGTCTGCACCCGGCACAACATCCCGCAGATGGACGCGTTCAAGGCCATCGCCGACCGCTACGGCGCGCAGCTGCGCCTCACCCGCCTGCGCCCCTCGGGACGCGGCGCCGACGTGTGGGACGAGCTGCACCCGCTGCCCGGACAGCAGCGGGAGCTGTACGAGTGGCTGCGCGCGCACGGCGACAGCGTGCTGACGGGCGACTCGTTCTTCCACCTGTCGGCGTACGGCGAGGCGCTGCCGGGCCTCAACCTGTGCGGCGCGGGCCGCGTCGTGTGCCTGATCGACCCGGTGGGCGACGTGTACGCCTGCCCGTTCGCCATCCACGACGAGTTCCTCGCGGGGAACGTCAGGGAGCCCGGCGGGTTCGCCGGGGTGTGGGGCGGCTCGGAGCTGTTCCGGCGGCTGCGGGAGCCGCAGTCGGGCGGGGCCTGCGCGTCGTGCTCGTTCTACGACACCTGCAAGGGCGGGTGCATGGCGGCGAAGTTCTTCACGGGGCTGCCGCTCGACGGCCCCGACCCGGAGTGCGTCCAGGGGTACGGCGAACAGCTGCTCGCCGCGCGCACCGGCGACAGGTCCGGGGTACCCCGGCCGTCGCAGGACCACTCGCACCGCATCGCACCGGCCGCCGGACGGCGGACGGGCCCGGTGCCGGTGACCCTCACGCGCCGCCGGGACCTGGACCGGCCGCCGGTGAGCGCGTGCGCGGAGAGCCCGCTGGCCGGGTTCACGCCGGACTGACCCCCGGCCCGCGGCCCGTACGGGAGCCGCGCGGCGCCGCCGCCGGGCTCACGGACGAGGAGGGCAGGCTGCCGCCCGCCTCGCCCCGCCGCGGCGGCAGCGACGACATCGACCTGGACCGCGACCTCTTCGTCCGCGAACGGGCCCGCGCGCCCCGTGCGGTCGTCCTGGCCGTGGAACTGTCGGGCTCGCTGAGGGGCGGAACGGGTCCGCGGGGCCGCCGCGACCGTGGTTGCGCCGGCCGCCGAGCTGGAACGGGACGCGCTCGCCGTCGTCGCGTTCCGGTCGGACGCGGCGCTGCTGCTCGGGCTCGGCGACGAGATCAGGCCGTCCGAGCTGCTGGACACGATGCTGCGCATCCCCGCCCAGGGCCTGGCCAACGTGGCGTTCCCGCTGCGCCCGGCCGCGCGGCAGCTCGCGGCGGTGCCGGAACGCGGCGCGCGCGTCCTGCTGTTGGCGGGCCGCACGCACCACGACATCGCTCCGGCGCTGAGCGACATTTTCAGGGCCTGACCGCATCTTCCAGGAGTGAGAGAAATGTTCCGGAATCCATGGTTCGAGACCGTCCTCGAAGCGCAGCGCCGCGCCAAGAAGCGGCTGCCGAGCAGTGTGTACGGCGCGCTGGTCGCCGGCTCCGAGCGCGGCAGGACGATCGACGACAACACGCGCGCGTTCGGCGAACTCGGCTTCGCCCCCCGGGTCGTCGGGCACCACGCCGAGCGCGACCTGTCCACGACCGTCCTCGGCGTCGAGACGTCGATGCCGGTGCTGATCTCCCCCACCGGCGTGCAGGCCGTGCACCCGGACGGCGAGGTCGCCGTGTCCCGCGCCGCCGCGAACCGGGGCGTGATCATGGGCCTCAGCTCGTTCGCCGGCAAGCCGGTCGAGGAGGTCGCGGCCGTCAACGACAACGTGTTCTTCCAGATGTACTGGACGGGCACGCGCGACGCGATGCTCCAGCGGATGGAACGCGCCAGGGCCGCCGGGGCGAAGGCCCTGATCGCGACGCTGGACTGGTCGTTCTCCAACGGGCGGGACTGGGGCAGCCCGTCCATCCCGGAGAAGATCGACCTGAAGACCATGCTCACGTTCGCGCCGGACGTGCTGCCGCACCCGCGCTGGCTGTGGACCTTCGGCAAGACGGGCCGCATCCCGGACCTGACCGCCCCCAACCTCCAGCCGCCCGGCGGCGCGGCGCCCACGTTCTTCGGCGCCTACTTCGAGTGGATGCAGACGCCCCCTCCCACCTGGGAGGACGTGGAGTGGTTGCGCGAGCAGTGGGGCGGCCCGTTCCTGCTGAAGGGCGTGACGCGCGTGGACGACGCGAAGCGCGCGGTGGACGCGGGCGTGACCGGCATCTCCGTGTCCAACCACGGCGGCAACAACCTGGACACCACCCCGGCGACCATCCGCGTCCTCCCGTCGATCGCCGAGGCCGTCGGCGACCGGATCGAGGTGCTGCTCGACGGCGGCGTCCGGCGCGGCGGCGACGTCGCGAAGGCGCTGGCGCTGGGCGCCCGCGCGGTGCTGGTCGGCCGCGCGTACCTGTGGGGCCTCGCCGCGAACGGGCAGGCGGGCGTGGAGAACGTCCTGGACATCCTGCGCGGCGGCCTGGACTCGGCGGTCCTCGGCCTCGGCCACCGGTCGGCGCACGAGCTGTCGCGCGACGACCTGGTGATCCCGGACGGCTTCGCCCGTACGCTCGGCGGCGCGTCCGTCGCGTCGGCCCGTCCGGTCGCCTGACGCGGATGGCGGACCGAGGGGAGGGGACCGTGCCCGAACTGGCGCGCGCGGTATGGCCCGCCGTGCCGCGCGCCGCGCTGGTCCTCGTGCCGGTCGGCTCGATCGAGCAGCACGGGCCGCACCTGCCGCTGACCACCGACACCGTCGTGGCGCGCGCCGTGACCCGCCGGGTCGCGGCGCACCCGGCGCTCGCCGCGCCCGCGCCGCCGCTGGTCGCCCCGGCGATCGCGTACGGCGCGAGCGGCGAGCACGCCGGTTTCCCCGGCACGGTGTCGGTGGGCCACGAGGCGCTGCGCGCGGTGCTGACGGAGACGGTCAGGTCGCTCGCGCTGTGGGCGGACCGTGTCGTCTTCGTCAACGGGCACGGCGGCAACGTCGCGACGCTCGCCACCACCGTGCCCGTGCTGCGCGACGAGGGGCACGACGTGGCGTGGACGCTGTGCGCCGTCCCGGGCGGCGACGCGCACGCGGGCCGCACCGAGACGTCGCTGATGCTGCACCTGGCGCCCGGCGAGGTGCGCACGGCGGACGCCGTGGCGGGCGACACGCGGCCACTCGCCGAGATCATGGCGGACCTGACGACCCGTGGTGTCCTGGCCCTCTCCCCCTCGGGGGTGCTGGGCGACCCGGCGGGGGCGTCGGCCGACGAAGGAGCACGGATCATGGGCCAGTTGGTGGAGACGATCGCCCGCCGCGTCGCGGGCGGGGCGGTCAGCCCGCACGGGCGCCTGGTGGAGCCGGAGGGCGGGCCGGCATGACGCTCCCCGTCGGCTTCGCCGTGACGCTCGACCGCAGGGTCCGCGTCGTGGACGGCGGCAGGGCGCTCCTCGGCGGCTTCCCCACCCGGCTGCTCAGCCTCACCCCGCGCGCCAGGCCGCTGCTGACCGGCCGCACCGTCCGCGTCACGGGCCGGGCGAGCGCCGTTCTGGCGGACCGGCTGCTGGAGACGGGCATGGCCAACCCCGTGCTCGCCGAACTGCCGCCGCCGGGCGAGGACGCGCGCTGGACGTACGTGATCCCCGTCCGCGACCGCCCCGAAGCGCTGGACCGGCTGCTCGCGAGCATCGGCATCGGGCATCCGGTGGTCGTGGTGGACGACGCGTCGCTGCGCCCCTCGGACATCGCCGATGTCGCCGCGAAGCACGGCGCGCGCCTCGTCCCGCTGGCGGTCAACGTCGGTCCTGGCGGCGCCCGCAACGCCGGACTGCGGCTGGTGGAGACGCCGTTCGTGGTCTTCGCGGACTCCGACGTCGTGCTGCCGGAGGAGACCGTCCCGGCGCTGCTGCGGCACTTCGCCGACCCCCGCGTGGCGATGGCCGTGCCCCGGATCGCCGGGCTGCGCACCGGGGGCGCCGAGGGCTGGCTCGGCCGGTACGAGGACACCCGCTCGTCGCTCGACCTGGGCGGCGACCCGGCGGCGGTCAGGCCGGGCACGCCCGTCGCGTGGGCGTCGACGGCCTGCGTCGTCGCGCGCGTGGACGCGCTGGGCGGCGGCTTCGACGCCGCGATGCGCGTCGGCGAGGACGTGGACCTCGGCTGGCGGGTGCTGGAGCGCGGGCTGCGCATCCGGTACGAGCCGTCCGTCGTGGCGTGGCACGAGCACCGGACGCGGTTCGGCGACTGGTTCACGCGCAAGGCGGTGTACGGGACGGGCGCGCATCCGCTGGCGGTGCGGCACCCGGAGTACATCGCCCCGGCGATCCTCGCGCCGTGGAGCACGGCTCTGGTCGTCGCGCTGCTGGCGCAGCGCCGCTGGTCCGTCCCGGCGGCGGCCGCCGTCTACGCGGGGACGACGCTGCGGATCGCGCGCAAGCTGGACCGCGCCGAGCACCCCGTGCGCCTCGCCGCCTGGCTCACGGCGAACGGCACCGTCAGCGCGCTGTCGCAGGCGGGCAACCTGCTGACGCGGCACTGGTGGCCGCTGACGGCGGCGGGCTGCGCCGTCTCGTCGCGGGTACGGCGGGCGGCGGCCGTCGCGGCGCTGACGGACATCGCCTTCGAGTACCGCAGGGACGACGCGCGGCTCGACCTGCCGCGTTTCGCCGTCGCCCGGCGGCTCGACGACCTGGCGTACGGCGCGGGCGTGTGGCTGTCGGCGGCACGCGGCAGATCGCCCGCCGCGCTGCTCCCCCGCCTGGTACGCCGCACCCGGCGCCGCCCCTGACACGTCCCGGGCGCGGACGCGCGCGCGAGGAGTTGACGCGTGTCCCCGGTCCCGGGCGGCCGGCAAGGCGGAACCGCGCCGGAACTGCCGTGCTCAGCCCCGGAGTCGGCGGCGCGGTCACCGGTCCCGCGCGGCCGGCGCGGCGCCCTGACGGCGAGCCGGGACGGCTTTGCCAATCCTTCGCGATCGGAAATCACCGGCGGCCTCATACCGGTGCGCATACGGCGGGAACACCCGTTCCGCCGGGGCGCGGGCCTGCGCGGGCGGCGGCGGAATCTCAAGTTCTCGGCAAGCTTGCGAAGATCCCTTGGCCCGGCGACTTCCGCTGTCTAACATCGCGAGACGGCCGGTCCGCGGCGCGCCCCGGACTCTCACGGCAACCAGGGTGCGGACGAGCACGAGGAGTTGACCCATGTCCGAGGTGACGTTCAGGAAGACCGATGTCGAGGGGAAGCTCGGCTTCCTCACCGAGTCACCATGGCAAACGCACACGAACTTCCTGGCCGAGATCGACACCGCCGACATGGAACTCCAGGCGACCTCCTTCCGGCGGGCGAGCGGCGAGGCGGCCGAAGCGGGCAGCCTGGGCCGCGCCGCGACCAAGAAGGCCGCCGACGCCGGCCAGGCGGACGGGCAGTCGCTCGTGGACGCGGACGAGCGCGTCGCCACCACCTCCGGCGGCCTCCAGGACGACGGCGAGGACATGGAGACGGCCTCCGACGTCGTCGAGAAGTCGATGGCCCTCGCGCAGCAGACGGCCGAGCAGCTCGACGCCCTGGTCAAGGGGCCGACCGGCGAGAGGTTCACGGAGGCTCTCGACCCGCTGTTCGACAGCACACTGGCCCACACCGAGGACAACTGGGCCAACTGGCGGGAGAAGTTCGCCACCGAGCTCAACCCCTACGAACCGGGCACCGGCCTGCGCGTGCAGTACGGCGACCTCGTCGTCGATTTGCACGCGCCCGACTTCGGACCGCCGCTCGCCCTCGCGGTGCGGCTCAAGGAGGACGGGATCGAGCATGTCGCCGTGGCCGCGCGGAGCGCCGCCAAGGAGATGAAGGACACGCTCGCCCACTACCGGAAGACCCTCACCGGCTACGGGCATGAACTGGTCGGCATGGGCTACGACTTCTCCGGCAGCGAGCTGAGCCTGTGGACCAGCGGCGAGATGCTCGACTACGCCGTCGAGGCGATCAACAACGCCAAGCCGGGCGACGAGGACACGATCCGCCCGCACCTCGCCGCGGTCGAGGCGCTCCTCGCGGCGGCCGAGGGCGGGCGGGAACTCACCAGGGAAGAGGCGTCGTTCCTGGGTACGTTCCTCCACCGGCTCGACGACGGCAAGCTGCTGGCCATCTCGGAGCACGCCACCGACACCTCCTCGATCTACCCCGGCATGCCGGGCTGGGCCTCCGTCTCCGGTACGGAACGCACCTCGGCGGACGTCCTCGCCGACGCGGTCATGGTCCTCAACAATCCCGACTTCCACGAGTGGAAGCGTGACTTCATCGAGGCGCCGGGCGGTGTCCACCTGATCTACCCGCGCACGCACGGGGTGGACGACGTCTACACGGACCCGGGCGCCGACGACGGACCCGAGTACCTGAAGGACTACGACGCCATGACGCAGTTCCTCGCCAGGTCGGACATCCCGCCGGGTGACCTGATGGCGGAGCGGATGACCGAGTCCGCCCTGTACACGCAGGAGTTGTACACCCAGCACGAGGAGTACCGGGGCGGCGTGGCGAACCCGGGCGCCAACCGGCTGCTGGAGCTGGCCGCGAAGAACCCCGACGCCGCCGCCGGGATGCTGGCCGACGGGGAGTTCTCGGATCGGCTGTTCGACCAGAAGTGGGAGAACAGCTCGGGCGCCGCCGCCTTCGTCACCGCGGGCACCACCTACCCCGACGGCTTCGCCACCGACCAGCGCGACGAGTCCGACTACGACAAGGCACGGTCGAACGTGATCGACATCGGCAGGACCGACTACGACGCGGTACGCACCGGACGCGGCGAAACCCCCGAGGACATGCCCCTGGACCACACCGACCTGGAGGCGGCGGTCCAGCCGATACTGCCGACCTACCAGGTGCCGCTGCCACCCCACTGAACCGGCCCCAGGTGTTTCCGATCCCTTCGCGACTGGGAAACACCCGCCACGCGCATACCGGGGCGTATACGGCGGGAACGCCCGTTCCGGCGGGGCGCGGACCGGCGCGGACGGCGGAGAATCTCACGTTTCCGACAAGCTTTCCACAGTCCTTCCACCACGCGCCTCTTGGCGCCTAACATCACGAGACAGCCGGTCCGCGGCGCGCATCCGGGCCTCCGCGGCGGCCGGAGAGCGGACGAGTACGAGGAGTTGACCCATGTCCCAGGCGTCCTTCACCCGAGCGGATGTCGAGGGAGAACTCGGCAACCTCGAAAAGTCGCCCTGGCAAAGACATAAGGACTTCCTGGCCGAGATCGACACCGCCGACATGGAGATCCAGGCGACCTCCTTCCGGCGGGCGAGCGGCGAGGCGGCCGAGGCGGGCGACCTGGGACGCGCCGCGAGCGGCGAGGCCGCCGACGCGGGCCGGGCGGACGGGCAGTCGCTCGTGGACGCGGACGAGCGCGTCGCCACCACCTCCGGCGGCCTCCAGGACGACGGCGCGAACATGGAACAGGTCAGCCGGCTCGTCCTCCTGTCCCGGGACCGCGCGCTGGAGACCGGCGACGGCCTGGACATCGGAATCGACTCCCTGAACGCGAAGTTCGACCGCGAGCTGGCCCATGCCGAGGAGACATGGGCCGACTGGCGGTCACTCGTCACGGAGACGCCCACCGGCTCGCAGCTGCGGTACGGGAACTTCCTCCTGGAGTGGGAGGAGAAGAACCCCGCCTCGGCGCCGGCTTTCGCGGGACACCTCAGGCACAGGGGCATCGAAAAAGTCCGCGTCGAAGCGATCGTCACCGCTCGCGACATGGTGGAACTGCTCGCCGCCTACCGCCACGACCTCACCGGGCTCGGCCAGGAACTCACCGAGCTGGGCTACGACATCGCCGGCAGCCCGCTGGGACTGTGGACCAGCGAGGAGATGCTCGACTACGCGGTCGACGAGATCAACGCCGCCAAGCCGGGCGACGAGGCCGCCATCCGCCCGCACCTCGCCGCGGTCGAGGCGCTCATCGCCGCGGCCGAGGGCGGGCGCAAGCTCACCTGGGAGGAGTCGCATTACCTCAGCGTGTTTCTCAACAGGCTGGACGACGGCAAGCTGGTCGACATCTCGGAGCACGCCGTCGACACCTCCTCCCTCTACCCGGGCATGCCGGGCTGGGGCTCCGTCTCCGGCACCGAACGCACCTCGGCGGACGTCCTCGCGGACGCCGTCATGGTCCTCAACAATCCCGACTTCCACGAGTCGGAGCGCGACTTCGTCGATGCCCCGAACGAGGTCGGCCTGCTCAACCCGCGTACATACGGCGTGGACGACATCCGCAGGGACCCGGGCGCCGACGACGGCCCCGAGTATCTGAAGGACTACGACGCCATGACGCAGTTCCTCGCCAGGTCGGACATCCCGCCAGGCGAGCCGATGGCGGAGCGGATGGCCGAGTCCGCCTTGTACACCCAGGAGTTGTACGCGCGGAACGGCGACTACCGGGGCGGCGTGGAGAACCCGGGCGCCAACCGGCTGCTGGAGCTGGCCGCGAAGAACCCGGACGCGTCCGCCGGGATGCTGGCCGACAGCGACTTCGCGCAGCGGCTGTTCGACCAGAAGTGGGAGAACAGCTCGGGCGCCGCCGCCTTCGTCACCGCGGGCACCACCTACCCCGACGACCTGCGCCTGGACAAGCTTGAGGACTCCGACTACCACCACGCACGCACCGTCGTGGGCGAGATCGGCAGGACCGACTACGACGCGGTGAAGAGCGGACGCGGCGAGACCCCCGGCGACATGCGCCTGGACCACACCGACCTGGAGGCGGCGGTCCAGCCGATGATCCCGGTCTACGACGGGCCGATGCCGATCGAGTGAGCGTCTCCCGCGCTCAGTTCCGCGCCGTGGCGGGCGCGACCGGTCCCAGGGGGCCGTCCGCCCGTACGCGTCCGCCCGTACCCACCGGCGGCGGCGGCGCGGGGAAGAGCGTGCCGCGCGCGGCGGCCCGTACGGTCCTGGCCGCCACCGTCGCCCACGCGCACACCAGCCCGGCGTACAGCGCGACGGCCACCGCCTCCAGCGCCGTCGCCCCGGTGCGCGCGGCGAGCGCGCTCGTGCCGGTGACGCACGTGCCGAGCGGGAAGGTGAAGCTCCACCAGGTGAGGGAGAACGGCAGCCCGCCGCGCGTCGCGCCCGCCGTCCGCGCCGTGACGGACGCCGCGAGCGCGAGCCACAGCATCGCGAAGCCCCACACCGGCAGCCCGTACAGCAGCCCGAACGCCTCGGCACCGGCGGCGTACGGCCGCGGCAGCACGTCGCGGGCTGCGTTCCCCAGCGCGTTCACGGCGGTCACGGACTGGCCGAGCGGCCCGAGGACGATCCACAGGGTGGGGACCATCGCGGCGGGCCCTGGGCCGTGCCGCGTGAGGCGGTCCCACAGCTGCGCCAGGACGAGCAGCGCCGCGAGCAGGCTGACGCCCACCAGCGCGTAGCAGCCGAGGAGCAGCGTCAGCCTGACCTGGCCCTCCGGCGCGTGCGGCACGAGGGCCGCGCCGGTGGCGGCGGACACCATGGGCGGCACGACGGGCATCAGCCGGCCGCCGAACGCCGCGTGGGGCGCGTCGGGTTCGGCGGCGTGCCGCGTCATGGCGCGCAGGGGTATCCAGACGGCGACGAGGAGGCCGAGGGCCGTTCCCGCGCACCACAGGACGGTGGCGGCGGCGAGGGCCGCGCGTTCGCCGATCCAGTCGGCGCCGAGCGTGAGCGTCCCGGCCCCGACGGTCATCAGGGCCATGGGGGGCGCGCCCCAGAAGTGGGCCATCACGGGGTGGTCGGCGTGCGGGCGCGTGCGGCACCGCCCGTGGACGGCGGCGACGGCCGTGATCGCGACGAGCAGCGCGGCGGCCAGCGCCCACACGGCGGTGGCGGCGGTCCGCAGCCCCGGGAGGTGAACGGGCAGGGTCACGGCGGCGGTGGCGACGATGCCGGTGCCCATGACGGAGGCGTACCAGTTGGGCGCGATGTGGGGCGCCAGGTCACGCGGCGGGTGGGGGGCGTGTGGGGGCGTGCGGTGGTGCATGGTCCCAGCCTGGCGCCGCGGGGCCCGCTCCGGCAGGGACCGATCGCCGATGCGTCCATAGACTGGGCCTATGCCCCTGCCGCACCGAGTATCCGACCTGTCCGCCTTCGACCTGCTGCTCTCCGTCGCCGAGCTGGGCAGCATCGGGGCCGCCGCCCGCGCACACGCGATCACGCAGCCGACCGCGAGCGCCCGCCTGAGCGGTCTCGAACGCGGCCTCGGCATCGCGCTGCTCGACCGCTCGGCGCGCGGCTCGCGCCTCACGCCGGACGGCGCGCTGGTCGCGGACTGGGCGCGTACGGCGGTGGGCGCGGCGGCGGCCCTGGACGTCGGCATCACGTCGCTGCGCCGCTCGCGCGAGAGCCGCGTCCCGGTGGCGGCGAGCCTGACCGTCGCCGAGTACCTCCTCCCCCACTGGCTCGCCGCGCTGCGCCCGGCCGCCGAGGGCACGTCGGTCGCGCTGACGACGGGCAACTCGGACGACGTCGCCGCCGCCGTCCTCGCCGGGACGGCCCGCCTGGGCTTCGTGGAGGGCCCCGACGTCCCTGCCGGGCTGACGGCCGCCACGGTCGGCCGGGACACGCTGACCGTCATCGTCGCGCCGGGGCACCGCTGGGCGCGCCGCCGCTCGGGGATCACGGCGGCGGAGCTGGCCGGGGCCCCGCTGGTCAGCCGCGAGCGCGGCTCGGGCACCCGGCGTTATCTCGAACGGGCCCTGCGGCGCGGCACGCCGGCGCCGCTGGAGGAGCCGCTGCTCGAACTGTCCTCCACGACCGCCATCAAGGCCGCCGTCGCGGAGGGCGTGGCGCCCGCCGTGCTCAGTTCGCTCGCGGTGGCGGCGGAGCTGGCGGCGGGCACGCTGGTCGGCGTCCCCGTCATCGGCATCGACCTGACGCGCGACCTGCGCGTGGTCCACCCCGCGGGCAGCCCGCTGACGGGTACGGCGCTGACCCTCGCGTCGATCGCGCGCCGCTCCGCCTCCTTGCGGCCGTGACCCCCGGCGTGTGACCGTCGTTCCACCGACCGTGCGGGCCGAGGGAGTTGGTGTGGACGACGACAGGCGCATGACACGGCGGCCGGAGGACTGGGACGGCTGCCCGGTCACGCGGGGGCCGGACGGCGTGTGGCACGTGCGCGGCCTCCCCGAGGCCCGCGCCCTGCTGCGCAGCGGCGACACGGTGCAGGCGGGGCTCGGCGTCGAGACGGTGGAGATGCTGCCGAAGCGCGTACGCCGCCCCGTCCTCTACCGCGACGGGCCCGAGCACCGCGAGCAACGCCGCCAGACCGCCCGCTACTTCACGCCCCGCCGCGTCGACGGGCAGTACCGCGACGTCGCCACGCGCGTCGCCGACGCACAGCTGGCGAAGCTCCGCGCGTCCGGCAGCGCCGACCTCTCCGAGCTGGCCTTCCACCTGTCCATCGGTGTCACCTGCGCCGTGATCGGCCTCACCCACAGCAGGCCCGGCATCCGCCGCAGGCTGGAGAGCTTCTTCCCCGAACGGTTCGGCACGCCGGGGCTGACGACGCCGCGCGGCCTCTACTGGACGGTCCGGCAGGGCGTCAACTGGCTGCGGATCTACGTGTCCGACGTCCGCCCCGCCGTCCGCGCGCGGCGCCGCGCGGGCGCGGACGACCTGATCACGCACCTCGTCGGCCAGGGCAGGACGACCGCCGAGATCCTCGGCGAGTGCCTGACGTTCGCGGCGGCCGGGATGATCACGACGCGCGAGTTCGTCAACGCGGCGGCCTGGCACCTCTTCTCGGACGACGCGCTGCGCGCCCGTTACCGCGCCGCCGACGAGCCGGAGCGGCTGGCGCTCCTGCACGAGATCCTGCGCCTCGAACCGGTGGTGAACCTGCTGCGCCGCCGCACGACCGCGCCCGTCGCGCTGCCGGGGGCGACCGTCCCGGCGGGCGCGGTGGTCGAGGTGCACGTCGATCACGCCAACACCGACCCGCGCGCGGTCGGCGACGCCCCCACCGGGCTGTGCCCGGCGCGCCCCCTGGCGCACGGCGCCGAACCGTACGCCCTCTCCTTCGGCGACGGCGCGCACAAGTGCCCGGGGGCGCCGATAGCGATCCTGGAGACGGACGTGTTCCTGACGCGCCTGCTCGCGCTCCCGGGCGTCCGCATGACGTCGCCGCCCACGGTCCGGCCGCTGGACGCCATCGGCGGCTACGAACTACGCGGCCTGACCGTCGCCGTCGCCCCCTGACCGGGCGCCGCCCCCGAGCCCGCCCACCACGTCCAGCTCCTGCCGGGTGAACTCACCGGTCAGCAGCGGCAGCGCGCGGCCGATGGCCGCCTCGCTGCGCCAGACCTCCGTGACTCAGATCGTGTCGTCGTCGCTGCGCGAGACGCTGACGGGGTACTGCTCGCATCCCAGGGGCGCGCAGCCCGTCCACCCCTTCGAGCAGCAGGGACACCAGCTCGTCCCGGTGTCCCGGCACGGCCTTCATCGATCCGATGTAGCCGTACGTCGTCCCGCCTGTCGGTCGGCGGGCATTCTGCCACCCTTCCCCGGGGCCTCCCCCGGATCGGTGCGGCGGGTGTGGACGGGACGGACGAGATACAGGAAAGTGACGAGGGATTGCCCCGTACACGACAATCTCCCCCGCCCTTCTTCCTCTGGAGTGAGGACGCACTCATGATCCGGTCACGGCTCTTCCCCCTCTCCTCGGTCGCCGTCGCGGCCCTGGTCGCCACCGGCCTCGGCGCGACGCCCGCGGCGGCGCAAGGCAGCACGACCGTCGGCGCGGACTGGGACGGGCGCACCCTGTCCATCGTGTTCCAGGGCGGCGACGAGGCGAACGACCTGCACGTCTTCCCGATGAACACCGGCCCGGAGGTGCGGCGCATCGGCTTCTCGGACATCGTGCCGATCGAGCCGGGCGAGCACTGTCTCCATCTCGACCCGGACGACGAGACGTTCGTCGCCTGCGAACTGCCGGTGGGCGACCGCAGGCCCGATGACATCCGCGTCCTGCTCGGCGGCGGCGACGACGAGGTGATGACGAGCGACCCCGGCGTCACCCAGGTGCGCGGCGGCGACGGGAACGACGAACTGCACGCCCACACCGCCGAGTTGGTCAGGGGCGACGACGGCGACGACATGCTGATGGGCAACGGCGTCATGTTCGGCGGCGCCGGGGACGACCATCTGATGGGCGGGCCCATCGACGAGGTGCTGCACGGCGGCCCGGGTGACGACATGATCGACGGCTGGGACGGCGACGACATCGCCTACGGCGACGCCGGGAACGACCACATCACGGGCGGCGAGGGCGACGACATCCTCGTGGGCGGCGCCGGGGACGACCACATCACGGGCGACGGCGGCCGGGACATCGCCATCGGCTGGCCGGGCCGCGACCACGTCATGCCCTGACGTTCCACGCGCGGGGGCGGGCCCGTCGGCGCGCCCCCGCACCCGCTCAGGCGCGGGTCTTCGGCTCGTAGGGGCTGTGCATCGTGAGGTAGTGGACGTCGAGGTCGCCCTGGAGGTAGTCGAGGCGCGTCTCCCAGAACGCCTGCATGTGCGGGAGCGCGAGGTGGGCCTCCAGGTCGGCCTTCGAGCGCCAGGCCTCGTAGAACCAGAAGAGGCCGGGCTCCTCGCTGTCCTCGTGGAAGTGGTACTCCAGGCAGCCGGCCTCCTTGCGGGTCGGCTCGACGAACGACAGCAGGAGCTGCTTCAGCTCCTCGGCGCGCTCCGGCTTGGGACGGGCGGAACCGACGAGGGTGAAGGGCTGGGACATGGCGCTGCTCCTCGATCAAGGTAAGACGATATTCGTACCTCAGGGACGGTAGCCACCCCTTTAGGTACAATGCAAGTCGTACCTTCTGTGGCATGAGGAGAGACGCGGATGCCCGACAGCGAAGGCCACCCGGCGGTGGACGAGATGGCGCTCGGCGCGGTGCTCGCCGCGCTCGCGGACCCGCTGCGCCGCCGGGTCGTACGCGAGCTGGCGGCCGAGCCGGAGGGCGCGGCCCGGACGTGCAGTTCGTTCGCCCTGCCGGTGTCCAAAGGCACCGTGACGCACCACTTCCGCGTACTGCGCGAAGCCGGGCTGGTCAGGCAGGTGGACCGGGGAAACAGCCGCATGGCGACACTGCGCCGCGCGGACCTCGAAGCCCGCTTCCCCGGCCTCCTGACCCTCGTCACGACCGAGCCCGCCCCCTGACGTAGACCGGGCCTACGGCAGTCCGCGTCGGCAGCGGACGGCGCCGACCGGCGGGCAGCCGGGCCACGAGCAGCGTTCGCCGCGCAGCAGCGCGAGGTGGTCCTCGATCGCCCGCCCCATCGCATCGACCTCGGCACCGAGATTCCGCACGGGCGTCCGCTTGTCCCCCTCCTGGCCGTCCCCGTCCACGGCCGTACTCTCGTTCACCGCTCGTCCGCCCGTTCGGGAACACCCCGCAGGACGGCCAGCAGCCGGACGGCCGTTTCCACGTTGCAGCGCCCCAACTCGATAAGCGGGGCACGGTAGTACGGCTGCGACGTGACCGGATCGACCGCCAGCGAA
>NZ_JBJZOH010000038.1:0-53262 GCF_047200595.1 Streptomyces sp. MS19 | reverse complement strand
GGGGGGTGTGGTCCCCCCCCCCCCCCCCCCGGCCGTGGTCCGCGCGCGGCGCGGTCGCCCGCGCGTCAGCGGGAACGCCGGGTGCGGGAACGGTTCTCCTTGCGGATCGCGGAGAGCAGCTCACCGCGATCCATGCGCGACCTGCCCTTGACGTCCAGCCGCTTGGCCACGTCGTACAGGTGCTCCTTGGTGGCCTGCTCGTCCACGCCCTCGCCGCTGGCCCCGCCCTGCTGGCGCGGCCTGGCGGAGCGCTGGTCCGAGGGGCCCTTGCGGCCCTTCTCCTTGCGCTCCCAGTGGTCGCCGACCTTCTCGTGGGTGTGCTTCAGCGCCCCGTAGGCGACCTGGTGGGCCCTGCGGCCCTCGCCGTACTCGTTCACCGCCGAGTCGTGCGCCTTGATCCAGGTGCGCTGTGCGTCGGCGGCGGAGCGCTCCAGGGTCGAGGGGAGTTCCTTGCGTCCTGGCACGGTGTCCACCTCCTGCCGGTCACTCCCGGCATCGTGTGCTCGTGCACGCTGCTTGTCGCGTACTTCCTGCTGCTCGTTCTTCTGTCCGCTTTTCCTGCCGGTATGGGTCCGTATGAGGCCGCACGGCCCGGTGCCGGTCCGTGACCCAGGGCCACGACCCGCGCCATGACGTGCGGGACCGGGCGAGTACCCCCGCCCGGTCCCGTGAAACGGCTGCCTGTCCGTGCCGGTCAGGCCGCGCCGATCTCCACGGCCGCCGTCAGCCGCAGGTCGCGGCTGGAACGGCCCACGTGCAGGCGGTACGCGCCCGCCGGTGTCGTCCACGCCCCTGCCGCCACGTCCCATACCTGGTAGACGCGCGGAGGGACCCGGACTGTCGCGGTGACCGTGGCGCCGGGCTCGGCGGTCACGGACGCGAAGCCCGCCAGGACCCGCAGCGGCCTGTCCGGGCCGTCCTGCGGCGCCTCCAGGTAGACCTGCACCACCTCACGCCCGGCGCGCGCGCCGGTGTTCGTCACCCGCACGGTCACCTCCGCGCCGTCCGCGTCGGCCGTCACCGCCTCGTACGCCCACTCCGTCCAGCCCAGGCCGTGCCCGAACGGGAACGCCGGGGTGAGCCCGGCCCTGTCCCAGCCGCGGTGGCCGGCGTGCAGGCCCTCGCGGTACTCGACCACGCCGTCCACCGGCACCGCGTCCGGCACCGGCACGTCCGCCGCCCGCGCGGGCAGCGTCCACGGCAGCCTGCCGGTCGCCTCCGCCCGCCCCAGCAGCACGTCGGCCAGCGCGTGCCCGGCCTCCTGGCCCGGCAGCCACGCCCACAGCAGCGCCGGGACGTCCTCCGCCCACGGCAGCAGCACGGGCGCGCCCGCGTTGACCACCACGACCGTGCGCGGGTTGGCCTCCGCGACGCGGCGCACCAGCTCGTCCTGTGCGCCGGGCAGCGCCAGCGTCGTACGGTCCCAGCCCTCGGACTCGACATCCTCGTTGGTGCCGACGACCACCACGGCCACGTCGGCGGCGCGCGCCGCCTCGACGGCCGCCTCGATCTCCTCGGCGGTGCCGGTCCCCGGCGCGGTGTGGCGCAGGTGCGCGGTGACGAAGTGGCCGTAGCCGTCCGCGTCCACCACCGTGAGGTCAAGCGTCAGCGCGACGCGGCGCGGCACCTCGGCGTCCGCCACGGGGAAGCCGGCGGTGATGCCCTCCGGGTGGTGGTGGGAGGAGTCGAGGACCAGGTCCACGCCCCGGTCGTCGTCCCCGGCCGCGACCCGTTCGCCGTCCGCCAGGATCTCGAAGCGGCCGACCGCGCCGAACTCCAGCTCGTGCGTGCCCTCGCCGGTCAGCGTCACGTCGGTGCGCAGCACCACGCGGCGCGTCCCGGCCGGGAAGGCCCGGAACTCGCCCCAGTCGCCCGTCTCCCGGACCACCGAGCCGAGGACCGCGCCGTCCGCGCCGACGAACTCGGCCCGCACCCCGGCGCCGCCCGTCTCCGGGTCGGCCAGCATCGCCGGGTCGGCGAACGGCGGGTGCAGCCGGGCGTCGCCGCCCCGGTGCACCGTCACCTCGGTGCTCGGCGGCAGCGCCGCCCGCAGCCCCTTCGCGAAGCCGACAAGACGCACCGGCGGGACGTACGCGCTGCCGCCGCCCTGGAAGTACGGCGCGACCGCGTTCGGGCCGATCAGCGCGACGCGCGCGAAGCCGGCGGGGGCGAGCGGCAGGAACCCCGCCTCGTTCCGCAGCACGACGGTGCCCCGGACGGCGGTCTCCCGCAGCAGGTCGTACTCCGCCGTGTCCGGCCTGGCCGGGACGGCGGGCCTGGCGGGCGAGCCGTCGAGCCGCCCGACACGCCCGGCCAGCCGCACCAGCCTGACCACCTTGTCGTCCACCATGCTCTCGGGGACCTCGCCCGCCCTGACGGCCGCCACCAGGGCGTCGCCCCACGGCCCGTCGGGGCCCGGCATCACGAGGTCGAGGCCGCCGCGCGCGGACTCGCCCGTGGTCCTGGTCGCCGCCCAGTCGCTGACGACCGCGCCGTCGAAGCCCCACTCGCCCTTGAGGACGCCGCGCAGCAGCCCGGCGTGCTCGCCCATGGGTGCGGACTCGGTGCCGTCGTCCACGCCCGAGTAGGCGCTCATCACGCTCCAGGTGCCGCCCTCGGCGACGACCGTCTCGAACGGCGCCAGGTAGACCTCGCGCAGCGTGCGCGGATCGACGCGTGAGCGGTAACGGGTCCTGTCCGTCTCCGACTCGTTCGCGACGAAGTGCTTGGGGCAGGCGGCGACACCGAGGGACTGGATGCCGCGCACGAGCCCGGCGGCGAGGACGCCCGTCAGCAGCGGGTCCTCGGAGAGGTACTCGAAGTGGCGCCCCGCGACGGGGGTGCGCTGGAGGTTGATCCCGGGGGCGAGGAGGACGTCCACGCGCTTGCGGACGGCCTCGGCGCCGAAGAGCGCGCCGAGGCGTTCGGCCAGCTCCGGGTCCCAGGAGGCGGCGAGGGTGCTGGGCGCGGGGGCGAGCAGGCCGGTCGCGCCCGGGTCGTCGCCGGTGCCGCGCACGCCCTGGGGGCCGTCCGACATGCGGACGGGGAGCAGCCCGAGGCGGGGCTCGGCGGGTAGCGTCCACAGCGTCCCGCCCGTCAGCAGCCGGACCTTCGACTCCAGGTCGAGAGCGCTCACCCGCGCCGCCAGTCCGGCGTCGTCACCGCCGTCCGCCGGGGGAGCGGCGGGGGCGGGGGTGGAGAACACGGAGGTCATGGCGTTCCTTTCGAGCAGTGTCGCAAAAATCAAAGCAGACTTACCGAGCGCTTAGTAAGTAGTGGCCGGTTCCGGAACTTCCGGCCGTACACTCCAGGGATGCCGGACGCACGCCAGCCACAGGCCGCTGCCTCAGGGCGGCGCGCGGAGATCCTGCGGATAGCGATGGAGACGTTCGCGACCCGCGGTTACCACAAGGCATCGCTGGCGGAGATCGCCGAACGCGCCGGGCTCACCCAGGCCGGGGTGCTGCACCACTTCCACAGCAAGGCCGGACTGCTCACGGGCGTGCTCGATCTGCGGGACGTGTCCGACCTGGCGGAGCTGGGGACGGAGCGGCCGACGGGCCTGGCCTACCTGCGGCACCTGGTGGACACCGCCCGGCGCAACGCTGAGCGGGCGGGGATCGTACGACTCTACGCGGTCCTGTCGGCGGAGAGCGTGACGGAGGGGCACCCCGCGCAGGGCTTCTTCCGCGGCCGGTACGCCGGGCTGCGCGGCCAGGTCGTCGCCGCGCTGACCGAGGCGAGGGATCTGGGGCAGGTGGACGCGGAACTGGACGTGGACGGCGTCGCCACCGCCGTCATCGCGGTGATGGACGGCCTCCAGATCCAGTGGCTCCTCGCCCCGGACGCCGTGGACATGGCCGCCACCACCGAGCAGGTGATCGACGCGCTGGTCGGGCACGGGCGGCTGCGCCAGGTTCCGGAACCGGACGGGGAGCGGGAGCGCCCGCAGGCGTGACGCGGGGCGGCGCGCGGCGCTGCGCCCGAGTTCAGCGGCCTGTTGGCGCGCGCGGGCGGCCCGGCGGACTTTGTCCGTCCGGAGGAAGAAGTTCGCGAGCCCCGTTTCAAAGGGGTTTCCAGTGGAGGCGGAAGTCGTTACCGTCCCTGTTGTGTACCGGTCACCCGGTGCACGACCGGACCGCACGGCCAACCCCCTCGTCCCACGGCCGGACGGTGCGGCGGCGCGACGGCGCGCGCCTGTGCGAAAGCTTCACCCCCACCCCGTGCGTCTTACGGAGGATGCTCGTGCACAGGAAGTTCCACGTACTGCTGGCGGCCTTGGCGGGCACCCTGCTCGCCGCCGCCGTTCCCCCCACAGGCCAGGCAGCGGTGCCGGCCGCCGATCCCCCCGCGGCGGCGGCGCCGGAGTTCCAGCAGGTGACGCTCGCCAGGGGCGTGGCCGAGATGGGCGAGCCGATGTCCCTGGCCGTCCTGCCGGACCGCTCCGTCCTCCACACGGCGCGCGACGGCACGCTCCGCATCACCGACGCGAACGGCACCACGCGCGTCTCCGGCCGCGTCCCCGTCTACAGCCACGACGAGGAAGGCCTCCAAGGCGTCGGCGTGGACCCGGACTTCGAGCAGAACCGCTTCATCTACCTGTACTACGCCCCGCCGCTCGACACACCGGGCGGCGACTCGCCCGCCAACGGCTCGGCCGCCGACTTCGCGCCGTACGACGGCGTCAACCGCCTGTCGCGTTTCCAGCTGAACGCGGACGGCACGCTCGACACCGGCAGCGAGGCCGAGGTGCTCGACGTCCCCGCCAGCCGCGGGCAGTGCTGCCACGTCGGCGGCGACATCGACTTCGACGCCGAGGGCAACCTCTACCTGTCCACCGGCGACGACTCGAACCCGTTCGCCTCCGACGGGTTCACGCCCATCGACGACAGCGCCGGCCGCAACCCCGCGTTCGACGCCCGCCGTTCGGCCGGCAACACGAACGACCTGCGCGGCAAGGTCCTGCGGATCACCGTCCAGGACGACGGCTCGTACACGATCCCGGACGGCAACCTCTTCGCGCCCGGCACGGCCGACACCCGGCCGGAGATCTACGCGATGGGCTTCCGCAACCCGTTCCGCATGTCCGTCGACAAGGCGACCGGCGTCGTCTACCTCGGCGACTACGGGCCCGACTCCGGCACCGCGTCCCCCACGCGCGGCCCCGCCGGGCAGGTCGAGTTCAACCGCATCACCGAGCCGGGCAACTTCGGCTGGCCCTTCTGCACCGGTGACAACGACGCGTACGTGGACTACGACTTCGGCTCCGGCGCGTCCGGCGGCACGTTCGACTGCGGCGCGCCCGTCAACGACTCGGCGCACAACACCGGCATCAGCCAGCTCCCGCCCGCCCAGCCCGCGTGGATTCCCTACGACGGCAACTCCGTGCCGGAGTTCGGCGGTGGCTCGGAGTCGCCCATGGGCGGCCCCGTCTACAACTACGACCCGGACCTCCAGTCGGCGGTCAAGTTCCCTGCCGAGTACGACGGCGACTACTTCGCCACCGAGTTCGGACGGCGCTGGATACGCCGCATCGAGCAGGACGCGAACGGCGGCGTGCAGTCGATCAACGAGTTCCCGTGGACCGGCACACAGGTGATGGACTCCGCGTTCGGCCCGGACGGCGCGCTCTACGTACTCGACTACGGCACCGGCTACTTCAACGGCGACGAGAACAGCGCCCTCTACCGCATCGAGCACCTCGGCGGCGAGGGCGGCCAGTCCCCGGTGGCGCAGGCGAGTGCGGACGTGACGTCGGGCGCGGCGCCGCTGACCGTGCAGTTCTCCTCCGAGGGCTCCACCGACCCGGACGGCGACACCCTCACCTACGCCTGGGACTTCGGCGACGGCGGCACCTCCACCGACGCGAACCCCAGTCACACCTACACGGAGAACGGCGAGTTCACCGCCGAGCTGACGGTGACCGACGCGGACGGCCTCACGGCGGGCGCCTCCGTCGCCGTCACGGTCGGCAACACCGCCCCCACCGTCACCCTCGAACTGCCCGAGGACGGCGCGCTGGTGGACTTCGGCGACGCGGTGCCGTTCGAGGTGACGGTCACCGACCCGGAGGACGGCGAGATCGACTGCTCGCAGGTCACGGTCACCTTCATCCTCGGCCACGACAGCCACGGCCACCCGCTGACCTCCGCCACCGGCTGCTCGGGCGTCCTCCAGACCCTGGAGGACGGCGAACACGACCCGAACGCCAACATCTTCGGCGTCTTCGACGCGGAGTACACGGACGGCGGCGGCCTCACCTCGCACGACCAGGCCGTCAGCCAGACCCGCCACCGGCAGGCCGAGCACTTCGGCGCCCAGCAGGGCGTGACCGTCACCGAGAAGGCCGCGGCCGAGGGCGGCCGGGCGGTCGGCTACATCGAGAACGGCGACTGGATCTCCTTCGAGCCCTACCACCTGGCGAACGCCACCGGCTTCGGCGCGCGCGTCGGCTCCGCCGGGGCGGGCGGCACGATCGAGGTCCGCGCGGGCGCGCCCGACGGCACGCTGCTGGGCTCGGTCGCGGTGACCGACACCGGCGGCTGGGACTCGTACGAGGAGGTGACCACCGGGCTGACGGACCTGCCGGACGGCAGCACCGAGCTGTTCCTCGTGTTCACCGGCGGCGCGGGCTCGCTGTTCGACCTCGACTCGTTCCACTTCACCACGGAAGGGGAGTGACCCCCACCATGACTCCCGACACCCGTACCGCGCGGATCGCGGCCTGGGCCGCGGGCGGCCTGCTGGCCGCCACCGCCCTGCCCGCCGCCGCCATGGCGCCGGCATCGACCGCGGCCGCGCCGGACGACCCGGCGTACGACGTGCTCGTCTTCTCGAAGACCGCCGGTTTCCGGCACGACTCGATCGACGAGGGCATCGCCGCGATCACCCAGCTGGGCACCGAGAACAACTTCACGGTCACCGCGACCGAGGACGCCGCCGCGTTCACCGACCCGGCGCTCGCCGACTACGAGGCGGTCGTCTTCCTGTCCACGACGGGCGACGTCCTGGACGACGCGCAGCAGACCGCGTTCGAGGGCTACATCAACGGCGGCGGCGGCTACGTGGGCGTCCACGCGGCGGCCGACACCGAGTACGACTGGCCCTGGTACGACGGCCTGGCCGGCGCGCTCTTCCACTCGCACCCCCACATCCAGCAGGCCACCGTCAACGTGGAGGACCGCGCGCACGACGCCACGGCGCACCTCGGCACGACCTGGCAGCGCACCGACGAGTGGTACAACTACCGCACCAACCCCCGGGACTCGGCCCGCGTCCTCGCCTCGCTCGACGAAGGCAGCTACGAGGGCGGCAACATGAACGGGGACCACCCGATCGCCTGGTGCAAGGACTACGAGGGCGGCCGCGCGTTCTACACCGGCGGCGGCCACACGGCCGAGTCGTACGCCGAGTCCGACTTCGTCCGCCACCTGCTGGGCGGCATCCGCTGGGCCGCCGGGGTCACCGAGGCCGACTGCCGCCCCGAGACGGGCTACACGAGCCTCCTCGACGGCACCGGCACGGACGGCTGGTCGCAGGCGGGCCCCGGGCAGTTCGCCGTGGCGGACGACGGCACGCTGACCACCGAGGGCGGCATGGGCCTGCTCTGGTACGACGCGCAGGAGTTCGGCGCGTACGCGCTGAAGCTCGACTGGCGGCTCGACGGTGACGACAACTCCGGTGTGTTCGTGGGCTTCCCGCCCTCGGACGACCCGAACTCGGCGGTGGCGAACGGCTACGAGATCCAGATCGACGCCACCGACGCCGACGACCGCACCACCGGCGCCGTCTACGGCTTTCAGTCGGCCGACCTCGCCGCCCGCGACGCCGCGCTCAACCCGCCCGGCGAGTGGAACACGTACGAGATCCGCGTCGAGGGGGAGCGCCTCCAGGTCTTCCTCAACGGCACGCTGGTCAACGACTTCACCAACACCGACCCGGCCCGCAGCCTCCAGGGGCACATCGGGCTCCAGAACCACGGGGACGGCGACACCGTCTCCTTCCGCAACGTCCGCATCCAGCAGCTCGACTGACACGTACCGACCGCCGGCCGCCCTCCCCGGGCGGCCGGCTCCCCGGCTCCGTCTCCGCCGCGAGGGGCGGCGGCGACGGGGGCGGCCGGGTGGTGACGCCGAACCCCACCCCGCCGCCGCACCCCACGGTGCCCGGCTGCCGCCGAACGCAGCCGGGCATCGTGGGGCATCCACGTCAGGCCGCGGCCGCCGCGGAGGTGGCGGGTCCCCGGTCGGCCGGCGTCAGGACGAGCGCCACGACCGTCGCCCCCGCCGCCACCAGGACGCAGACGAGGAACCCGTCGCGCAGCCCGCCCGCGGACCCGAGGAAGGGACCGAACGCGGCGACACCGATCGCGGCGCCCACCTGCCGCGAGGTGTTGAACGCGGCCGAGGCGGCGCCGTGCAGCGCGGGCGGGACGGCGGCGAGGGACCGGGACGTCATGGTCGGCACGAGGACCCCCGCGCTGAGACCGGCGGGCAGCAGCGCGAGGACCAGGGGCCACAGCGGGGACAGGGTGCTGGTGAGCGCGACCGCGACCAGGGCGGCGGCGAGCGCGAGCTGCCCGGCGCCGAGGACCGCGCGGCGCCCGGCGCGCCTGGCGAGGGCCGCCGCCCACACGTTGCCCAGGGCGATCAGGCCGGTCAGGGGCAGGAACAGCAGGCCGCTCCCGAGGGCCCCGAGCCCGCGCCCCTGCTGGAGCATGAGGCCCATCGCGAACAGCAGCCCGTAGAAGGTGAAGTTGAACAGCGCGCCCTGGAGCGCGGAGATGACGAACGACCGGTCCGCGTACACGGCGGTCGGCAGCAGGGGCGCCGCCGCCGTACGTTCCGCCCGGACGAACGCGACGAGGCCCGCGGCGGCGAGGGCGAAGGCACTGAGGACGGCGGGCGCTCCCCAGCCCGCGGCCGGGGCCTCGACCATGCCGAACACGAGACCGCCTATCAGCACGGTCGCGGCCGCCATGCCCGCGAGGTCGGGGCGGCGGGCCCGCCGCGGCGTGGACGGCATGGACCGCAGGCTCCACACGAGCGCCGGGACGCCGATCACGACGTTGACCCCGAACACGGCGCGCCAGTCCGCCACGGCGACCAGCGCCCCGCCGAGCAGCGGCCCCGCGGCCATGCCCATCCCCCCGGCGGCGGCCCACCGGCCGAGGAGCCGGTGGCGCGCGTGCTCGTCGGCGGCGCCCGCGGTGGCCAGCACGAGCGCGCTCGGCAGCAGCAGCGCGGCACCGGCGCCCTGGGCGAGCCGGGCGGCGTTCAGGACCGGCATCGTCCCGGCCGCCGCGCAGACCGCGGAGGACACCGTGAAGACGACCAGCCCGGTGACGAACGTGCGCCTGGCGCCCAGGACGTCGGTGAAGGTTCCGGCCGCGAGCAGCACGGCGGCGAAGCTGAGCGTGTAGGCGTTGACGGCCCACTCCAGCTCGGCGCGGGAGGCGTGCAGCTGCGAACCCAGCTCCGCGAGCGCCAGGTTCACGATGGTGCCGTCGACGTACACCATGAACGACGAGATCAGCGCGAGCGCGACGACGCCCCGCTTTAGTTCCATGGACATGGAACTACCGTACTCGTAGTTCGACGGTCATGGAACCACGGTGTACTCTCGGGCGGAGGAGGTACCCCGCATGCCCACCACGACCCGCACCCGCCCGCGCCCCCCGGCGACCGAGCCGGCGGAACTCGACGTCATGGCGGTCCTCCGGGCGCTCGCCGACCCCGTACGCCTCGAACTGGTCCGCCAGCTGCGCGAGTCCGACGTGCCCGTCGCCTGCGGCACCTTCGACGTCGCGGTCGCGAAGAACACCCTGTCCCACCACTTCAGGACGCTCCGGGAGGCCGGGGTGATCGCCACCCACCGCGAGGGCACCGCCGCACTCAACGTGCTCCGCGAGGACGCGCTGGACGCGGCGTTCCCCGGCCTGCTCGACGCCATCCTGCCCCGGCGCTGAACGGCGCCCCGGACCCTAGCTGTTCAGGTAGCGCAGCACCGCCAGTACGCGGCGGCTGTGCCCCGTGCCGCCCGGCAGGCCCAGCTTGTCGAAGATCGCGTTGATGTGCTTCTCCACCGCGCTGCGCGACACGTACAGCCGCTGCGCGATCACCGCGTTCGTGTGCCCCTCCGCCATCTCCCGCAGCACGTCGCGCTCGCGCGGGGTGAGCCGGGCCAGCGGGTCCGTGTGCGTGCTGCGCGCCAGCAGCCGCCGCACCACCTCGGGGTCGAACGCGGCCTGGCCCGCCCGTACGCGTTCCAGCGCGCCGAGGAACTCCTCGACCTCCACCACCCGGTCCTTCAGCAGGTAGCCGACGCCACCGGGATCGCCGCCGAGCAGCTCCGCCGCGTACCGCTTCTCCACGTACTGCGACAGCACCAGCACCCCCACCGCCGGGTGGCGGCGGCGGATCTCCAGCGCGGCGCGCAGCCCCTCGTCGGTGTGCGTCGGCGGCATCCGCACGTCCACCACCGCGACGTCCGGCGGGTCCGCGTCCACGGCGGCGAGGAGCGCGGCGGCGTCGCCGACCGCCGCCGCCACCTCGTGCCCCTCCTCGGCGAGCAGCCGGGCGAGGCCCTCGCGCAGCAGCGTCGAGTCGTCGGCGAGGATCACGCGCACGGCAGCTCCAGTTCCAGCGTCGTCGGGCCGCCCGCCGGGCTGTGGACGCGCAGCCGCCCGTCGAGCGCGGCGGCGCGCCGCGCCAGGCCGAGCAGCCCGCCGCCCGCCGGGTCGGCGCCGCCCGCGCCGTCGTCGCCGACCGTCGCCGTCAGCCCGGCGGGGTGCTGCGCCACGCGGATCGTGATCCGGCTCGCGCCCGCGTGCTTGACGGCGTTGGTGACCGCCTCGGAGACGACGAAGTACACGACCGCCGCCGCGTGCCTGTCCGGCGGCGACGGCAGGCCGTACTCCAGCGTGACGGGCAGCGGCGCCCGTTCCGCCACCGCCTCCAGCGCCGCCCCGAGCCCGGCCTCGTCCAGCACCGCCGGGTAGACCCGCCACGCGACCTCGCGCAGCTCG
This sequence comes from Streptomyces sp. MS19, assembly GCF_047200595.1. Lineage (NCBI taxonomy): Bacteria > Bacillati > Actinomycetota > Actinomycetes > Kitasatosporales > Streptomycetaceae > Streptomyces > Streptomyces sp. MS19. Next base: position 42,236 of record NZ_JBJZOH010000038.1, on the reverse strand, counting down.
GCGAGCGCCTGCCCCGCCTCCGTCTGCGCCTGCCTGACCAGCTCCAGCGTCCGCGCCGGGTCGCCGCCCCGCCTGGCGCGGCCGAGCAGCACGCCCAGCGCGACGATGCGCTGCTGCACGCCGTCGTGCAGGTCGCGCTCGATGCGGCGGCGCTCCTCGTGCACGGCCGCCACGACCCCGGCGCGGCTGGTGGCCAGCTCGTCGATGCGCCGCTCCAGCGCGGCACGCGCCGCGTCGCCCAGGACGCGCTGCGCGAGCCCCGCCTCCATGCGCGCCACGGCCGGTACCCCGTGCACCGCCAGGAAGAGCAGCAGCACGCCGCCGAACCCGGCAGGCACCACGGACCAGCCGTACGGCCACACCGCCCACACCAGCAGCGACGCGTACGCCGCCCCGACCGCCACCGCCAGCAGCACCAGCCCGCCGAGCAGCCCCACCGGCAGCCGCAGCGCGAGGTAGCGCAGCGCGGCCCGCCCGTCGCCGTCGCTCCCGGCGAGCCGCCCGGCGGCGCGGTGGACGGCGCGGCGGGCGGCGTCCGGGCCCGCCAGGAGAACGGGCGAGGCGAGGACGAGGAGGAGGCTTCCGGCGAGGGCGGTGGCCGTACCCGACGCCAGCCGGGCGGCGTCGGCCAGCCAGCGGAGCAGGGCGGCGTGCACGCTCCCGACCGTAACCGGCCGGGCCTGGGGGAGGGTACTGCGGTTTTCCGCAGGATGCGCTGAAGCTGCCCGGATCGCCTCGCACCCGCCGGAGTTTGTAGCCTCCGGTGTGTGATCGTATCCATGGCACCCCCCCTAGGACTCGCCGCGTCCGGCGAGGACCCCGGCGGCATCACCGGCTGGGCGACCAGTCTGATGGAGAGCCTCGGCGCCCCCGGCGCCGGAGCCGCCATCGCGCTGGAGAACCTCTTCCCGCCCCTGCCGAGCGAGGTGATCCTGCCCCTGGCCGGGTTCACCGCGAGCCAGGGCGACATGAACCTGATCGCCGCCCTCGTGTGGACGACCATCGGCTCCGTCGTCGGCGCGTGGGCGCTGTACGGCGTCGGCGCGCTCTTCGGCCGGGAACGGCTGATCGCGGTGGCCGGCAGGCTGCCGCTGGTCAAGGTCGAGGACATCGAGAAGACCGAGCGCTGGTTCGCCAAGCACGGCACCAAGGCGATCTTCTTCGGCCGTATGATCCCCATCTTCCGCAGCCTGATCTCCATCCCGGCCGGGGTGGAGCGCATGCCGCAGACGACGTTCCTGCTGCTCACGACCCTGGGCAGCGCGATCTGGAACACCATTTTCGTGGTCGCGGGCTACCGGCTCGGCGAGAACTGGGAACAGGTCAGCGACATCGTCGGCACCTACTCCAAGGTCGTCGTCGCCGTCGTGGTCCTCGCCGTCCTCGGGTGGATCGTCTACCGCCTCCTGCGCCCGGGTGAGGGCAAGCGCCGGGCCTAGCCGCCCGGTCACGGTGCCCGCCCTCCCGCCCCCGCCCGGGGCGGAGGGGCAGGCGCCGTGGCCACGCGGCGATCGTCGTATGATCAGCGCGTGACTACCGGGTCGGCCCTGCGCCACGCACGAGTGAGGCACCCGGTCACGGTTTGAGCCCACGGCGGGCGCGCGGCCCGCCGACACCCGGCACACCGCCCGTACGGGGCGGACGCCGCCCGGCTCATCCCGTCACCGTGGAGACGACCTCACCGCATGCCAGAAGACTCCAGCACGCATTTCACCGACTTCAACCAGCACGTCATCGACAGCTTCCGCGCCAACGGCGGGCGCGTCGGCCCGCCCTTCGAGAACGCGCGCCTGCTCCTGCTCACCACGACCGGCGCCCGCTCCGGCGCCCCGCACACCACCCCCGTCGGGTACCTCCCGGACGGCGGACGCGTGCTCGTCATCGCCTCGGCGGGCGGCGCCGACCGGCACCCGGCGTGGTTCCACAACCTCCGCGCCCACCCGCTCGCCACCGTCGAGGACGGGGTCTTCACGTACGAGGCGCGGGCCACCGTCCTCGGCCGCGAGGAGCGCGACGCCGCCTTCGCCCGCGCGGTGGAGGCCGACCCGGGCTGGGACGCGTACCAGCGGCGCACCAGCCGCGTCATCCCCGTCGTCGCACTGGAGGGAACGGGCATCCCCCGGCCGGTCGCGCGGGGCGGCGGCGCGATGCTCCGCTCGGTCCACGACGCGTTCCGCCGCGAACTGGCCCTGATCCGCGCCGAACTGGCCGCCCACGGACCCGGGCTCGGCGCCCAGCTGCGCGCCACCTGCCTCACGGCCTGCCAGGGCCTGCACAACCACCACATCGGCGAGGACACCCGCATCTTCCCCTTCCTGGCCGAGCAGCGGCCGGAACTCGTCCCGGCCCTGGAGCGGTTGCGCGCGGAGCACGAGGCGATCGCGGCGCGCACCGAGGAGTTGCGGCGCCTGCTCGCGGACGGCACGGCCGCCACGGCCGCCGGACTGCTGCCCGCGTTCGACCGGCTCGCGGGCGAACTGGAGGCACATCTCGACCGGGAGGAGGCCGACCTGCTCCCGGCACTCGACGCGCTGCTGCCCTGAGCGGCCGGCGGGGCCCGCCGGCCGTCATCCCGGGGGCGGGCGCCACGGTGCCCGCCCCCGCGGAGTACTCCGCGGGGCCGGTGGCCCGTCCGCCTGGCGCGGCAGCCGCCGGCGCCGCCCGCGGCGGGAGGCCGTCCGTCGTCCACATCGCGCACGGCTACGCCTCCGACCTTTCCGACCTCGGCCCCGCGGGCACCACGTACCGCCTCGTCCACGCCGACGCCGGCCGCGCCACCACCGCCCCCGGCGGCACCCCGGGCCGCGTCCTCGTCCGCGGCACGTGGAACACCGAGGTGATACGCGAACCGGGGCCCGGCGACCCCGTCGTCGGCGGGACACGCACCCTCGTCGTCACCGGCCGCAGGACCGGCGTCCGCGTCGAGCCGGCGGTCCGGGAGGCCGCGTTCCCCGCCGCCCTGCGGGCGGGCGGGGAGGACTGACGGACGCGTCGTCTATTGTCTTCCCGGCACGTCAGGAGGGGGAGAGGGGGCGGGAGTGACCGTGGACGACACCGGGATACCGGCGTGGTGCCTCACGGGCTGGGCCGACACCCTCGCCGAGGTCTCCCGCACCGGCCGCCGCCTCACGGGCGACGAGATACGCGCCCGGCGCGCGCTGGGGGAGCGCGCCGCCCGCGAGGGGTACGGCCAGCGGGAGCTGATCCGCGCCCACCTGGCCGCCGCCCGCGCGGCGTGGCGCGACCTGCCGGGCGTGCGCGGCGTCCAGCCGGCGGGCGCGCTGCGGACGGCCGCCGAGAGCGTGCTCGCCGCCGCCGAGCAGGCCGTGGACGCCTTCACGGAAGGGTACGAACGGGCGCAGCTCCTCGCCGTGCGCCGCGACGAGGCGGCCCGCCGCGAGTTCATCGACGACCTGCTGCACGGCCGGGGCGACCCGGCGACGGTCGCCGCGCGCGCGGAGCGGTTCGGCCTCCCGCTGGCCCACACGCACACGGTCGGCATCGCGCGCGGCCCCGAACCCTACGACGACACGCACCCGCTGACCCGCCGCGTGGAGGACGCCCTCAGCGGCCGGTTCGGAGACCGTGAGGTACTGCTGACGACGAAGGACGGCCGCCTCGTCTGCGTCTCGCCCGGCAACAGGCCCGATGTCCTGGAGTACTTCGCGGCCCGCGCGCAGGCCGCCCTGCCCGCCGCCGGCGGGGGCCGCACCGCGCTGGGCCGCGCCCACCCGGGACCGTCCGGAATCGCCCACTCGTACGAGGAGGCGCGCACCGCCCTGGACATAGCCGACCGCATGTCCCTCGACACCCCCGTGCTGCGCGCCGCCGACCTGCTGGTCTTCCCCGTCCTCACCCGCGACCGGCAGGCGATGGCCGACCTCGTGCAGTCCGTGCTCGGGCCGCTGACCGCCGCGCGGGGCGGCGCGGAACCGCTGGTGCGCACGCTCGACGTGTACTTCGGCGCGGGCTGCGTCGCCGCCGAGGCGGCCAGGCGTCTCTCGCTCAGCGTGCGCGCCCTCACATACCGGCTGGCGCGCGTGCACGACCTGACGGGCTCCGACCCGGCCGACCCGTTCCAGCGCTACACGCTCCAGACCGCCGTCATCGGCGCACGTCTCCTCGACTGGCCCGCGCGGCCGCTCTGACCGCCGGCGGCGTGGCGGGAACGCGCCCGGCGATGTCAGCCCTGACACCCGGTGCGGGAGGCGCGGGACGCGATGCACGGCCATGCGTGGCACGCCGTCCAGGACGCGCCGGTCGGGGCGCTGTTCCCCGGCAGCGGGCCGGCTCCCCGAGGCGCGGGGACGGCGGGGCGGCCGCAGGGGACCGGTGTCCGCGAACCGGGTCCGGAACGCGCCGCGCCGCCCGGCCGGTCCCCCCACACCGGCCGGACGGCGCGCACGCCGTACGCCGCGCGTCAGTCCGCGCGTTCCACGGCCGGGGCCGCGCCGTTGACCTGCGGCTGCGCCTCCGGCGCCGCCCCGCCCAGGCCCGGCACCCCGGCCTTGCCCGCGAGCCCCGACAGCACCGCCGAGACGTCGATGCCGGTCGCCGACGACAGCAGCTCCATGCCCTGCGCCACGTTGTCCGCCACCGCGCGCGGCAGCCGCCCGGCGCCGTCCGTGGAGATCACCGTCATCTTGTCGATCGCCGAGATCGGCTCCGCGGCCTTCCCGACCACCTGCGGCAGCACCTCCACCAGCATCTGGAGCACCGCCGCCTCGCCGTACTGGGCGTACGCGTCGGCCTTCTGCCGCATCGCCCCCGCCTCGGCCGCGCCGACCGCCGCCTTCGCCGCCGCCTCCGCCTCACCCTCGATACGGGCCGCCTCGGCCAGCGCCGACCTGCGCTGCTTCTCGCCCTCACCGGTCAGCCTGGCGCGCTCGGCCGCCGCCCGCGCGGCCGCCACCTCGGCGACCCGCCCGGCCTCCGCCTCCTGCTCCGCCCGGTACCGCTCGGCGTCGGCCGGCTTGCGCACCTGCGCGTCGAGCTGCCGGTCGGTCAGCGCGGCCTGCCGCTCGGCGACCTTCTCCTGCTCGGCCAGCACCTCCCGCTGCCGCGCCGCCTCCGCGAGGGGCCCGGCCGCGTTCGCCTTCGCCGCCGCCGCGTCCGTCTCGACCTTGATCTCGGCCTGCCGCAGGTACAGCGTCCGCTGCGCGACCGCGATCTCCTCCTCGGCCCGCAGCCGCGCCTGCTCGGCGCTCCGCCTGGCCTCCGCCTCCGCGACATCGGCCACCTGCCGGGCGCGCGCCGCCTCCGGCCTGCCCAGGTCCGCCAGGTAGCTGCCCTCGGCGGTGATGTCCTGGATCTGGAACGTGTCGAGCACCAGGCCCTGCCCCGAGAGGCTGGCCTCCGCCTCCTCCGCCACCTGCCCGGCGAACGCCGCGCGGTCACGGATCACGTCCTCCACCGCCATACGCCCGACGATGGACCGCAGCGCACCCGACAGCACCTCCTGCGTGAACGTCACCACGCCGCCCTGCTGCCGCAGGAACCGCTGCGCGGCCGACCTGATGGCGTCCTCACTGCCGCCCACCTTCACGATGGCGACCCCGTCGAGGTTCACCTTCACCCCGCGCAGCGTCACCGCGCCGCGCACGGCGACCGGGATGTGCCGGCTCGACAGGTCGAGCACGTGCAGCTGCTGCACCAGCGGGATGACGAACACCCCGCCGCCTACGACGACCTTCTGCCCGCTGGTGTCCCGCGTGACATGCCCCGTCACCGGGTCGGTCGACACCTTGCCGCGCCGCCCGGTGATGATGAACGCGTCGCTCGGACCCGCGACCTTGTACCGCGAGACGACCACCAGGCCGAGCAGCACCACCAACGCGATGATGCCCACGACGGCGATCATGACCGCACTCATCGGACAACCACTCCCCTCCACTGGTCAATGTTCGACGGGGCGGACTTCGACGGCTGTGGCCGACAGCACGCCGGCCACCCACACCTCCGCCCCCACCGGCACGGCCTGGGCGCTGCTCGCGGTGAGCTTCACACGCAGTCCCGCCACGTTCAGCAGGACCTCGCCGTAGCCACCGCCGGGTATCGCCGTGACCACCGCGCCCGCCGCGCCGACGAGACCCTCGTCCCGCTGCGCCGCGTTCGTATGGCTCCGGTCGTCACGCATCAACGCCCGGCTCACCCGCAGCACCACCCAGGCCGCACCGCCCCCCACCACGGCCCCCGCGCCGAGCGCGGGGGCCACTCCCAGCCCGGTCACCGCGAGCGTGATCGCTCCGGTGAAGCCGAGCAGGGAGACGAAGGCGGTCGCGGCGGGCAGCGAGAACGCCCCGTCCAGATCGAGGACCCCCTCCAGCACCCCGTCCAGAACCAGGGCCAGGAGCAGCAGAATCAGCCCGACTGTGCCGAGACCGAGAAACCACTCCATCGCCGCCGCCTCCCCCGTACGCCGCCTTCCGGCCTGCTGCACGGATGGTGGCACCGATGGGGGGCGGGCACACTTCCAGGTTCCGGCAATCCTGACGAGTTTTTGATGCCGAGCCCCGCCTTCGCGCGAACGGGTGATGTCCGTACGCGGGTTGCCTTCGCGCACACTCCAACTCCTAGCGTGAGCGCTGTTCCGCACCCACTCGAAGGGAAGTAACGCGCGTGGAAACCGTGACACTCGGGCGCACCGGCGAGCGCGTCGGCGAACTGGCGCTCGGCTGCATGCAGATGGGCACCCGCACCGACGAGCCCACCTCGTTCGCGATCCTGGACCGCTTCCTGGCGGACGGGGGCACCTTCCTCGACACCGCCGACTGCTACGCCTGGTGGGACAGTCCCGGCAGTTTCGGCGGGGAGAGCGAGTCGCTGCTCGGCCGCTGGTTCGCCCGCACCGGCCGCCGGGACGACGTGTTCCTCGCGACGAAGGGCAGCGCCCGGCTCAACGCGCTCGACGGCGTGTGGGGCGACTGGGAGGGCGCCGCCCCCGACTCCGCCGCGCGCAACGGCTACGTGGGCGCCGGCGCCGACACCCTGCGGCGCGCGCTCGACGACAGCCTGCGCAGACTCGGCACCGACCACGTGGACCTCTACTACGTCCACGTGGACGACCGGTCCACGCCGCTTGAGGAGACCCTCGAAGCCCTCGCCGGCCTGGTCGCGGCGGGCAAGACCCGCCACATCGGCTGGTCCAACGTCAGGACATGGCGCCTCGAACGCATCCGGCAGCTCTGCGAGCGGCACGGCTGGCCCGCGCCCGTCGCCCTCCAGCAGCAGCACTCGTACCTGCGCCGCCGCGCCGGGCTCGACCACGCGTCGATCGTGGACGACGAGCAGCTCGACTACCTGCGCGCCCACGACGATCTGACGCTCGTCGCGTACTCGCCGGTCCTCAAGGGCGTCTTCGACCACCCGGAACGGCGCACCGGTCACCCCGTGCTGGGCCCGTACGAGGGCGCGGACGCCACGGCCAGGTTCGCCGTGGTGGACGAGATCGCCCGGGAGACGGGCGCGACGCCGGGCCGGATCGTGCTCGCCTGGCTGCTGCGGCAGGAGGACCCGGCGCTGATCCCGCTGGTGGGCCCCCGGACGTACGAGCAGTACGTCTCCTCGGCGGCGGCCACCGGGATCGAGCTGACCGGGGAGCAGCTGAAGAGGCTCGGCGAGGCGGGGGCGTAACCGTCCGGCGGGCGGCCGGCGGGCGATTGTCAGTGGCGGATGTCACGCTGTGTGCAGGAAAGCTCACGCGAGAGGACCGCCATGATCACCACCGACCACGTCACCGGCTCGCCCTGCTGGATCGACCTGGGCACGCCGGACACGGACGCCGCCACCGCCTTCTACGGCGCGGTGTTCGGCTGGACGCTGGAGCCCGCCGACGTCCCCGTGCCGGGCGGGTACGGCGTCATGCGGCTGCGGGGCAGGTCGGTCGCCGGGATCGGGCCGCTCACGGAGGAGGGCGCGAGACCCGCCTGGACGGTCTACTTCGCCACGGACGACGCCGAGGCCACCACCGCGGGGGCGAGACAGGCCGGGGGCTCGGTGCGCGTGGGGCCCGCGGACGCCGGCGCGGAGGGCAGGTTCGCGCAGCTCACCGATCCGCAGGGCGGGCGCTTCGCCGTCTGGCAGGCGGGGGACCGGCGGGGGCTCGACGCGGTGGACGGCCCCGGCGCCCTCAGCTGGGTGGAGCTGTACACGCCGGACGACGGCGCGGCGCTCGCGTTCTACCGCGCGCTCTTCGGCTGGGAGGCGACCCCGATGGCGCTCCCCGAGGGCGGCGGCGGCACGTACACGGTGATCGGCCCGCCGGAGCGCGGCGAGGACCACCGGCACGGCGGCGTCCTCAAGGTGCCGGACGGCGCGCTGGCCGCCCAGGGCGGCGCGGCGTCCTGGCACCCGGTCTTCGCCAGCGAGGACTGCGACGCGGCGGTCGGCAGGGCGGGCGACAGCGGCGGGAGCGTCCGGATGGGCCCCGAGGACGTCCCGGGCGTCGGCCGCCTCGCCGTCGTCCTGGACCCGTCGGGCGCGGACTTCGTGATCCTCACGCCGTCCGGCTGACGTCCCGGTCCACCGCATGCCCCGGTTCCCGGCCCCGTGCGCGGAGGGCCCACGGCACCCGCGCCGGGACCGGGGCACGCGGACGCCGGGCCGCCCGTGAGGGGGGCCCGGCGTGGGTGGGGGTGTGCGGAACGTGTCCCGCGCGGGTCAGACGTTCACGCCGTAGTCGGCGGCGATACCGGCCAGGCCGGACGCGTAGCCCTGGCCCACGGCGCGGAACTTCCAGTCCGTGCCGTGCCGGTACAGCTCGCCGAAGATCATCGCGGTCTCGGTCGCCGCGTCCTCGCTCAGGTCGTAGCGCGCGATCTCCGCGCCGCCGGTCTGGTTGACCACGCGGATGAACGCGTTCTTGACCTGGCCGAAGCTCTGGCCGCGGTTCCCGGCGTCGTAGATGGACACCGGGAAGACGATGCTGGTGATCTCGGCGGGCACACCCGCGAGGTCCACCTTGATCACCTCGTCGTCGCCCTCGCCCTCACCGGTGAGGTTGTCCCCGGTGTGCTCGACCGAGCCGTCCGGGCTGCGCAGGTTGTTGAAGAAGACGAAGTGCTGGTCCGAGGCCACCTTGCCGCTGCTCGTGCACAGCAGCGCGCTGGCGTCGAGGTCGTAGTCGACACCGGTGGTGGTCCGCACGTCCCAGCCGAGACCGACCAGCACGGCGGTCAGACCGGGCGCCTCCTTCGTCAACGAGACGTTGCCGCCCTTGGACAGGGAAACTCCCATGCTCTCCTCCTTGGGTCCGCCGCGGTCCTGAGGCCCGCGCGCTCACGCGCTGCGACGGCCACCGGCCGCCCGTCCCGAATCTACAGCAGCGTAGAAGGACGAAGAACGGGGCCCCGCAACCGTCACCGGTACGATATTCCGCGCCGGTGCAGGAGGTGAGAGAGATGGCGGACGGACTTCCCCCGGCCGGTCGCCCCGCGTCCGGCTGCGCCTCGGGCGACCACGCGGCGCGCCCCCGGCGGCGCGGCCAGGGCGAGCTGGAGGCGCAGGTGCTCTCGGTGCTCGGCCAGGCCCCCGGCCCGGCCACCGCGGCCTGGGTGCAGGAACGTCTCGGCACCGGCCTCGCGTACACCACCGTCGTCACCATCCTGACCCGCCTGCACGCCAAGGGCGCCGTCACCAGGGAACGCGCGGGCCGCTCGTTCGCCTGGACCCCCGCGGCCGGCGTGGCGGGCCTCGCCGCCTTCCGCATGCGCCGCGTCCTGGAGAACGAGGCCGACCGCCACGCCGTCCTCGCCAGCTTCGTCAGCGCTCTCGGGCCCGACGACGAGCGTCTCCTGCGCGCCCTCCTCGCCGAGGCGGAGCCGGCGGACGGCCGGAATCCGGTGGCGGACACCGGCCGCGACGGCGCCGGGGGAGAGACGGACTGACGCGATGGGCGTATTCGTCCTCCTGCCGCTCGTGCTGCCGCTCACCGCCTGGCCCATGGCACGCCTCGCGGAAGTCCACCTCGCCCCCCGCCGCGCCACCCGCCTCCTCACCGCCGTCGCCGCCGTCCTCGCCGTCTCCAGCACCCTGTGCCTCGCGCTCCTGATGGTCGTCGGCACCGCGCAGCTCCCCGGCAACCCCCTCCCCGACGCCTGGTCCGACCCCGCCGTCCGCGCCGCCGTGCCGCTCGAAGACGCCGTCGGCCGCCCCGCCATACCCGCCCTCCTGGCCGTCGCCGCCGCCTGCGCCCACGCGCTGTGGCGCCACCACCGGCTACGCCGCCGCGCCACCCGCGCCCTCGCCACCGTCCCCGGCCACTCCCGGCTCGCCCTGCTGCCCGACGAACTCCCGTACGCCTACGCCCTCCCCGGACGCCCCGGCCGCATGGTCGTCTCCAGCGGCCTCCTCTCCCGCCTCGACATCCACGAACGCCGCGCGCTGATCGCCCACGAGCGCGCCCACCTCACCGGACGCCACCACCGCTACCTCCTGGCCGTCCAGCTCGCCGCCCGCGCCCACCCGTTCCTGCGCCCCCTGCGCACGGCCGTCACCTACACCACCGAACGCTGGGCCGACGAGGACGCCGCCCGCGCGGTCGGCGACCGCCGCGCCGTGGCACGGGCCATCGGCAAGGCCGCCCTCGCGGGCCACGGCGGCACCGGGCCCGCCGCGACCCTGCCCGCCCTGGCCGCGCCGGGACCCGTGCCCCGCCGCGTCGCCGCGCTGCTCGGCCCGGTGCCCGCCGACCGCCGCTGGCCGCCGCCCGCCAGCGCGGCCGGGCTCGCCGCCTGGGCCGCCGCGGCCGGTACGGCGGCCTCCGTCCTCTCCGCCGCGAACGCGGCCGTCACCCTGCTGCTCGTCCTCAGGGCCGCCACCGCCCTGTGACACGGCACCGCGCCGCCGCGCCGGGAAGATCCGCGGCGCCGCCGTCGTTCCACCGGGAACGGACGGACACGCCCGGCGCGGTTCCGGGCAGCCGACCGGGGGCACAGGCCGGTTGGCAGCCGCATTTTTCTACGGCACTGTAGAAACGGTGCCGCGGAACGGCAGCGCGCGACCCGTGCCGCCGCACGGCTGCCCGGAACCGCCCCGCCGGTCCCGCAGGCCCCCTGTGTCCCGTTTGCCAGTCCTTTACGATGGGGTCACTCGAACGCCCCCCCGAGCCCGAAGGAGCCCGGTCCGCACGATGGACGAGCCTCCCAGTACCTGCTGTGTCACCCCCCACGACCGCCGCGCGCGCGACGAGAGCGGGGTGACCCGGTGACCGAGGCCCTGCTTCTGCTGCTCGCACTCGCGCTCACCCTCGCCTGTGCGGTCTTCGTCGCGGCCGAGTTCTCCCTGACGACCGTCGAGCGCGGCGAACTGGAACGCGCCGCCGAGTCGGGTGACAAGGGCGCCGCCCGCGCGCTGGGCGCCGTGCGCCGCCTCACCTTCCAGCTCTCCGGCGCACAGCTCGGCATCACCGTCACCTCGCTGGTCATCGGCATGCTGGCCGAGCCCGCGTTCGCCACCCTGCTGCGCGGTCCGCTGGCCGCCGCAGGCATCCCGGAGGGCGTCGCGTCCCCGCTGGCCGTCGCCCTCGGCGTGCTCGCGTCCACGGTCGTCCTCATGGTCGTCGGCGAACTGGTCCCGAAGAACTGGGCCATCTCCCGGCCCCTCACGGTCGCCCGCGCCGTCGCCGGCCCTCAGCGCGCCTTCACGGCGGCGTTCGCCCCGTTCATCCGCCATCTCAACGACACGGCCAACCATCTGGTCCGCCGCGCCGGGCTCGAACCCACCGAGGAACTCGCCTCCGCCCGCACCCCGCAGGAACTGATCGCCCTCGCCCGGCACTCCGCCGCCGAGGGCGTTCTGCCCTCCGACTCCGCCGAGCTGTTCGTCCGCACGCTGCATCTGGGCGACCTGACCGCGGAGAACGTCATGACGCCCCGCGTCGACGTCCACGCGCTCCACGTCTCGGCGACGGCGGCCGACGCCGCCAACCTCACGCTGGCCACCGGCCTGTCCCGCTTCCCCGTCTACCGCGAGGGGCTCGACGACATCGCCGGGGTCGTCTCCATCAAGGACGTCCTGGCCCTGGACGAGCGCGACCGCGCGGGCACCACCGTGGCCGCGCTGATGTCCGAGGCCCTGCTCGTCCCCGACAGCGTCCCCGTGGACCGCCTGCTGGAGCAGCTGCGCGGCAGCCGTTCGCTGGCCGTCGTCGTGGACGAGTACGGCGGCACCGCGGGCGTCGTCACTCTGGAGGACATCGTCGAGGAGGTCGTCGGCGAGGTCCGCGACGAGCACGACCCCGACGAGGACCCCGACCTCGCCCCCGCCGGACCCGGCAGCTGGGAGGCGGACGGCAGCCTGCGCGTGGACCAGCTCGCCGGCATCGGCCTCGACGCGCCCGAGGGCCCGTACGAGACCGTCGCCGGGCTGGTCGCGACCGAGCTGGCGCGCATACCCGCCATCGGCGACACGGTCGAGGTCGCCGGCTGGCGCGTCACCGTCCTGCTGACGGCGCACCACCGCGCGGACCGCGTCCGCATCGACGTGCTCCAGCCCTCGCACACGACCTCCGACACGGCGGGTGACGCCCGATGACCGCGTTCCAACTGGCGCTCGGCGTACTGACGCTGGTCACCAACGCGTTCTTCGTCGGCGCCGAGTTCGCCCTGATCTCGGTGCGCCGCGACCAGATCGAGCCGCGCGCCGAGCGCGGGGAGCGCGGCGCGCGCACCGTCCTGTGGGCGCTCCAGCACCTGTCCGCGATGATGGCGACCGCCCAGCTGGGCATCACCGTCTCCTCGCTGGTGCTCGGCGCGGTCGCGGAACCGGCGATCGCGCACCTGCTGGAACCCGGCTTCGACGCCGTCGGCGTGCCCCACCCGCTGGTGCACCCCATCGCGTTCGCCATCGCCCTGGCCCTGGCGACGTACCTGCACATGCTCTTCGGCGAGATGGTGCCGAAGAACATCGCGCTGGCCGCGCCGGAACGCACCGCGCTGCTCCTCGGCCCGCCCCTGGTCGGCCTGACCCGCGCGCTGCGCCCGTTCATCTTCGGCATCAACGCCTTCGCCAACGCGCTGCTGCGGCTGATGAGGGTCGAGCCGAAGGACGAGGTCGCGTCCGTCTTCACCGACGACGAGCTGGCCCGCATCGTGCAGGACTCCAGCGACGCGGGCCTGCTGGAGGCGGGGGAGAGCGAACGGCTGCGCGTCGCGCTCAGCCTGGGCACGCGCACCGTCGCCGAGGTCACCGTCCCGGTCGGCCGCATGGTCACCGTGGACCACCGCGTGACCCCGCGCCGCCTGGAGCAGGCGGCGGCGACGTCGGGCTACTCCCGCTTCCCCGTGACGGGCCCGGGGCCCACCGTCCTCGGCTTCCTGCACGTGAAGGACTCGCTGGAGGCGCAGGGCCGCGACCGGCCGTTCCCCCGCGAGGCGCTGCACCCGGTGATCCGGATCGCGCCGAACACGCCGCTGGACGACGCGCTCACCGCGATGCGCGCCGCCTCCACGCACCTCGCGGCCGTGACCAGCGACAAGGGCGCGCTGCTCGGCTTCGTCACGATGGAGGACGTGCTCACCGAGCTGGTCGGCCCCCCGACCACCCCGGCGGCCTGACCGTCCCCCGCCCGCCCGCCGTGTCCCGGCGGGCGGGCGCATCATGGGAGGCATGCCAGAAGGAGACACCGTCAGGCAGGTCGCCGACCGGCTCGGCGCCGCGCTGGCCGGGCGGCGCCTGGTCCGCTCCGACCTGCGCGTCCCGCGCCTGGCGACCGCCGACCTGACCGGCAGGACCGTCCTGGACGTCACCCCGCGCGGCAAGCACCTGCTGACGCGCGTCGAGGGCGGCCTCACCGTCCACTCGCACCTGCGGATGGACGGCGCGTGGAAGGTGTACGCGCCGGGCCGCCGCTGGTCGGGCGGCCCCGCGCACCAGATCCGCGCGATCCTCGGCACGGCGGAGCACACGGCCGTCGGCTACCGCCTGCCCGTCCTCGAACTGCTCCGCACGAGGGACGAGCCCCGCGTCGTCGGCCACCTCGGGCCCGACCTGCTCGGCCCCGGCTGGGACCCGGCCGAGGCCCTCCGCCGCCTCCTCGCCGACCCGGCGCGCCCGCTCGGCGCGGCCCTGCTCGACCAGCGCGTGATGGCGGGCGTGGGCAACGTCTTCATGGCCGAGCTGTGCTTCCTCACCGGCGTGACGCCCTGGCTGCCGGTCGGCGACCTGCCCGACCCGGACGCCGTGGTCGCGCGCGCCCACGCCCTGCTCCAGGCCAACCGCGACCAGCGCGACCGCACGACGACGACCCCCGCACTCCTCGCCCGCACGGGCCGCCGCCTGTACGTCTACGGCCACCGCGGCCACCCGTGCGCACGCTGCGGTACACCGATCCGCGTACTCCACGAAACACCCGCCCAGCCACGCCCCACCTACTGGTGCCCCCACTGCCAACAGGGCCCGGTCCCGTCCGTGGGGTGAGGGGAGACGGCGTCTCGTGCGCTCGGCTCACCTGTGCGTACGCATCGTGTCGGGGGTGAGTCGGCGTTCGGGACGGGCGGGGGACCGGGTTCGGTGGGCGTTGCGCACGGTTCTCCGAAGGGAGTTGTCCGGTGAAACGCGGCGACGGCGAGCGTACGGACGACGACGACGCGCCGGTGTCCACGGCCGAGCGTGAGCTGTTCGGCTGGGCGCTCGTCCACGACACCTCCTGGGCGCGGCACGAGGAGGCCAGGTACGGGCTGCGGCCGCGCGGCGCCAGGCGAACGCGTTCACCCCCGCTGTGCTCATCCACCGCTGTGCTCATTCACCGAGGTGGGTGATCAGGCACCGCAGGACGTCGAAGGCGGGCTTCGGCTCGTAGGTGTCCGTGGTGAGGCCGAAGTGGTGGAAGAGGGTGGGGCCCGAGCTGTCGGCGTCGCGCAGGGCGAAGTGCGTGTAGCCGCTGAGCAGCAGCTCGTCCGCGTGCGCGGCGAGGGTTTTCACCACCGTGGCCACCACCTCCGCCTGCCGTTCGGGGGAGCGGTCGGGGCCGGTGGGCCAGCCGTGCTCGGTGATGTGCAGCGGCAGGTGTCCGAGGCCCGCCGAGGTGAGGACCGTCTCGCGGTGGTGGCGCAGCAGCCCTTCGACAGTTGCGGCGAGTTCCGCCTCCGCTATCGGGCGGAACACGTCGGGGAAGAAGTCGAGGCCGACGTAGTCCAGGTCCGCGATGAAGTCCTTGCCGCCGAGCGCGGTCAGTTCGTCCATGAAGGACGCGGCGGGGCCGAAGAGCGGGGTGGTGTTGAACCCGACGCGCAGGTGGGTGTGCCCGAGTTCGCGGGCACGTTCCTTCGCGGCGGCCACGCCCCGGACGATCGCCTCGCGCACGCGGGGCCAGTACCCGTCGAGGGTGGGGTTGCCGGTGGCGTCGGGCTCCTCGGCGACCTGGAGGGTGGTCGTCACCGCCCCGTACTGCTCGACCAGTTCGCGCAGCCAGGCGCAGTAGCCGTCGATGTCGCCGGACGCGGACCGGTACTGCGCCACCAGGTCCAGCGTCCGGGCGCCGACCGCGTAGCGCGCGGCGTCGGCGGGGGTGGCCGTGGCGTGGGGTGAGCCGAGGACGGTGCTGTCGTCGAAGCCCGTGTAGGCCCGCACGAGGAACGGGCGGTCGGGGTGGCCCTGGAGGGCGTCGAGCGCCTCCTCGACGCGGGCCGGGTCGTCGGGCGCGCCGCCTGCCAGGCCGCCGGTGTCGTCGCCGGTGACGCCGCCCGGGTAGACGCCGAACAGCAGGGGAGTGGGGGGTTTGCAGGTGGGGGCGGTCATGTGTCGTGGTCCTCTCGGGTGGTGACGGCGGTCGGCCAGGTGAGCGAGCCGGAACGGATCTCGTCCGCCGTCCGCTCGACCCAGGCGGTCTCGGCCCGCGCGAGCGCGAGGGCGTACTCGGCCTCGATCACGTGCAGCCGGGGCACGCCGGCAGCCAGGGCGTCGGCGAGCCGCGCCTCGTCGGCCGCCGTGCGCTCCCGCAGGCGCCTGGCGCGCTCGGCGAGTGCGTCGGCCGCGCCGTCGGGGCCGAGGGCGCCGAGGTGGCTGACGGCGGCGACGAAGCGCGTGAACTCGCGCTCCGGGTCGCGGATCTCGGCGTCGAGGCGCCGCACCAGCTCGGCGTGGCCGTCCGGGGTGATCGTGTAGACGGTCCGCTCGGGGCGGTTGCCCGCGCGTTCCTGGCCCTGCGCGGCCACCCATCCGGCGCCGGCGAGAGCGGTGACGGTGTTGTAGAGCGTGCCGCGCGTGGCCGCTGCGGCGTGGGCGTCGCCGCGCTCCCGCAGGGCGGACAGCAACTGGTAGGGGTGCGCGGGCCGTTCGAGCAGCAGACCGAGCACCACCGGGACGAGCGGGTTGTCGAGGGCGCGCCGTGGCATAGTCGAACTCTAACAGTTCAAATAGACTATGAGGTGCCGGGAGGCGCACCGCGGCCGTTCCCTCAGCTGGCCGCGCGGCCACCGCCGACCGTCGTGAGGGAATCAGCGTGGGAACGTCCGGGACAGCAGGCACGGCCACGAACACGGGGCCGTCGCGGACCCGGACCCGGCCCCCACGGGACCTCGCGCGCTGAACTCGCTGCTGTGGGCGGGCGCGATCCCGCTGGCGGCCGTGGTGGGCGCGGTCCTCGCCCAGCTCGCCTGGCCGTGGGCGGGGGTCGCCGTCGTGGTCGCCGCGGGGTTCACCGCGCCCGTCGTGGCCGGGATGGCCTGGAACCGCGCCGGGGCCGCCACTCTCGCGGCCGTCACCACGTTCGCGCTCGGCCTCTTCGCGGGGCCCGGCCTGTACGAGGCCTACGCCAAGGGGTTCGGCGAACGGGCGGACGCCCTGGTCGCGGACACCACCGGCGGGGACGGCGAGCGCCACGTCTGCCGCGTGGTGGACGCCTCCGGAGCGGTCCACGACCTGTCGGAGAAACAGAACTGCGGCGGGCAGTTCGCGCCGGGACAGCGGATCGTCCTGTATACGGAACCGCTCGGCGTCCTCCGGCCGTGGGCCGAGGCCACGGCCGGCCGCGGTCCCGACGCCGGCGGCCTGTTCACCCTCACAGCCGCGACCCTGCTCTACGCGGGGACGCGGCGGCGCACGGACCAGGAGGCGCGGGCGGGGAAGCGCCGCGCCCAGGGCGCACCGAGGCGCTCGGAGTCCTGAGCCCCGTCCCCGGTCCGCGCCGTACGCGCGGCGGAGCTGGTACGGGCAGTACCACCGTCCGCACTCGACCCGGGGGCCGCGCCGCTGCCAGACTCGGCGTCATGGCAGACCAGCGAGGGGGATTCGCCGATTTCCTCCGCTCGCGGCGGGACAGGACCCGCCCCGAGGACGTGGGCCTCGCCGGGGGCGGCCGCCGCCGTTCACCGGGCCTGCGCAGGGCCGAGGTCGCGCAGCTCGCGGGGATCAGCGTCGAGTACTACGTGCGCCTCGAACAGGGCCGGGGCGCCGCTCCCTCCGCTGCCGTGCTCGACGCCATCGCCCGGGTGTTCGCGCTCGATCCCGGCGAACGGGAGCACCTGCGCGCCCTCGCCGGCCGCCACGGCGGGGCGCCCGCCACGGCCCCGGCGGAACGGGTCAGGAGCAGCACGCTGCGGCTGCTCGACCGGCTCGACCCGACACCGGCGTACGTCCTCGGGCGCCGCCTCGACGTCCTGGCGTGGAACGGCATGGCCCCCGTCCTCTTCCCGCACCTGGCCGAACTCCCGGCGCAGCGCCGCAACCTGGTGCGGTACGCGTTCACGCACCCCGGCGCGCGGACGTTCTACGTGGACTGGCCGACCATCGCGCGGCGCGGCATCGCGCAGCTGCGGAGGTCGGCGGGGCGTCATCCCGACGATCCGGCGATCGCCGCGCTGGTGGGCGAACTGTCGGTGAAGAGCGAGGACTTCCGCGTCTGGTGGGCGCGGCACGACGTGCGCGGCCAGGAGCACGGGCGCCAGGTCTTCCACCACCCGGTCGTCGGGCGGATCAGCCTCCACTACGAGGCGATGCGGCTGCCGGGAGCCGCCGAACTGACGCTGGTCGCGTATACGGCGCCCGCCCGGAGCCCGGACCAGGACGCGCTCGACCTGCTCGACGTCCTGCGTCGCGCCGCGCCCACCGGGCTGCCGCGTGGCAGCGGGTTCGGGGCGGGCGAGCCGGAGCCGGGCGGTCCCGCCGGCTGAACCGGCGCCCGGCGGCGGGCGGTCGGGTGAGGCGCGATCCGGACACAAGGGACGCGCCAGGGGTGGATCACGTAACGGTCCTGACACGGAAAGCGGTCACCGGATGCCCCCTGTGCCCGGTCCGTGCCTGTGTGTGGGAGACGTGGGGCGCCTGGGACGCGCGCGCCGATCATACATACCAGACGGTTTCTTTTCCGGAACCTACCGACCGGTTCCCGCCGTACCCATCGGCCCAATCGTGTCGATCGCGGAGCAGGGTGACGTACCGTCGCGTTATCCGCGTGCCGGATGGGCCGGCGCCGCCGACCGCACGTGCATTCGTGTGCCGGTGCGCCCGGATGCACGTGCTAACGCGCAGGTGACAGGGCGTCAGGCGCCCTTCCCGGCGCATGGGGAAGCAGTTCGCCGGACGGCACGCCAGGGGGGCATCCAGCCATTCTCGTCCCGGCCCGCGCCGCCGCCGGAGGACCGGTAAAGGCGTCGGTAAAGGCATACAAAATTTTTGGACCGGCGTGCGGTTTTCATTCACCGGCCCCTCGGGGCGGAACTCATTCCTCCGCACAAGGCCGCTTTGATTGCGTCTTGAAGCAGTCTCTCTCATTATCTGTGGTCGTTATGCAACTACGTCATGTCGAACTTGGCGCCACAGTAGCCGCAAGGAAGCATGAGGGTTGACGCCAAAACGAGACGTGCTGGCCGGGAGGTTTGGAGTCCATGTATGCGAGCACCATCGTCCCGAGAATTGTCCCTGACGCGGTCGCGTCATTCGCGGACGGGGTCTTCAGCCCCATGCCGCGGGTGGACCAGCGCAGGTGGGCGGAGGTTTATCTCCGTGGCTTGCTGCTTGTAGAAGGTAAGAAAACCGTTCGCAAGATAGCTGAGAGCATACTTTCCATTCCGGCGCACCAGTCATTGCAGCAGTTCATCAACCAGAGCCCGTGGGAGTGGGAACCCGTCCGGGCCCTCTTGGCGCGCCACGTGCAGGCCGCGGAGCGGCCGAGGGCGTGGGTGCTCGCCAGGACCGCCATCCCGAAGCGCGGCGACCGTTCCGTCGGGGTGGAGCGCCAATTCCTGCCGGAAGCCGGCCGGACCGTCAATTGCCAGATAGGAGTGGGGGCCTTTCTGGCGAACAGCACGGGCAGCGTTCCCGTCAATTGGCGGATTCTGTTGCCGCGGCGCTGGGGGGAGAACCCGAAACTGCGCAGTTCCGCCTACATACCGGAAGGGGTCGAAGCGAAACCGGAATGGCGCGAACTCCTCGACATGGTCGATGAGATGGACGGCGAGTGGGGACTCGCGAAGGCGCCCGTGATCGCCGACATCCGGCATCTGCGGCAGGCCGACAGTTTCATCAAGTCCCTGGTCGACCAGAACCACACTTTCGCCCTGGAGGTGGACGGTTCGCTGAAGGTGCTCGGGGGCGCGCACCTGAATGCCGTACCGGACGGGCGCAGCGACGGGCCGCGGGTCACCGGGAAAGTCGTCGCGGTGCGGGACTACCTCCAGTACCCGGGGGTGCGGCGCAGCAGCTCCCTCACCCCGCTCCAGGCTCAAAACCGCCGTAGCCAGGTGGTGTCCTCGCTCGTACGGGTACCGGCCACCGGACGGCACGCGCCGCCCCGGGTGGTCAGGCTGCTCAGCGAGACCTTCCCGCTGGGGCGTCCGCCGCGCTACTGGATCACCAATCTGGCCGACCACCGCGTCGACTCGGTGATGTCCCTGGCCAGGCTGTCGCTGCGCACGAAGCTCGACACGCAGAGCCTGGAGGACCGCTTCGGGCTGCGCGACTTCGAGGGCCGGTCGTTCCGCGGCTGGCACCACCACATGACGATGGTTTCGGCCGCCTACACCTTCGACAAAATCGGCTGGTGCCATGAATCGGCGCTGTGTTCGTGTAATTGAGACCACACGAATCTGTCACCCTGGCCGGAAACACCCCTCTCCCGCCGGTCCGTGTCACCGCCCCGATCAGGGAGCGGCACGCTGCCGGCGCGCAACACCCGCCCGTGGAGTACGCGGTTGTCCGTCCCGGGGAAGCGGACGATGACCGTGGCCAATGAATGCGATGGGTCCCGCATAAAGTGACGCCGCCCGCCGCGTACCGCAGTATCTCCTCGGCATCATCACTTTTCGAATCCGGCCGCTTCTCGCGGCCAGGCTGTGACGGCGGCACCCGTGATCCGGGTGCCGCCGCTGTGCGGCGCATGCCGGGCAGCCAATTCGGCACGGGCACCGATTGCCGTTCGTGCCGCGTGATATCACAACTACCGATGAGTACTGATGGTTTTTTCGAGGGAGGGCGGGTTGCAGCAGACAAGGGCTCGCAGGACGCGTCGGGCGATTCTGGACGCGGCCGCGGAGGTGTTCGGCAGACAGGGATACGACGGGACGGCGCTTTCGGACATCCTCGACGCGGCCGGGGTCACCAAGGGCGCCCTCTACTTCCACTTCACGTCGAAGCGCCAGGTGGCGGAGGTGGTGCTGGAGGAGGAGGCGGCGCAGTGGGCCGGGCTCGCCTCCCGCGCGGAGCGGGGGGCGCCCGGCCTCCAGGGGCTGATCGACTTCTCGTTCGCCGTGGCACGCCACATCCAGGGCAGTCCGGTGGCCCACGCCGGGGTGCGGCTGCGCCGCGACGGCAGCGGCTTCAGCGGCCCGTGGGGCGCGCCGGAGGAGTCGTGCGCCGCGCTGGGCCGCTGCTTCCTGCGGCGTGCCCGCACCGACCGTGAGCTGCGCGGCGGCATCGACTGCGACGCGGCGGCCGACACCGTCGTGGCCGCCGTCATCGGCGCGCAGCTGCTCGACGAACGGGTCCCCGGCGGCCCGGCACTGGAGGAGCGGATCTCCGCGATCTGGCGTCTCCTGCTGCCGGGCATCGTCCCGGAGAGCAGGTCGGCGGACTACCGTGTCACGGCGCCGGAGCCGCCCGCCGCCGCCGACGGCGGTGACGGCGGTAATGGCGGTGACGCCGCCGGGCGGGAGGCGCCCACGGGACCGGCCGCCTACGGGCCGGTGTCCTGACCGGCGCCCCCACGGCGTTCACGGCGGTCACGGGATTCCCGGCGCTTCCGGCGGAACGCGCGGCCGCGATGCCGCGTCTTTCCCGCGTGCGGACGACCTCCCCCGGGGGAGGGGGGAGGGCGGCGCCGGCCCTTTGCGGAATGGCAACCACCACTTATGGCGGGGGAATGCCGGAGGAATGCGGACATGCCACTCATCCGGCCGCGGGGCGTCCCGGTAATGCCCCCGGTCACGGGCGCGGCGGCGCCGAATGGCCCCGGTTAAAGTACGCACCAGACGGTTTGTTTCGGACGTGACCAAACCGCTCACGGCAACAACCGGTCCCCCGCGGGAAATCCGGGGTCTGGCAGTGCGGCGGCTCACCACCAGGAGGTTCGTTTGGCCACCCAGCAGCGTGCGTTGCGTACCCGGCGGCGCGTCATCGAAGCCGCTGCCGCCATCTTCGACGAGCAGGGGTACGCGTCCGCCAGCATCACCGACATCCTCCGGGCCGCCGGCGTCACCAAGGGTGCCCTCTACTTCCACTTCGACTCCAAGGAGGCGCTGGCGCGCAGCGTCATGGCCGAGCAGCGCCGGTCCGTGATCCTCACCGACACCGGCCTGCACACGCAGACGGTCATCGACCTCACCCACGGGGTGGCGCGGTCGTTCGCCCAGGACACCCTGCTCCGGGCCAGCTTCCGGCTGACGGTCGAGCAGGGCGTCCTGGGCGACTCCGACCCGGGGCTCTACCAGTGGTGGACCGACCTGTGCCGCGGCCAGCTCGCGCTGGCCCGCGACCACGGCGAACTGCGGTCCGGCGCCGCCCCCGAGGCGCTCGCCAACATGATCGTCGGCTCCTTCACCGGCGTGCAATTACTGTCGGCGGTGTCCAGCGGGCGAGCCGACGTGGTCGACCGGCTCACGGCCTGGTGGAAGATCGCCCTTCCCGGCATGGTGCGGGAGACCGTCCTGCCCCGGCTGCGCCCCCACGGCAGCGCGGACGTGATCGCGATGGTCACCCGGAACTCCCGGGGCCCGCGGTCGGCCGGCGCGTCGGGATGACGTCCCGCGGGAGCGCCCGCCCCAGGAAACCCAGGGGAATCCAGGCCCAGCCGGGCCGGTACGTCGTCTCGTACAGCACCTCGTACACCGCCTTGTCGAGGACGTAGGCCCGCAGCAGGCCGAGGTCCCCCGCCCGGTCGCGGCCCGCCGCACGGGCGTAGCCGCGCCAGAAGGCGTCCACGCTGCGCCCCGCCCAGCGCCTGGCCGCGGCCCGGCGCCGCATCAGCTCGGGGAAGCCGGTCTCGGCGCCGTTCAGCCCCTGGTGCGCGGCGTAGTCGAACGAGCGCAGCATGCCCGCCACGTCGCGCAGCGGCGAGTGCACGGCGGCGCTCTCCTGCCCCGCGGCCAGCGGCTCGCCCTCGAAGTCGAGCAGCAGCCAGCCGTCCGACGTCCGCAGGGTCTGCCCGAGGTGCAGGTCCCCGTGGACGAGCTGGGCGAGCCGCCCCGCGCCCGGGTCGAGCCCGGCGACGCGGCCGAACAGCGTGCGCAGCCGCGCCGCGTGCGTCCGCAGCCGGGGCACGACGGTCAGCGCCTGGTCGAGCCTGCTGAGGAACGACTCCGCCAGGGCCTCGTAGTCGCGCGCGCCCAGCGGGACGCTGCCCCCGGCCGCCGCGAGGTCCCGGTGGACCGCCGCGACCGCCTCGCCGAGCCGCGTGGCCTCGCCCGTGAAGTCGCCGCTCACCGCGTTCTCCAGCGCCAGGTCCCAGCCGCTGGCCGCCTCGGGCAGGTACGACTGGAGCGTCGCGAGGGTGTACGCGGGCCCGTCCTGCGCCGTGGACTCCAGCGAGCCGAGCAGCGGCGGGACGTGCCCCGACCCGGCGTCCCGCAGCATGCGGTGCAGCACCAGGTCCGGGTTCGCGCCGGGCAGCGGGCGGCGGTAGACCTTGAGGATGTACCGCTCGCCGACCACCACCGACGTGTTGGTCTGCTCGCCGCCCGGCGGCCTGACGCGGACCGGCCCGCGCGGCGGCGCGAAGCCGGGCGGCTCGGCGCGGAACGCGAGGCTGCCGAGCGTGCGCCCGCCCGCCATGTGCCGTATCAGCGTGCTGACCGGCCCCGGGTCGGACAGGGCGTCCCACACGAACACGTCGCCGATCCGCGCGATCGGCGCGACGCCCGGCGGCTGGTGCACGGCGGCGCCGACGGCCAGCGGGATCTGGTACGGCCCGGTGTCGCCGCCGGCCGCCGCGCCGTCGCGGACCAGGGCGATCAGCCCGGTGCTCCCGGCGCGGTGGAACACGTACGTCCGCAGGATCTCGGGGTGCGGCAGCCGCCCGTTCGTCGCGGCGAACCAGCGCTGACCGGTCAGCCAGTCGGCGAGCGCCGCGCGGAACGCGGCGCTGCCCAGCACGTCGTCCACGCGGCGCGGGTCGTACGCGCCGAACGGCGTGCCCGGTGTGTGGATGTCGGTCACGGCTGCTCCGGTCCCTCGACGCCGAACCAGTAGAAGCCGTACGCGTCCAGCGTCAGCCGGTACGGCTCGGGGCCGACCGGCGGGAACGCGACGGCGCCGGTCAGTTCGACGAGCCCCGCCCCCGCGAGGCCGGGCAGCGCGATCTCCACGGGCTGCGGCACACGCGACAGGTTGGTCACGCACAGGACGCGGTCGTTCGTCCCGTCGGGCCCGGTGTGATGCCGCAGGAAGGCGAGGACCGCCGGGTTGGACGTCGGCACCTCCTCGAAGGTGCCGAGGCCGAACGCGGGGTGCCGCTTGCGGATCGTCAGCATCCGCCGGTTCCAGTGCAGCAGCGACGACGGGTTGCGCAGCTGCGCCTCGACGTTGACCGCCGCGTGGCCGAACACCGGGTCCATGATCACGGGCAGGTCGAGCCGCCCCGGGTCGGCCGTGGAGAAGCCGGCGTTGCGGTCGGGGGTCCACTGCATGGGGGTGCGGACGGCGTCGCGGTCGGCGAGCCAGATGTTGTCGCCCATGCCGATCTCGTCGCCGTAGTACAGGATCGGCGAGCCCGGCAGGGACAGCAGGAGGGCGGTGACGAGCTGGAGTTGGTCGCGGTCGTTGTCGAGCAGCGTCGCGAGGCGCCTGCGGATGCCGATGTTGGCCCGCATGCGCGGCTCCGGCGCGTACTTCTCGTACATGAACGCGCGTTCCTCCTCCGTGACCATTTCGAGCGTCAGCTCGTCGTGGTTGCGCAGGAAGATGCCCCACTGGCAGTGCTCGGGGATGCTGGGGGTGGTGGCCGTGATCTCGGAGATCGGGTCGCGGTTCTCGTGCCGCAGCGCCATGAAGATGCGCGGCATCAGCGGGAAGTGGAACGCCATGTGGCACTCGTCGCCGCCCTGTCCGGCGTCGCCGAAGTACTGCACGGCGTCCACGGGCCACTGGTTCGCCTCGGCGAGGAGGATGCGCCCCGGGTACTCGGCGTCCACGATCGTCCGGACGTTCTTCAGGAAGTCGTGGGTCCTGGGCAGGTTCTCGCAGTTGGTGCCCTCCTCGGCGAAGAGGTAGGGCACGGCGTCGAGGCGGAAGCCGTCGATGCCGAGGTCGAGCCAGAAGCGCAGCGCGTCCAGCATCGCGTCCTGCACGCGCGGGTTCTCGTAGTTGAGGTCCGGCTGGTGCGAGAAGAAGCGGTGGAAGAAGTACTGCTTGCGGACCGGGTCGAACGTCCAGTTGGACGACTCGGTGTCCACGAAGATGATCCGCGCGTCCGGATAGCCCTCGTCGTCGTCCGCCCACACGTAGAAGTCGCCGTACGGGCCCTGCGGGTCCTTGCGCGACTCCTGGAACCACGGGTGCTGGTCGCTGGTGTGGTTCATCACCAGGTCGATGATCACGCGGATGCCGCGCGCGTGCGCCGCGTCGAGCAGGCCGGTGAAGTCCTCGATCGTGCCGAACTCCGGCAGCACCGACCGGTAGTCGCTGATGTCGTAGCCGCCGTCGCGCAGCGGGGACGCGTAGAAGGGCGGCAGCCACAGGCAGTCCACGCCCAGCCAGCGCAGGTAGTCGAGCTTCTCGGTGAGGCCCTTCATGTCGCCCGTGCCGTCCGCGTCGCTGTCGAAGAACGAGCGGACCAGCACCTCGTAGAAGACGGCGCGCTTGAACCAGTCGGGCTCCACCGGCATGGACCGCGCGGTCTCGTAGGACTCGGACTCCGGCTCGACGATCACACCGGGGGCTATGCGCCTGCTCATCGGGGAAGCTCCTTCGTCAGCAGCCGGGCGACGGCCCGCGCCGGATCGATCGTCACGGGGGTGTCCGTGTCCCACAGGCCCGTCGTGCCCGTCACCCGGTCGTGCAGCAGCAGCGGCCTGTCGGCGCCGAACGCCTCCGGCACGCCCCGCACCACACCGCTCTGGGGGGTGTGCGGGTCGAGGGTGACGACGCACAGCACGCGGTCGCCGGTGGCCGGGTCGGTCTTCACGTACGCGAGCAGCGCGTCGTTGTCCACGTCGAGGAAGTCGACGCGGCGCAGCTGCCGCAGCGCGGGGTGCTCGGCCCGTACGCGGTTCAGCAGCGTGAGCCACGGCGCGAGGCTGCGGCCCTGCGCCTCGGCCGCCGCGTGGTCGCGGGGGCGCAGCTCGTACTTCTCGGACCGCGCGTACTCCTCGCTGCCCTGCCGCAGCGGCAGGTGCTCGTACAGCTCGTAGCCGGAGTAGACGCCCCAGGTGGGCGACAGCGTCGCGGCGAGGGCCGCGCGCAGCGCGAACATGGCGGGGCCGCCGTGCTGGAGCGTGGCGTGCAGGATGTCCGGCGTGTTCACGAAGAAGTTGGGCCGGAGGAAATCGGCCTCGGACGCCAGCTCCCGCGCGTAGTCCGCCAGTTCCTGTTTACGGGTGCGCCAGGTGAAGTACGTGTAGGACTGCGTGAATCCGGCGCGCGCCAGGTCTTTCAGGACGGCCGGCCTGGTGAATGCCTCGGCGAGGAACAGCACGTCGGGATGTGTTTCCTTGACGCGCCGGATGAGGTCTTCCCAGAAGTTCAGCGGTTTCGTGTGCGGATTGTCGACGCGGAAGATCCGCACGCCCTGTTCGACCCAGTGGAGGACGACGCGGAGCACTTCCGCGCGCAAACCCTCGGGATCGTTGTCGAAATTCAGCGGATAGATGTCCTCGTACCGCTTCGGCGGATTCTCGGCGTAGCGGATCGTGCCGTCCGGGAGGGTCGTGAACCATTCCGGGTGCTCGCGCACCCAGGGGTGGTCGGGGGAGCACTGGAGCGCCAGGTCGAGGGCGACCTCCATGCCCAGGCCGCGCGCGACGGTGACGAAGTCGCGGAAGTCCGCGAGGGTGCCGAGCAGCGGGTGCACGGCGTCGTGCCCGCCCTCGTACGAGCCGACGGCCCACGGCGAGCCGACGTCGCCGGGGCCCGCGACCAGCGCGTTGTCCGGGCCCTTGCGGTGCGTCGTGCCGATGGGGTGGACGGGCGGCAGGTACACGACGTCGAAGCCCATGGCGGCGATGCGCGGCAGGTCGGCGGCGGCTGTGGCGAACGTGCCGTGCACCGGCCGTCCCCCGGCGTCGCGCCCGCCCGTGGAGCGGGGGAACATCTCGTACCAGGCGCCGGCCAGCGCACGCTGCCTGTCGGTCTCGATGTGGCGCACCGGGCCGCGCGTCACCAGGTCGCGCAGCGGGTGGCGTGCGACGAGCGCGGCCACCGCGCCGCCGAGCGCCGGGGCCAGGCGGCGCTCCAGCGGCAGGCCGGCGCGGCGCAGGGCCGCCGCCGCCTCGCGGGCGGGCGCCGGGTCGGCCCCCTGGCCGCCCGCCTCGGCGGCCAGCCGGTCGAGCAGGCGCGCGCCGGTCTCCAGCTCGTTGGCCAGCGCCTCGGCGCGCCTGCCGGCCGAGGTCAGCGCGCGGATGTCGCTCAGCCAGGTCGCCCAGGGGTCGCCCCAGGCGTCCACGCGGAAGGACCACATGCCCTCCCGGTCGGGGACGACGGTGGCCTCCCACCGGTCGAGCCCCTCGTCGACCAGCGTCATGGGGAGTGTCACCGGTCGCGCGTCCCGGCCGGGACCCGACCACACGACGGAGGCCGCGACCCGCTCGTGGCCCTCGCGCCATACGGTCGCCGTCACCGGCACGTGCTCCCCGACGACCGCTTTCGACGGACGGGTGCCACCGCTGACGACAGGTGTGATATCTGATACGGCTAGTCGGCCGCTCATGTCGGAACCCCTTCTTGACGGGTTGTCGGGTCCCAGAGTGCGTAATTCCCTACCACTTTCCGCCGTCATCGGGCCGATTCGGCGGCCACTGCGTCAACTTGCGCGGGTGGGTGTGCGGGGCCGGTATTCCGGGCCGCGGGAAAAGGGCGGACGCATCGGCAAGTTGAACAAGTGGTCGCGCGCGGCACGGCCTTTCTTGCCCGACCGGGGCCCGCCTGACTGTACTGGGGAGCGGCCCGGAAAACGGGGCCGATACCCATCGACCATGGAGGGCTCGTGCCCAAGCAAATACTCGTGGTGCTTTCCGAGTACGGTTACTGGGGTGAGGAACTCGTCGGGCCGGTCGAGGCCCTCGACGCCGCCGGTTACGGCATCACCTTCGCCACCCCGACCGGCCGCCGCGCCCAGGCGCTGCCGCCGAGCCTCGACGCCGAGTACATCGACCCGCCGCTCGGCCGTTCCGTCACCACGCGCGACATGGCGCGCCGCGCCCGCGAGCTGGACGAGTCGAGCCGCCTGGACAACCCGCTGAGCCTCCAGGACCTCGTCCCCGAGCGCCCCTACTACAGCTCGCTCAACCACCTGCGCGAGCTGGAGGAGTACAACCGCCGGCTGGACGCGGCCACCGAGGACCTCGTGTCCGGCTTCGACGGCCTCGTCATCGTCGGCGGCAGCGGCCCCATCGTGGACCTGGCGAACAACGAGCGGCTGCACGAGCTGGTCCTCGCCTTCACCGCCGCCGAGAAGCCGATCCTCGCCGAGTGCTACGGCGTCGCCGTCCTCGCGTTCGCCCGCGACCTGGAGTCGCGCGCCAGCCTCCTGTGGGGCAAGCACGTCACCGGCCACCCCAAGGAGTACGACTACAAGGACGGCACCGGCTTCATCGGCGTGGACTTCAACATGGGCCCGCCGCCGTACCCGCTGGAGTACATCCTGCGCGACGCGACCGGCCCCGAGGGCGCCTTCCACGGCAACGTCGGCAAGGAGGTCTCCGTCATCGTGGACTTCCCCTTCATCACGGCAAGGTCCACGCCCGACTCCCTGCCCGCCGGGCAGCTGATGGTCGACGTGCTGGAGAACGGCCTGCGCCGCCACGGCTGGTGACCCGCGTTCCCCCCGTCCTCCCCTCCGTCCTCCTTGGAAAGGACTGACCCGGCATGCCTGCCAGGCCCGGAAAGACCGCCATCTTCGAGCAGTTCGCGGCGGATGGCATCACGTACATGTTCGGTAATCCAGGGACCGTCGAACAGGGCTTCCTGGACGAAGGACGCCGCTTCGATCTCTCCTACGTGCTCGCCCTCCACGAGGGGGCGGCCGTGGGCATGGCCGATGGGTACGCGCGAGCCACCCAGCGTCCGGGCCTGGTCCAGCTGCACAGCGGAGTGGGCCTCGGCAACGGCATCGGCATGCTGTACCAGGCCAAGCGCGGCGGGTCGCCTCTCGTCGTGGTCGTCGGCGAGGCCGGCGTCAGGTACGACGCGATGGACGGCCAGATGGCCGCCGACCTGGTCGCCATGGCCGAGCCGGTGACCAAGTGGGCCACCCGGGTCGTCGATCCGGGCTCGACGCTGCGCGTCCTGCGCCGCGCGGTCAAGATCGCGATGACGCCGCCGCGCGGCCCGGTCGTCGTGGTCCTGCCCGCCGACGTGATGGACGAGCTGACGTCGGAGCCCGCGGTGCCGACCAGCATCCCCGACACCCGCTCCGTCCCGGCGCCGGACGCCCTGGCCCGCGCCGCCGGCCTGCTGCGCGACGCGGAACGCCCGCTGATCGTGATGGGCGACGGCGTGGCCGTGTCCGGCGCCCAGGCCGAACTGACCAGGGTGGCCGAACGGCTCGGCGCCCGCGTGTGGGGCGCGAACTCCTCGGAGGTCAACTTCGACGCCACGCACCCGCTGTACGGCGGCGAGCTCGGCCACATGTTCGGCGCGAGCAGCGCCCGTGTCGTGGGTGACGCGGACGCGGTGCTGATCGTGGGGACGTACGTCTTCCCCGAGGTCTTCCCGCTGCTGGACAGCCCGTTCAGGCCGGACGCCAGGATCGTGCACATCGACCTGGACGCCTACGAGATCGCGAAGAACTTCCCCGTGGACGTGGGCCTGGTCGCCGACCCGCGCGCCACCCTGGCCGCGCTGGCCGACGCG
Source organism: Streptomyces sp. MS19 (assembly GCF_047200595.1). Lineage (NCBI taxonomy): Bacteria > Bacillati > Actinomycetota > Actinomycetes > Kitasatosporales > Streptomycetaceae > Streptomyces > Streptomyces sp. MS19. The sequence continues at coordinate 12,803 of NZ_JBJZOH010000038.1, read as the reverse complement.
CTCGGCCCGGACACCTCCGGCCGTCCGGTCGCCGCCGCCCCCGCGCCCGCGCCGGCGCCGGGGGAGGACGCGACCGTGGCCGAGGCGTTCGTCGCCGCGCTCGCCGAGACGGCCCCGCCAGGACTCGCCCTCTTCGACGAGGCCCTCACGGCGGGCGGCCCCCTCGCGCGGCACCTGCCGCCGCGGGTGCCGGGCTCGTATCTCCAGACGCGGGGCGGCTCCCTCGGCGTCGGCATCCCCGGCGCCGTCGGCATGAAGCTGGCGCGGCCCGACGTGCCCGTCGTCGGCTTCACCGGTGACGGCGGCAGCATGTACACGTTCCAGGCCCTGTGGACCGCGGCGCGCGAGCAGATCGGCGCCAAGTTCGTGATCTGCAACAACGGCCGCTACCGGCTGCTGGACCTCAACCTCGCCCAGTACTGGACCGACCTCGGCGTCGAGGCGCACGACGTGCCCGACGCCTTCGACCTGACCAGGCCGGCCATCGCGTTCAGCGAGCTGGCCGCCGCCCTCGGCGTGCCGGGACAGCGCGTGGAGACCCACGACCAGATCCGGCCCGCCCTGGACGCCATGTGGTCGCACGACGGCCCGTACCTGATCGACCTGGCCGTCGACTGACACACGGGGGTGCTCCCGGCCAGGCGCCGGGAGCACCCGTCGGGAAAGGAAGACAGTGAACGTGCCCGCCCGTCCGACGCCGGTCGCCGCGACCGTGGAGGACCTGGTACGCGACTGGTACGACGCGCTGGGACGCGGTGTCCCGGCCGAGCAGCTGCTGCCGTACCTCGCCAACGGCCTGCGGATCGACCTGCCGACGGCGGTGGTGCGCGGCCCGCAGGAGTTCAGCCGGTGGTACCTGACGGACGCCTGCCTGCCGTTCACCCGCTGCAAGCCGGAACCGGCCGGCATCCAGGTCCGCGTGCAGTCGCCCGTCCACGCGATGGCCTCGGTGTCCGTGGCAGGCCCCGACGGCACGCCCGCCGCACGCCACGAGTGGTGGGTCGTGTTCCAGGACGGCGTGCCCCGGATCAGGACGATCGCGGTCGAGCCGCGGCCGTCGTCCGAGGCGCCGGCACCCGCGCCGCTGACCCGCACCTGAGACCGGTACGCCCGCCCGCCGCGCCCGCCGCGCGGCGGGCGCCGGCCGGCAAGCCTACGACTCGCAAGGGACCCACCGATGAGCCACAATCCGTCCGTCGACGGCCGGCTGACCGGCCGCCGCATCGGCATCCTGGTGGAGGGCGACTTCCTCGAAGAGGAGATCTCCTACTACCAGCGCCGCTTCGCCGAGGAGGGGGCCGAGGTCGTCCTGCTGACGCGCCTGTGGGGGCAGCCCTCGCTCCGCTTCACCGGCCACGACCGCGGCGCGCCGCTCACCGTCTCCGGCGACCTGGAGGCGCTCGACTACGCCGAACTGTCCCGGTACGCCGCCCTCGTGGTGCCGTCCGGCCAGGTCGCCGACCGGCTGCGCTACAGCGAGGACGTCGACCGGCTCGCGCCCGCCGTCGAGCTGATGCGCCGCGCCTTCCGCATGCCGCAGCTGGTGAAGGCCTTCTCCTGCCACGGCCTGATGCTGGTCACCGCCGCGCCCGAACTCGTCCGCGGCCGTCAGCTCACCTGCCACAACAACCTCGTCGGCGACGTGCGCAACATGGGCGCGCACTACACCGACCTCGACGTCGCCGTGGACCGCGACCTGGTGACGGGCCGCACCGTCGGCGTGAGCCACCTGCTGGCCCGCGCCGTGATCGACCGGCTCGACCCGCCCGCCGGGGCCGTGTCATGACCGGCGCGGGCACCGGCACCGGCGAGGGGAACGCGCAGCTCCCGTTCACCTACTCCGACACGACCGCCGGATACGTCATCGGCCGCCAGGACCGGCGCGTCGCGCTGCGCACCCTGGACGGCCAGGAGGTCACCGTCCACCTGACCGCGACCACCTCGGGCCGGCGGATGCGCAACCTCGGGCAGCCGTACGAGGACGTCAGCGGCAGCCTGTACGACGTGCTGCTGCCCGGCACGTTCGTCTTCTGCCACGGCCCGGTCTACCCCGAGGCGGACGGCCCGCACCACCAGGCGTCCGAGCTCACCGTCGTCACCGGGCCCGACGGCGCGTGGCCGTTCGAGCGCGACGGCTGGTGGGTGGAGCAGCTGCGGCAGCTGGCGCGCTTCTACCGGCGGTCCCAGTTCGGCGACGGCGAGATCGACTTCGGCGACTACCGGACGGAGATCCGCGGCAGCGGCCACAAGACGCAGGTCCAGGTGCAGGAGGCCGACACCGTCTCCCGCATGGTCTACGGCATGGCGAGCGCCTACATGCTCACCGGCGACGAGGACTTCCTCACCGTCGCCGAGCGCGGCTCGCGCTACCTGCACGACCACATGCGCTTCGAGGACCCGGACGAGGACACCGTCTACTGGTACCACGGCGTGGACAACACGGGGATGCGCGAATTCAAGCTGTTCGCCTCGGAGTTCGGCGACGACTACCGCGCCATCCCGGCGTACGAGCAGATCTACGCGCTCGTCGGACTCACGCAGACGTACCGCCTCACCGGGTCGCCCGAGATCCTCGCGGACATCGAGGGCACGCTGCGCCTGTTCGACAAGCACTTCGCCGACCCGGTCGGGGGCGGCTACTGGTCGCACATCGAACCGGTCACCCTCAGCCCGTTCCACGACGCGCTCGGCCCCAACCGGGCCCGCAAGAACTGGAACTCGGTCGGCGACCACGCCCCCGCGTACCTCTTCAACCTCTACCTCGCCACCGGTGACGAGCGCCATCTCCGCATGCTGGAGCACACGTTCGACATGATCGTGACCCACATGCCGGACCGCTCCGACCCGCCGAGCCCGTTCGTCCAGGAGCGCTTCCACGGCGACTGGACGCCCGACCGCACCTGGGGCTGGCAGCAGGACCGCGCCGTCATCGGCCACAACCTCAAGATCGCCTGGAACCTCACGCGCATGCAGGGCGCCGTGCCGAAGCGCGAGTACCGCGCCCTGGCCGAGCGCATCGGCGCGACCATGCCGGACCTCGGCCGCGACGTGCGGCGCGGCGGCTGGTACGACCTGCTGGAGCGCACCGCCGAGAACGGGCGCCACAACTTCGTCTGGCACGACCACAAGACGTGGTGGCAGCAGGAGCAGGCGATCCTCGCCTACCTGATCCTCGCGGGCAGCACCGGCTCCGACGAGTTCCTGACCCACGCGCGCGAGTCGTCCGCGTTCTACAACTCCTTCTTCCTGGACCACGACGAGGGCGGCGTCTTCTTCACCGTCCTGGCCCAGGGTCTGCCCTTCCTGATGGGCAACGAGCGCCTCAAGGGCAGCCACGCCATGAGCATGTACCACAAGGCGGAGCTGTGCTACCTCGCCGAGGTGTACACGCGGCTGCTGATCCGGCGCGAGCCGCTCGACCTGTGGTTCAGGCCGCGCCCCGACGCCGACTGGCCGGGGCGGCTGCTGCGGGTGTCGCCCGACGTGTTCCCGCCCGGCCGGGTCGTGCTGGACCGCGTGCTGGTCGACGGCGCGCCGTACGGGGACTTCGACCCGCGGGCCATGACGGTCCGGCTGCCCGCCACGTCGGCGCCGGTCACCGTCCAGGCCAGGGTGCGGCCGGCGGACGGGTGAGCGATCCGTGACCGCCGCCGCCACCACCGCGGTACCGCCGGGGGCGCACGTCGTCCCCGGCGGTGTCCGCTTCGCCCTGCGGACCGCCGCGCCCGACGCGTGGCTCGTGCTGATGAGCCCGGACGACGGGGCGGTCCTGCGGGAGATCCGCATGGACCGCGCGCCCGGCGCGGGGGGCCCGCACACCGTCACCGTGCCGGGGCTGGTCCCCGGCGCGTTCCACTACGGCTTCCGCGTCGCGCCCCGGCCCGGCGGGACGGGACCCTCGCCGGTGCTCCTCGACCCGTACGCGGCCGAGCTGGGCGGCGGCGGGGCGTGGGGGGAGCGGCCCGCGTACCGGTCCGCCCTGCCGGACGGCTCGTTCGACTGGGGGGACGACAGGCCGCCCCGCATCCCGGCGGCCGACCTGGTCGTCTACGAGCTGCACGTCCGCGGCTTCACCCGGCACGGCAGCTCGGGCGTCGCCAGGCCCGGGACGTACGCGGGGCTGCGCGAGAAGATCCCCTATCTGCGTCAACTGGGTGTCAACTGCGTGGAGCTGCTGCCGGTCGCCGAGTTCGACGAGACCGACAACACGTACACCGACCCCGCCACCGGGCGGCCGCTGCCGAACTACTGGGGCTACAACACCGTCGGCTTCCTCGCGCCCAAGGCCGCCTACGCGGCCGACCGCCGTCCAGGCGGCCCGGGACGCGAGCTGAAGGAACTGGTCAAGGCCCTGCACGCGGCCGGCATCGAGGTGCTGCTCGACGTCGTCCTGGGCCACACGGCCGAGGGCGACCGGCGCGGACCGCTGCTGTCGTTCCGCGCGCTGGACGAGTCCGCCTACTACCTGCTCGGCCCGGACGGCGCCTACCGCGACCTCACCGCGACCGGCAACACCGTCAACGCCAACCATCCCGTCACCCGCGCCTTCCTCCTCGACTGCCTGCGGCACTGGGCCACCGAGTACCGCGTGGACGGATTCCGCTTCGACATGGCGTCGATCCTCGCGCGCGGCACGGACGGCGCCCTCCTCGAAGAGCCGCCGCTGCTCGCCGAGATCGCCGCCGACCCGGTACTCGCCGGGCGCAGGCTGATCGCCGAGGCGACGGACGCGGCGGGCGCCTACCAGGTCGGCTCCTTCCCGCACCACGGCCGGTTCGCCGAGTGGAACATGCGCTACCGCGACGCCGCGCGCCGCCTGCTGGCCGGACGGCCCGGCAGCGTCGCCGAGTTCGCGACGCGCCTGGTGGGCTCGCCCGACCTCTACGCGGGCCGCCCGGCCACCGCCTCCGTCAACTACGTCACCTGCCACGACGGATACACCCTCGCCGACCTGACCACGTACGAGCGGCGGCGCAACGAGGCCAACGGCGAGGGCGGGCACGACGGCGTCGCCGACGAGGACAGCTGGAACTGCGGCCACGAGGGCCCGACACGGGACCTCGGCATACGGCGGCTGCGCGAACGGCAGGCACGCAACGCGTTCCTGCTGCTGCTCACCAGCCAGGGCGTCCCCATGTTCCCGGCGGGCGACGAACTCGGCCGCACCCAGCGGGGGAACAACAACGCCTACAGCCAGGACTCGCCGACCGGCTGGCTCGACTGGGCGGGGCTCGCGCGCCACCGGGACCTGTACACGTTCGTCCGGCGCTGCCTCGCGTTCCGCCGCGCCGAGCCCGTCCTGCGCCGCGAGCACCACCCCGTGGACACCCTGCCGGACGGCTGGTCGCTGCCGCCCGTGAGCTGGCACGGGGAGGAGCCGGGACAGCCCGACTGGTCCGAGGACTCGACGCTGCTGGCCGCGCTGCTCCACGAGGAACGCCCGTCGCCGGGCGGCCCGCCGAGCACCGTCTACCTGGCTGTCAACTCCGGCCACGGGCCGCGTGCCCTGCGCGTCCCCGACCCCCCGCCCGGCACCCGCTGGCACCTCTTCGCCGACACGGCCGCGCCGCCCGGACGGCAGGCGCACCGGGCGGGCGCGGAACCGCCGTGCCCGTCACCGCACCGTTCCCTGGCCGCACACAGCGCGCTGGCGCTGGTGGCCCGCCCCCTGAAGCCCGCCCTCTGAAGTCCGCCCTCTGAAGGAGGACGTACAGCCATGACCTTCCACGCATCGAGCGACACCCCCGGCGGCTCCGCCCTGGTCAGCCTCTCGCAGGACCCCGGCGACGCCGCGGTCGAGGCGTTCCGCGCCCAGGTCGACCACGCGCTGCGCGGCGGTCCGTCCCGCCTGGTCGTCGACGTACGGGACATGCCCGTCCCGACGGCGGCCGGGCTGCGCTGCATCGCCTTCGCCCAGCAGCAACTGCCGGGCCGGGCGCAGGTCTTCGTCGTCGGCGCGTCACCCGCCTTCCGGGAGGCCCTGCGCCTCGCCGGGCTCGACACCGCCGTCACCGTGATCGACGAGCCCACCACCCCCGCCTGACCGACCCCGCCCGCGCCCCCGCGCCGGCCCCTCAGGGAGCCGGCTCGGGGGCGCCTGCGCTCCCCACCACCACGACCCGCCGCGCGCACCTCTCCGCCAGCCGGTCGAGACCGCGCTGCGACGCGCTGCCCGACGGCGCCGTGTACGTGACGAGGTGCTGGTCCGGCCCGTCGTGCAGTTGCAGCGCCTCGTAGTCCAGTGTCAGCCGCCCGACGACCGGATGGTCGAACGTCTTCCGCCCGCTGCTGCGGTCCTCCACGTCGTGCATGGCCCACATCGCGCGGAACTCCGGGCTGGTCCCGCCCAGTTCGGCGACGAGGGCGGCGATCCCGGGATCGTCCCGGTGCCGCGCGGCGGACACCCGCAGATGGCTGATGCCCTGCCGCGCGACGCGCTCCCACTCCGGGTAGAGCGACCGCGCCGCCGGTACGCGGAAGAGGTGCCACACCAGGTTCCTGCGGTCCTCGGGCATCGCGGAGAAGTCGCCGAACAGCGCGGACGCCGCGTCGTTCCAGGCCAGGACGTCCATCCGCCGCCCCAGGACGTACGCGGGCGTCGGGAACAGGACGTGCAGCAGCCGCCGTACACCGCCGCGCACGTGCTCGGCGGCGGCCGACGGTCGCGGCGCGTTCTGGTCCCTGGCGAGCAGGTAGAGGTGGTCGCGCTCCCCGGCCGTCAGCAGCAGGGCGCGCGCCAGGGAGTCGAGCACGGACGACGACGGGCGTCCCGCGCGGCCCTGTTCGAGCCGGATGTAGTAGTCCACGCTGATCCCGGCGAGCTGGGCCACCTCCGCGCGGCGCAGCCCCGGCGACCTGCGCCTCCCGCCGCCGGGCAGCCCGTGCGCCTCGGGAGGTATCCGGCTCCGGCGCGAGCGCAGGAAATCGGACAGTTCGCTTCGGATGTCCAAGGCGATCGCCTTTCTGTGAGGCGACGGCAGCGGCCGGCGGACGGGAAATGCCCTGACGCCCGTTATGCCGGAGTCGCGCCGCGCTTCCGGTCATGCGAGCGTTCAATCCTAGTGCGGCTCGGCAAAGGGGGAACAAAAAAACCGCCCAATGCCGCCTTTTCTGCCTGACCACAACATGGTCTGGAACGTTCCCGCGCCGGACTGTAATGTGCCACGTCTCCCAGCCGAGAGGCTCGGCCCCAGCAGAAAGGAAGCGCAAGATGAAGTTCGGGCTCTCCGTGTTCGTCTCCGCAGAGACCAACAATCCGCAGGAGCGTGCTATCACACCCGCGGAGTTGGGCGCGGCCGCCGAGGAGCGTGGATTCGATTCCGTCTTCGTCGCGGAACACACCCATATACCGGCGCTCGACATCTCCCTGCCGGGCGGCGAGCCGATGCCGCGCTACTTCTCCCACATGCTGGACCCGTTCGTCACCCTGACGTCGATGGCGGCGGCCACCAGCCGCATCCTGCTGGGCACCGGGGTCATCCTGCTCAGCACGCGCGACCCGATCATCACCGCCAAGGAGGCCGCCAGCCTCGACCTGCTCTCCGGCGGCCGGCTGGTCTTCGGCGTCGGCACGGGCTGGATCACCGAGGAGATCGCCAACCACGGCGTCGATCCGGCGCGGCGTTTCTCGGTGCTGCGCGAGCGGCTGACCGCGATCACCCGCATCTGGGAGCAGGACGCGGCCGAGTTCCACGGCGAGCACGTGGACTTCGGGCCCGTCCTGTCGTGGCCCAAGCCGGTGCAGCGGCCCCGCCCGCCGGTGCTGCTCGGCGGCTGGAGCCCGAAGATGCCGCAGCGCGTCCTCGACCTCGCGGACGGCTGGATGATGCCGCCGCTGTTCGACATCGACCGGGTCGAGAAGGAGGTGGCCGGCATCAGGAAGCTGGCCGCCGAGCAGGGGAGGCCGCAGCCGCGGCTGAGCTTCTTCACCGGCGGCGACCCGGCGGAACTGGAGCGCGCCGCCGCCCTCGAACCGGAGCGCGTCCTCTTCTTCGCCGACCCGTGGACGAAGGACGAGACGCTGGCGAAGCTCGACGAGTGGGCCGCGGCCATGGCGGAGTACGGCGGCTGACGCGCCCCCGCCGCGAGCGGGAACGCGCGGGAACGAGAAGGGCCCCCGGCCCCCCCGTGACGGTACGGGGGGCCGGGGGCCGCGCGCTCGCCGGGCCCCGGGGCGGGGACGCGGCCGGCGGCGCGCCGTGATGGCTCAGCGTGCCTCGGGGCCGATGACCCAGTGCTGGCGCAGCAGCAGCGTGTGGACGTAGTCCTCGTTGAGGAACGCCGCGCGGTCCGCCAGGACGGCGGCGCGCTCCGGCGTCAGCCTGGCCTCGGCCAGCGCCGCCAGGTCGTCGAACCAGACGTGGTAGGCCACGTCGAACGGCGGCTCGCTGATCGCGTACCAGCCGTCCCGCGTGAACGACTGGTAGAAGCGCCGCACGCCGGGCACCTCGCGCACCAGCGGGGCGTGCGTACGGCGGCTGTACTCCCGGAACTCGTCCCGCGACATGCCCTCGCGCCGCTTGCCCAGCACGATCAGCTTGACGCCCGGCTGCACGGCGTCCTCGGGCTCGCCCCGCACGACGGTCTCGGTGTCCGTGTCGAGCACCACGGACTGCCAGAACGCGGCCCAGCGCGGCTCGTCCAGGCGGGCGCCCTCCAGGAACTCCGGCGTCTGCAACGAGGCGACCTGCTCCTCCTCGTTCTCCAGCCAGATCTCCGCGACACCCTGCCACAGCGGGTTCTCACCGGGCTGCGGAATGGTGGTGTCGACCGCGTACCGCTTGATCTGCGGAATCCTGCTCGCATAGCGCACCGCGTGCTCCTCGACCCAGTAGCGCTGGAACTCCTGGACCGTCATTCCCGGGCGCGGCGCGGCGAAAATCAACTGGTGAATCATGGCGGACTTCCCCCTCAGACCTGATAGCGGAGCTTGACGTCCTCGGCGAAGCCGAGGTAGTCACGCAGCGGCCAGACCTCTTCGAATTCCAGGTACTCGCGCATCGGAAGCCGTCCGAGCGCGGTGCGGTCCAGCTCCTCGGCGTCGGGGGAATCGATGATGGCGATGACGCGCTTCTGCGCGGCCACCTTCCAGATGCCGACGCAGAAACCGGAATCGACCGTCTCCTGTGCGTGCTCGGCCTCCTCGCGCTCGATCTCCCACAGCTCGTCGAGGGTGATGCGGCCTTCGTGGTTCCACTTCATCTGGACGTAGAACAGCATGGTCCGGCTCCTTCACAGGGGATGCAGGGAGTGACTGGGGATGGTGCTGGTACGGGAGGGCGCGTCCGTCACCGGCTGAGCGCGACGACCAGCGGGTGGCCGGCGCCGAAGCTCTCCTCGGCGATGTCGCGCGGGGTCTTGCCGTCGTGGCCGACCAGGTCGGTGCGCGCCCCGGCGGCGAGGAGGACGCGGGCGCACTCCTCGTAGCCGTGCCACAGGGCGTCGTGCAGCGGGCTGTACCCGTTGGTCGCGCCCTGGAAGTCCAGGTCGATGCCCGGCGCCTCGGTCAGGAGGCGGGTGATGTCGGCCCGCCCGTTGTAGACCGCTTTGTGCAGCGGCACCGCGCCGAACGTGGGCTCGGTCGCGTTGACGTCGGCCCCGGCCGCGAGCAGGTCGCGGACGATCTCGGTGTGCCCGTCGCGGGACGCCACCAGCAGCGGGGTGTGCGCGTCGTTGAAGCCGTTGACGACCGGGAAGCGCGCGTCCACGGCGGCGCCTGCGGCCAGTTCGGCGCGGGCGGCGGCGGCGTCACCGGCGGCGACCGCGGCCATCAGCCGCTGCTCCTGGGCGGCGCGCTCGTCGGCCGCGGTGCGGTCGGCGAGCAGCTTCTCGGCGGCGAGCAGCTTCTCCTTGCCGCGCGTGTTCACGTTCAGCTCGTACTCGAAGTGCTCGCGCAGCGAGAACCCGTAGTGCGTGTACAGGCCGAGGCCCGCGTTCTGGTCGAGCAGGTAGGCCACGATGTCCGGCCACTTGTACCAGAGCGCGTCCATCAGCGGCGTGTGGCCCGTGGTCGGGGCCACCGCGTCGATGAAGGCGCCGGCGCCCACGAGGACGCGGATCGTGTCCAGGTCGCCGCGCTGCACGGCCTTGTGGAGCGCGGTGCCCCCGGCCCTGCTGTCGGCGGAGTGGACGTCGGCCCCCGCCTCGACCAGGGCGGCGGTGACGGCGGCGTTCCCGAGTCCGGCGGCGGTCTGGAGGGCCGTCAGGCCGGTCTCCGTGTCGCGCTGGTTCGGGTCGGCCCCGGCGCCGAGGACGCGGTGGACCTCGGCGAGGCTCCCGCTCCGGACGGCGGGCAGCAGCAGCGCGTGGGACTCGGCGCGCCACATCGCGACCTCGGCCGACGAGTCGAAGACCACCTTGCAGTGGGTCACGAGGCCGTCGTCGCCGTAGGTGAGGAAGGTGGTGAAGTCGGTGGGCGCCTCGGTGCCGCCCGCCTTGTGGCGGATCAGCTGGCGGGTCTGGACGACGGCGTTCGCGCCGTCCACCACGACGGCCCGGCGCTCGAAGGCGACGATGTCCACGAATTCGCCGCGCAGCCGCAGGTGTTCGGCGAACCCGTCCCGGCCGGTCCAGTTCCCGTAGCCCGGTATCCGGGCGTTCAGCTCGTTGCCGGGGAATTCGAGGGCGACATCGGGTGCCATCGCCCCGAGGACGCCCTCGGCATTGCCGCCCGCCACATCGGTGAAGAGTTTCAGGACGAGGGCTCGTGTGGTTTCCGTGTCGGCCATACGCTTCTCCCGGGTAGTGGGCTCGTCGGTCTTTTCCAACGGACTTCCGGTGGGTTCGCCTTCGAGTTAACCCGCCGCCGGAGCGGCGAGACAGCGCACGGGACCTCACGGCGGAGGCTTGTACAAGTTGACGCAGTGGACGGAGGTGACGCGACGGCCGTGGCGCGCGTCCGGCGCCTCAGGCGTCGTCGCGCCGGAGCCTGCCCAGCTCCGCCTCGGCCGCGCCGAGCGCGGCGCGCAGCTGCTCCAGCTCGCGCGTCAGGCGGAGCACGTCGTCGGCCGGGGCGCACCCGGCGCCGGCGAGCGAGGCGCGCCCGCCGTCCACGAACGTGCGCTTCCACACGCTGATGGTCTGCCCCGACAGCGAGTTGCGGCGGGCCGCCTCGGCCGCGGACACCGCTCCGCTGAGCACGCCGAGGACGATGTCCACCTTGTCCTGCACCGGCAGCGCGGGCCGACGGCCCATGGCGATCCCCTCCCCTGAGACGCCCGACCTCTCGCGGCCATCCTCCTCCGCCGCCGCCCCGCGGAGAAGGGACGAGCGATGGCTAGTACTCGCATGACTGGTACCCGACGGCACACCGCCGCCCTCGTCCGCGGGGCCGCCGCGCTACTTCGTTCACTCACCGTTGCCCCCGCGCACGGCGACCGGTCACCATCGCGGCAGGAACTCCGGATATCGCTCCGGCGCGTACCCGCCGCTTTTCCGGCGCGCGGGGCCCGGGGTCCGGACCGGCGAAAGGGAACCGCAATGGACGGAACACGTGAGGTCGCCTCCGGATGGTTCGAGGCGCTGACCGGAGGTGACATCGAACGGGCACTGGGATTCCTCGACCCCGAGGTCGAATGGATCAATTACTCGCCGGTGGCCGGTTACAACGACGACATGGAATGGATAGGCACCTGCCGCGGCCCGCAGGAGGTCCTGGCCAGTTTCCAGACCTTCGTCGGCGCGGTGGACGTGGGCGCCGAGAGCCTGGTGCGGCTCGTCGTCGACGGCGACGAGGCCATGGGCGTCATCCACGAGACGGGCACCGTCAAGGCGACGGGCCGTCAGTTCGAGATAGAGTTCATCCAGTGGCTCACCGTCCGGAACGGGCGGATCACGCGCTGGAAGTCGTACACCGACCCGTCGCAGATCATCCGGGCGATCCGCGCACAGTAGACCTTCCCCCGGGCCGGTGTCCGCGCTGCCGAGCGCGGTCCCGGCCCGCCGTCATGCCGGGAGGCAGTCATGTCAGCCCAGACCCCGTCAGCCCGGAACGCCTCCGGCGGCCGGGCCGGTTCACCGGTGGCGGTCGTCACCGGCGCCAACCGCGGCATCGGTCTCGAAGTCGTCCGCCAGCTCGCCAAGGCCGGCTACACGGCCGTCCTCGGCTCCCGCGACCCCGCCAAGGGCGAGGCCGCGGCGAAGCCGCTGATCTCGTCGGGCCTCGACGTCGTGCCCGCGCGGCTCGACGTGGACGACGCGGCGACGGTCGAGGCCCTCGCCGCACGGATCACCGACACGTACGGCCGCTGCGACGTCCTTGTCAACAACGCGGCGATCCTGTACGACACATGGCAGCGCCCGGCCACCGCCGACCTCGACGTGGTGCGCCAGGCGCTGGAGACCAACCTGCTCGGCGCCTGGCGCACCACGCAGGCGTTCGTCCCGCTGCTGCGCGAGAGCCCGCACGGCCGGATCGTCAACGTCTCCAGCGGCGGCGGCTCGATCTCCGGGATGGGCGCGGGCGCCCCGGCCTACTGCGTGTCGAAGGCGGCGCTCAACGCCTCGACGCGGATGCTCGCGGCCGACCTGCGCGCGCACGGCGTCCTGGTGAACGCGGTGTGCCCCGGCTGGGTCGCCACCGACATGGGCGGCGCGGGCGGGCGGCCGGTGTCCGAGGGCGCCCGGAGCGTCATGTGGGCGGTCGAACTGCCCGACAACGGCCCCACCGGCGGCTTCTTCCGCGACGGGCGGCCGCTCGACTGGTGAGCCGGTGACCGTGCGCCGGTGACCGTTCGCCGCACTCCGCCCGGCCCCTCGGGGCGGGCGGAGTGGGGGGGGGGGGGGGGGGGGGGGGGGGGGGGGGG
>NZ_JBJZOH010000037.1:0-54275 GCF_047200595.1 Streptomyces sp. MS19 | reverse complement strand
AGGCGATCCTCACGCCGGACGGCGAGGACTGGCGCGTCGGGGAGCGCGGTCCCGTTCACCTGTGGAGCCGTGTGGAAGACGTACTCGACGCCTACGACGCCGCCGGTGCCCCAGGGGCGGCGGACTTCACACTCACCGTGACCCGAGACGGCCAACACCTCCAGCACCCCAAGATGCCCCGACTCTCCCTACCGCCCGCCTGAGAGCGTGGACGCCGGACATCGCCCTCCCCGCACCACAGGGAACGGCTGCTCCCTCGTGGACTTCACGCGAGAGGGGGAGTAGCGCCCTGGGGACACCCCCGAGTGTGGCCGGGGTTGGCCCAAGGGCGTTGTCTTGGAGGGCCGGTGGGTCAGCGGTAGAAGCCTTCGCGGAGGTTGATGCCGTGTTCGAGCCATGCCTTGAGTGCGGTGAGCATGCCCGTCCAGCCCTCGCAGTTGCCGAAGGCCGCCTTGGCGCCTTCGGGGGTGGGCTGCCATGAGGTCTCGGTGATCGTCACCAGCGTGCGCCGGCCCGCGTCGATGGGCTCGAACTCGAAGACCGTGCGCGTGGTGCCCTGCTCGCCGGTGGTCGCGCTGCCGTCCCACTCGATGGCCAGCCGCCGGGGCGGGGCCGCCTCGGTCACGGTGACGGGGAACGCGCCGGGGAAGTCGGCGAAGTCCCACGTCACCTCCCCGCCCGGTTCGAGGCGGCCCTTGGCGCCGCCGGTGGTGAAGTAGCGGGACAGCTGGTCCGGGTCGGCGACGGCTTCGTAGACCTGCTCGACGGGCCGTGCGACGCGTCCCGAGACGGTGAAGGACAGTTCGGTGAGGGGTGCGTTCGATGTCATGTTGTAAAGTTACAACATGATTGGCTCGACTGACGAGGACGCGGACGACGACCGCGTGTTCAAGGCCCTCGCCTCGCCGGTGCGGCGGCGCATGCTCGACGCGCTCAAGGCGGCCACCCGCACCACCGGGGAACTGTGCGCGCTGCTGCCCGAACTCGACCGCACCACCGTGCTCCAGCACCTCCGCGTGCTGGAACAGGCCGGGCTCGTCACCGGCCGGCGGCTGGGACGGGAGCGCCACCTGTCGCTCGCGCCCCTGCCCATCAAGCGCATCCACGATCGCTGGATCAGCGGCTACATGGCCGCCGCCGTGGACCTGCTCGACGCACTCGACCGGGACGCCCGGGAGTAGCGCCCCGGACAGCGGTGTGGCGGGATGGCGATGTCATCAGCTACGGACTCAGTGACGGTCCTCACCGGTATGTACGCGGCCGAGGCGGAGTATCTGGCGGCGGGAGGCCCCGGCCGGGCCTCGTTCGACCTGCTCGCGCCCTTCTTCGCACCCGATGTCGTGCTGCACCAGGCGGACGCCCTGCCCTACGGCGGCACCTGGCGCGGGCACGACGGCATGGCGCGGTTCTTCCTCGCGATGGCGGAGGCGTGGGAGTCGTTCGAGATGGAGGAGCAGGAGTTCCTCGCCACCGGGGAAACGGCGGTGGTGCTCACGCAGATCCGTGCCCGCGCGCGGGCCACCGGCCGCGAACTCGGCTTCCCCGTACTCCAGACGATCCGGGTCGAGGACGGGCGGATCGCCGAGGTCTACCCGTTCTACTGGGACACGCGGGCGATCGCCGACGCCTGCCGAACGGGCGGCGTGCCACGTCCGTTCGGCGGGTGAGGCGGGCGTCAGCGCGAGCCGGTTCCGGTGCTGGTGCCGAAGAAGTCGAAGCCGCCGCCCGTGCGCTGGATCGACGCGGGCTTGCGGGGTGACGGGGGGAGTTGGCGGCGTGCGGCCGGCTCCGGCTCCGGCTCCGGGGCGGCGGGCTCGGGAGCGGGCGCGGGGGCCGGGCGGGCGAGGCGGGTGAGCGCGTCGTGGGCCAGCCGGTACGTCAGCGGGGTCGGCGCCCCGGCGTGCGTACGGTGGTCGGCGGGCCCGGCGGCCAGGGCGCGCGGGGGTTCCGCCGCTTCGAGCGCGAGACGGCGGCGGCCCTCCAGGGCGCGGGCGCGTTCGCTCTCGGCGGTCGCGTAACGGCGCAGCAGGTCGGCGTGCTCGGAGCGCAGGCTTCCCAGCTCGGCGCGTTTGTCGCGGACCTTGTCCTCCAGCGCGGCGACCAGCTCCCGCGCCTCCTCCAGCTGGGACTCGCGCTCCTCGGCGCGCCAGCTGAGACCGGCCTTGTCGGCCCGTTCGCGGGCGACCTGGCGGCTCGCCTCGGCGTCCCAGCGGCGCAGCAGCGCGGCGCCGGCGACGGCGGCGAAGGCGGCCGCCGCGACGAGGACGCGGAGGACGAGGGCATCGCGGTCGGCGGGTTCGCCGCCGACCAGCCATGCGACGGCCGCGCACAGCAGCGCGACGCTGCCGAGCGCGGCCGGGATCAGCACACGGTGCAGTGCCGAAGTGCGGTGACGTCCACGGGCCATGGGGCGAAACTTACCGTGGTCGCGCAGGCCCGGGGGAGTGGCCCCGGAGGGTTGTGCCCTGCTGGTTATCAACAGCCGTGCGGGACGGTCCCTCCGGGGTTCCGGCGGGCGGTCAGGAGCCGATGAGGCCCTTCTCCTCCAGGTACTCGCGGGCGACGTCCTCGGCCTGGCGGCGCTCGCCGTCGACCTGGAGGTTGAGCCGGCTGAGGTCCTCGGTGGTGAGGGTCGCGGTCAGCTCGTTCAGCGCCTCGGCGATGGCCGGGTCACCGGCGCTCTCGGTGTTGAGGACGGGCAGCAGGTTGTCGGCGAGCTGGAGCTGCTTGTCGTCCTCCAGCAGGACCAGGCCGAACTGCTCCAGCGTCGCGTCGGTCGTGGTGACGAGCGCGAGCTGGTCGTCGCCGTCCGCGACGGCCTGCTTCGACTGGACGGTGCCGACGCCGCGCGGGTCGATCTCCGTGATGTCGATGCCGTAGACCTCTTCGAGGCCCGGCTCGCAGAAGTAGCGCTCGGGGCACTCGTCGCCCGCGGCGAGGACGATGGGCAGGCCCGACTCGCCCAGGTCGGTGAGCGTCCGCAGGTCGTGCTCCTCGGCGAACTCCTGGCTGACGGCGAACGCGTTCTGGTCCACCGCGTCGCCCGCGTCCAGCACGGTCAGGCCGCGCGGCTCGGCCAGCTCGCGCAGGGCGGCGACCGTCTCGTCCGCGTCGGAGGTGGCGACGGGCTCGGCGTCGGGGCCGTTGACCTGCGCGTTGAGGAACTCGGCCATCGTCGCCGCGTACTCGGGCACGATGTCGATGCCGCCGCTCTCCAGCTCCGGCTCGTACAGCTCGCGGCCCTGGACGGTGGCGATGTCCGTGTCGAACCCGGCGTCGGCCAGGACCTGGGAGTACAGCTCGGCCATGATGGTGGCCTCGGTGAAGTTGGCGCCGCCGATGGTCAGCGAGCCGCCGCCGCCCGCACCGCCCTCACCGGGCTCGGTGCTGCCGCCACCGCCGCCGCTGCCCTCCTCCTCCAGGCTGTCGCCGCCGCCGCAGGCGCTGAGCGTCATGGACAGCGCGGCGATGCCGCCGGCGGCGAGCAGCGCGGTGCGGTGACGGCGCTTGGGTGTCGAGGTCACGAGATTCTCCGTCCAACAGGTTCTGACTGGGTGGTTCTTGACGTACGGCGACGGGGCGCGGTACGGCGGGGGTTCGGGTCGAGCAGGCGCTGTGCGAGCACGAGCAGCCCCTCGATGGCGAGGGCCAGCAGGGCGACGAGCGCGGCGCCCGCCACCACCTGACCCGTCCGGTAGGTGGCGAAACCCGCCGTGATCAGGCGGCCGAGGCCGCCGCCGCCCGGCAGCGCGGCCAGGGTCGCGGTGGCGACGATCTGCACGGCGGCGGTGCGCACGCCGGTCATGATCAGCGGGAACGCGAGGGGCACCTCGACGCGGCCGAGCAGCTGCCACCGCGACATGCCCATGCCCCGCGCGGCCTGCACGACGTCGCGGTCGGCCGTGGAGACGCCGACGTACGCGTTGGTCAGCAGCGGCGGCACGGCGAACAGGACGAGCGCGATGATCGTCGGCAGTTCGCCCTGGCGGCCGAGCGGGCTGAGGGTGAGCAGGACGAGGACGGCGAAGGTGGGGACGGCGCGGCCCGCGTTCGAGATGTTGATGGCGACGGCGCCGCCGACGCGGCGGCCGCCGTTGTGGCCGAGCCACAGGGCGAGCGGCAGGGCGATGGCGCAGGAGATCAGCAGGCACAGGCCGGTGAGCTGGAGGTGCTCGTTCAGGCGGTGCCAGATGCCCGCCGATCCCGACCAGTTGGCGCCGTCGGCGAGCCAGTTCCAGGCTTCCTCGACACTTCCCATGTCACACCGCCTCCGGGGTCGCGAGCGCCGCGTCCTGGCGTACGGCGGAGCGCCGCCGCCACCGTCGCCGTCCGCCGGCGCGTTCCCAGGGCGTCAGCAGGCGCTGCGCGAGGAGCAGCAGCAGGTCGGACGCGACGGCGAGGGCGACGCACAGGACGGACGCGGTGAGGACCTGGGCCTTGAAGTAGCTGTCCATGCCCGAGTAGATGAGGTTGCCGAGCCCGCCGTAGCCGACGATCGCGCCGACCGTCGTCAGCGAGACGGCCGAGACGGTCGCGATCCTGACGCCCGCCAGCAGGGCGGGGAGGGCGAGGGGCAGCTCGACGGTGAGCAGCAGCCGCAGCCGCCCGTAGCCGAGGCCGCGGGCCGCCTCCCGTGCCTCGTCGGGGACCGCGCGCAAACCCTCCAAGGTGTTGCGGACGAGAATCGTGAGGGAGTAGAGGACAAGGCCGCAGACCACCACCGACATGGAGATGCCGAACACCGGCAGCAGCAGCGCGTACATGGCGAGGGTCGGCACGGTGTAGAGGATCGTCGTCACCCCCAGGATGCCGCCCGCGGCGAGGCGCCAGCGCCGCGCGAGCAGCGCCAGCGGGAAGGCGACGACGATGGCGATGCCGATCGCGGTCGCTGTGATGACGAGGTGCTCCACCGTGGCATCGGTGAGCTCGTCGGCGCGGTCGCGGACGTACTCGCCGCAGATCCACTCGTTCGCCTGTAGGCAGCTCACGCTGCTCACCGCACTCATGTACAACGACCCTAGTCGTTAAACCTGACAGAATGATGAACATGTTGCGGTTCGAGAATGTCACCAAGCGTTATCAGGACGGCACGGTTGCCGTCGATGACCTGAACCTGGAGGTGGCCGAGGGTGAGATCGTGACCCTCGTCGGGCCCTCGGGTTGTGGGAAGACCACCACGATGCGGATGGTCAACCGGCTGGAGGAGCCCACCTCGGGCCGCGTCCTGTTCGACGGCAAGGACGTCGCCGACCACGACCCGGTGAAGCTGCGCCGCCGGATCGGGTACGTCATCCAGCAGGTCGGCCTCTTCCCGCACCGCACCGTCCTCGACAACACGGCGACCGTCCCCGTCCTCCTCGGCGAGCGCCGCGCCACCGCCCGCCGCCGGGCCGCGGAACTGCTCGAACTGGTCGGTCTCGACCCGGCCGTGCACGGCGACCGCTACCCCGACCAGCTCTCCGGCGGCCAGCGCCAGCGCGTCGGCGTCGCCCGCGCCCTGGCCGCCGACCCGCCCGTCCTGCTGATGGACGAGCCCTTCGGCGCCGTCGATCCGGTCGTCCGCGAACGTTTGCAGAACGAATTCCTCCGGCTCCAGGCGGAGATGCGCAAGACCGTGCTCTTCGTCACGCACGACATCGAGGAGGCCGTCCGGCTCGGCGACCGGATGGCCGTCTACGGGCAGGGCCGCATCGAGCAGTTCGACTCCCCGGCCGCCGTGCTCGGCGCGCCCGCCACCGACTACGTCGCGTCGTTCGTCGGCAGCGACCGCGGCCTGAAGCGGCTGTCCGTCACGCCGGTGGAGCGCGGCGACCTCGAACAGCCGCCGGTCGTCCACCTCGCCGACCCGATGAGCGCCGCCGTCGCCGGGATGCGCGAGTCCGGCGCCCGCTGGGCCGTCGTCCTCGACGGCGACGACACGCTGCACGGCTGGGTGCCGATACCCGGTGGCCAGGACGGTGCCGCGCCGGCCGAGGGGCCGGTCTCCGCGCACGCCCGCCGCATGGAGGCGTGGCTGCCGCTCGGCGCCTCGCTGAAGACGGCGTTCAGCACCATGCTCCAG
The DNA here is from genome assembly GCF_047200595.1 of Streptomyces sp. MS19. Classification (NCBI taxonomy): domain Bacteria; kingdom Bacillati; phylum Actinomycetota; class Actinomycetes; order Kitasatosporales; family Streptomycetaceae; genus Streptomyces; species Streptomyces sp. MS19. Next base: position 48,214 of record NZ_JBJZOH010000037.1, on the reverse strand, counting down.
TACGACGCGGGCTGGATCGCCGTCCTCGACCCGGCGGACAACGACCGCTTCCTCGGCGTGCTGACCCCCTCCAGCCTGCACGAGGCCCTGCGCCGCTCCATCGACGCGGACGCCAACGCGATCGAGCGCGCCGATGTCGAGCTGGACATCGTCACCGCGGTCGGCTGACGGAGGCACGGGCACACCGGCCGAACGGGCGCTGCGGTACGTCGCGTCCCGTTCGGCCGGCGGCCCGCCGGACCCGGCGACCCGACCACGCGGTGGCCGACGCCGTGCGGCGGCAGCCGGTGAGGAGGGCGGCGACCATGTGCTTCGCGTCGGCCCGGTCGTGGCCGGGGCCGGTGACACAGAGGTTCCCGATGGCGCCCTGGGCCGCCCTCGCGGGCGGCGGCACGTGGAGCGTCGTCGGCAAGTGATCGGGCGGCGCGATCAGGCCGGGTGGCGCAGCGGGCCGCCGCCCCCGTCGTCGTCCTCGTCGCCGTCCGGCAGGCGGCAGACCCGTTCCAGCAGCAGCGCCGCCGCGATCACGGCCACCGCCGCGACGACCGCGAGACCCGCGTACAGCGCCTGGTCACGGCGGTTGGGCACGTCCATCCGGTACAGCACGAAGTACAGCCCGAGCCCGCCGTACGCGCCCCCGACCAGCGCCGACACCAGCGCGCTCGCCTGCCCGAAGACGACGGCCCGCGCCACCATCATGCGGTCGAGCGGCCTGGCGCGCGGGCGGCCCTCCCGCTCGGCCCGCAGCCTGCCGCGCAGCGACAGCGCCGTGGCCAGCAGCACGCCCGCGATCAGCGCCAGGATGACCGGGGCGAGCAGCGGGACGGCCGGGAGCGTGTTGTCCAGCGACTCCCACAGCCCGGAGGCCGCCCAGCACAGGGCGAAGGCACCGGCGAACAGTACGGCCAGCGTCCTGATCCGCAGTTGGTTCACAGCAGTCGGGGTCCGTCGTGGTCGGGGGCGGGTGGGAGTGACGCGGGTGCGGGTCAGTCCGGCAGGACGAGCGCCAGGTCGGGCCTGGCCGTCACCCCCCGCTCGGCGATCTCCGCGAGCAGCGACGCGACCGTGCCGTGGCCCGGCACCTCCGCGTCCGGATCGACATCGTGCCACGGTACGAGGACGAACGCCCGCTCGTGCGCCCGGGGATGGGGGAGCGTCAGCGCCGGGTCGCCCGACGTCACGCCCTGGTAGCTGAGGATGTCCACGTCCAGCGTGCGCGGCCCCCACCGGGTGTCGCGCACGCGCCGGTACGCCTCCTCGATCGCGTGCGCCCGCTCCAGCAGCGACGCCGGGGGCAGCGTGGTCTTCACGAGCACCACCGCGTTGAAGTACGTCGGCTGGCTGCCCGGATCGACGCCCCAGGGCTCCGTCTCGTACACCGGCGACACCGCTTTGACGCGGACGCCCGGCGTGTCCTCCAGCGCGTCCACGGCGCCCTGGAGGGTTTCGAGGCGGTTGCCGAGGTTGCTGCCGAGGGAGAGGACGGCGCGGCGCGGGTTGTGCAGCGTGGCGTCGGCGGCGTCCACCTGGCGGACGACGGAGGCAGGCACCGGCTGGACGGTCGGGTCGGGGGAGGACGCGTGCGAGGGTGTCATGTTCGGCTCCGCTTGATGGTGATGGTCACGTCGTCGAAGGGGACGGTGATCGGCGCCTGGGGTTTGTGCACCGTGACCTCCGCCTCCTGTACGGCCCTCTGCGCGAGGCACCGGTCCGCGATGCGCTGGGCCAGGGTCTCGACCAGATCGCACGGTTCACCGGTGACGACCGAGTGGATCTGCTCCGCCACCACCCCGTAGTCCACCGTGCGCGCGAGGTCGTCGCTGTCGGCGGCAGGGCGGGTGTCGAGGCCGAGGACGACATCGACGACGAACGTCTGTCCTTCCTCACGTTCCCTCGGGTGCACCCCGTGGAATCCTCTGCCGCTCAGTCCGCGCAGGGCTATGCGGTCCACGGCGCTCACTCCCTCTCACCAGTCGTGCACGGTCGTCCTGACCCCCTGCACCGCCTGGTGCGGCGGGCGGGGGTAATCGAATCTACCTGCGAGGTGCGGACAGCCCGGTTCAGCGCCGCACCGCCCCCGGATGTTCCCGTCCGGCGGCGCCGGGAGCGCCGTGCCTGCCCCTACCCTGGTGCCATGAGCATCTCGCACGGCCAGGTGGCAGGACTCCCCGGGTGGGACCGCTGCGCGGTGATGGGGGTGGTCAACGTCACGCCCGACTCGTTCTCGGACGGCGGGCGCTGGTTCGACACGGACCTCGCCGTCAAGCGGGGGCTCGACCTGGTCGCGCAGGGCGCGGACCTCGTGGACGTCGGCGGGGAATCGACCCGACCGGGCGCCAGCCGGGTGGACGAGGCGGAGGAACTGCGCCGCGTGGTGCCGGTGGTCGGGGCGCTGGCCGCCGAGGGGGTACGGGTCAGCGTGGACACGATGCGCGCCTCCGTGGCGGGGCGCGCCGTCGCCGCCGGTGCCGTGCTCGTGAACGACGTGAGCGGCGGCCGCGCCGACCCCGCGATGATCCCGGCGGTCGCCGAGACGGGCGTCCCGTTCGTCGTCATGCACTGGCGCGGCCAGAGCGCCGACATGAACGAGCGCGCAGTGTACGGCGACGTCGTCGGCGAGGTGCTGGACGAACTGCGCCGCGCGCTCGACGCCGCCGCCGCGGGCGGCATCGCCGAGGACCGGCTGATCGCCGACCCCGGCCTCGGCTTCGCCAAGACGGCGGAGCACGACCTCGCGCTCGTCGCCGCCACCGCGCGGCTGCGCGCCGAGCTGGGCAGGCCGCTGCTGGTCGCCGCGTCGCGCAAACGGTTCCTCGGGCATGTGCTGGCCGGGCCGGGCGGCACCCCGCCCCGGGCGCGGGAACGCGACGCCGCCACCGCCGCCGTCAGCGCGCTCGCCGCGTCGGCGGGGGCGTGGGCGGTGCGGGTCCACGAGGTGCGGGCCAGCGCGGACGCCGTACGGGTCGTCGCGGCGGTCGGGGCGGCGGGATGAGCGGCGCCGGCACGGACGCCGAGGCGGTCACGGCCGCCAACACCGCGCTGTACGAGGCGCTGGAGAGCGCCGACCTCGACGCGCTGGGCGCCCGCTGGCTCGACCACGAGGGCATCAGCGTCGTCCACCCCGGCTGGCCGGTCATCAGCGGACGCGGCGAGGTGCTGCGGTCGTATGCGCTGATCATGGCGAACACCGAGTACATCCAGTTCTTCCTGACGGACGTCCAGGTGTCCGTCCTCGCCGACACCGCGCTCGTCACCTGCACCGAGAACATCCTCAGCGGCGGGCCCGCCGAGGCGGACGGCTCGGCCGGGCCGCTGGTCGGCGGCCTCGTTGTGGCGACCAACGTCTTCCGGCGCGGTGAGGACGGCGGCTGGCGGCTGTGGAGCCACCACGGGTCGCCGGTGCTGATCGAGGGCGACGACGAGGACGAGGACGGGGACGGGGACGGCACCCCGGACGGGAACGGCGACGGCGCCGCCCCGGACGACGGCCTGGGCCCGACGCGCTTCTCCTGACCCGCGCGGGGTCAGGGGCCCGTCAGCCAGCGGTCGGGGGTGGCCGTGCGGCGGCCGAGGCGGGAGCGGTCCGCCTGCGCGGCGACCTCGGCCGCCGCGTGACGCGCGTCGAGCAGGCGCGCCGTCGCCGTGCCGTTCGCCCCGTGGTCGACGTGGACGTTCGCCAGCCGCAGCAGGCGGGCGCGCGGTCCCTGCGTGAGCCGTACGCTCTGCACCTTCGCGTGCGGCACCAGCTCGTGCGTCCGCCGCAGCCGCCCGCGCCGGGCGACGAACAGCGTCGGCGTCGCCGCGTACCCGTACCCCGTCCGCCACACCGGTGCCGCCCAGCGCGCGCGGTCGGGCGCCGGGCGCACCGCGTCGAGCGCCGCCCGCACGTCCACCTGCGGCAGCACGCGGCCGAGCAGCGCGGCGGCCTCGGTGCGCGGGGCGACGGGCAGGAGGAGGCCCTTGCGGTTGCCCGTCCCCGTGCCCGCGACATCCAGCTCGACCCGGACCCAGCCGCGCCGCCGCCACAGCAGCGGCTCCACGAGCCGTACGCACTGCACCCGCCCCGGGGGAACGGTCGCGTGGTCCCGCTGGAGGAGGCCGTGGTCGAGGCGCAGGCCGTCGGGTGATTCGCTGACGGTCCAGCCGTACAGCGTCAGGTAGCTGCCGACGCTCGCCCGCCAGTACACCGTGACCAGTGGCAGCAGGACGAGCAGGGACGCGAGGACGCTGTTGGTCGTCACCCACAGCAGTGGCAGCACGCACGCGCCCGTCAGCAGGAACGCCCACGTCCCGCCGCGCAGTACGAGCGACCACGCGAGCATCTTCGGGTCCACCTCGTGCAGCGTCAGCGCCGGGGCCTCGCCCGCGCTGGGCGCGGCCTCGGGTGCGATGCCCGCAGCGCGCGCGAGCAGTTCGGCGCGCAGGTCGCGGGCCTCGGCCTCGCCCAGGAACGCCAGTTCGTCGGCCGACTTGGAACCGACGACCTCCATGCGCAGCTTCGCCACCCCCAGCAGCCGGGCCAGCAGCGGGCGGCTCACGTCGATCGACTGGATGCGGTCCAGCCGCAGATGGGCGGAACGCCGGAACAGCAGGCCGGTGCGGATGCGCAGTTCCGTGTCGGTGACGAGGAAGCGCGTCACGCGCCACGACAGGAAGCCGTAGAGCCCCGCGCACGCGAGCAGCAGCCCGAGCGACAGCAGCAGCCACCCCACCGCGACGGACGACGTCCAGCGGCGCAGCTCCTCCACGTTCTGCGCCATCACGGCGAAGAGCCCGGCGAGCGGTGCCCATGCGCGGCGCCAGGGGGTCAGCGGGTGCAGGCGGCGCCCCTGCCCGGCGGGGATCTCGCCCCCCGGCACGGCCGCCGCGCCGCGCACGGCCTCGCCGCTCACAGCCCCGCCGAACGGGCCTCGCCCAGCTCCGTGAGCCGGTCGCGCAGCCGTTCCGCCTCCGCCGGGGCCAGGCCAGGCACGGTCGCGTCCGTCGCGGCGGCCGCCGTGTGCAGCTGGAGCCGCGCCAGCCCGAAGCGCCGCTCCAGCGGCCCCGACGTCACCTCGACGAGCTGCATCCGCCCGTACGGCACGACCGTCAGCTGCCGCCACAGCACGCCGCGCTGGATGAGCAGGTCATCGTCGCGCTCCTGGTAGCACCACGAACGCCAGTTGCGCCCCAGCGCCCACCAGCCCCACACGGCGGCGGCGACCGGCGGCAGCGCCGTCAGCGCCCACACCGGGCCGCCCAGCAGCGGCGGCAGCAGCGCGGCGAGCAGCGCGGGCGGCGCGAGCCAGCAGACGAGGAGCAGCCGCCGCATCGTCAGCAGGCCCGGCATCACCGGCCGCCAGGTCTCGCCCGACGCCGCCCCCGGCGGGGGCTGTCCCGCCTCCGCTGCCACCCAGTCCATGCCGTCGAGCTTAGAGTCCCCGCGCCGCGGGCGGTGGGCCGCGCGGCGGCCGGGGTGACAGACTGGCGCGCATGACGGAGACCGTGGTCGGGGTCGGCGGGGCGAGCGCGGGGTTCGACGGCAGCACGGACATGGTGCTGAACATCGGGCCGCAGCACCCGTCCACCCATGGCGTCCTGCGCCTGCGGCTCGTGCTCGACGGCGAGCGGATCGCGCGGGCCGAGCCCGTCGTCGGGTACATGCACCGGGGCGCGGAGAAACTGTTCGAGGCGCGGGACTACCGGCAGATCATCGTGCTGGCGAACCGGCACGACTGGCTGTCGGCTTTCTCCAACGAGCTGGGCGTCGTCCTGGCCGTCGAGCGCATGCTCGGCATGGAGGTCCCGGAGCGCGCCGTCTGGCTGCGCACGCTGCTCGCCGAGCTGAACCGGGTGCTGAACCACCTGATGTTCCTCGGCTCCTACCCGCTCGAACTGGGCGGCCTGACGCCGATCTTCTACGCCTTCACCGAGCGCGAGACGCTCCAGCACGTCATGGAGGAGGTCTCGGGCGGCCGGATGCACTACATGTTCAACCGCGTCGGCGGCCTCAAGGAGGACCTCCCGGCCGGCTGGACCGACCGCGCCCGGCAGGCCGTCGCCGGGGTGCGCGCCGGGATGCCGCGGCTGGACGGCCTGGTGCTGGGGAACGAGGTGTTCCGCGCCAGGACGCGCGGCGTCGGCGTGCTCGACGCGGCGGCGGTCCACGCGTACGGCGTCTCCGGGCCGATCGCGCGGGCCAGCGGCGTGGACTTCGACCTGCGGCGCGACGAGCCGTACCTCGCGTACCGCGAGCTGGGCGGCGTGCTGCGCGTCGCGACGCGGACGGCGGGCGACTGCCTGGCGCGCTTCGAGGTGCTGCTCGACCAGACGCGCAACGCGCTCGACCTCGCCGACGCCTGCCTCGACCGCCTCGCCGAGCTGCCGCCTGGGCCCGTCAACCAGCGGCTGCCGAAGGTGCTGAAGGCCCCCGAGGGCGCGACGTACGCGTGGACGGAGAACCCGCTCGGGCTCAACGGGTACTACCTCGTCTCGCGCGGCGAGCGGACGCCGTACCGGCTGAAGCTGCGCTCGGCGTCGTTCAACAACATCCAGGCGCTCGGCGCGCTGCTGCCCGGCACGCTGGTCGCGGACATGGTGGCGATCCTGGGATCGTTCTTCTTCGTCGTCGGGGACATCGACAAGTAGCGGACGAGCAACCGCTCACAGTGGTGACGCGATGCCCACCGGCCGCGCGAGCCAGGTGAAGCCGCCGAGCCCCGCCGCGTCCGTCAGCTCCGCCGCCTCGCCCGCCGCCGCGAGGGCCCGTACGTAGGCGGGCGGGTCCGCCGACGCCAGCGCCAGCGGCGGCCTGCCGCCGTCCACGCCCAGGGCACGCAGCGCGTCCCGCTGCGGCAGCAGCACGTCCCCCGGCGCGGCACAGGCGTCGAACGCGACGTGCGCCGTCAGGTCGCAGGACCCGTCGGGTACGGGCGCCACCTGCCGTCCCGCGCGGTAGCCGGTGAGCGTGCCGAGCGGGGGCCGCGTCTCCCGCGTGTGCCCGTAGTCCACGGCCACGGCCAGGCCGCGCGCCAGCGACGCCACCGCCCCGGCCCACGCCGCGTCGCGCGGCCTGCCGATCTCCGCCCGCCCGCCGGGCGCGAGCGGCCACCAGCGGCGCAGCCACGCCGCGTCCTCGCCGTCCACCGGCTCGCCCAGCCGTTCCCGGCCTCCGCGGGTGACGAGGACGCGCCGCGCGACGCCGTCCCCGTCCGCCTCGGCGACGTCCACCGGCACGTTGTCCAGCCACTCGTTGGCGAACAGCAGCCCCACCGCCCCCTCGGGCGGCCGTGCGCACCAGGTGATCCGCCCGTCCAGACCCGAGGGGCGCGCGGCGCGCTCCACCGCGTACGCGCGCACCCGCGCGCACACCCCCTCGGGGAGCGCGCGCAGCACGCCGCGCACCAGCTCGCCGCGCCCCGCGCCCAGGTCGGTGAACGCCAGCTCCGCCGGGCGCCCCAGCGCCTCGTCCACCCTGGTCAGCAGCCGTGCCACCGCCTGCGCGAACAGCGGCGAGACATGCGCCGACGTCCGGAAATGCGCCACCGGCGCCTCCCGCAGGAAGAAACCGCCCGGCCCGTACAGCGCCCGCTCGGCGGCCGCACGCCACCCCGTCTCCCGCATCCGCCGCGCTCCCTCCACCCCAAGGAGTAGTTGACGACCGCATGTATCGGCCGTCCGGTTGATTCCCGAGCCGCACGCCATGCCTACTCTGGGTGACGTGAACCGGCTCTACGACTTCCTGCGCCGTCACCCCACTGCGGTGGACGGCAGCTGGGCGTTCGGTCTGCTGGTGGCCACACTCCTGTTCGCGGCCTCGGCCAGGGAGGACGTGTGGCGCTGCTCGGCGTTCGCCGTCGCCATGGCGGTCGCGCTCGCCGTGCTCGGCACGCTGCGCCGCCGGTGGCCCGAGGCCGTGCTGCTCGCCTGCTTCGCGGCCGGCCTCGCCCAGCTCGCGCTGGACGTCGAACCGCTGCCGGGCGACGTCGTGTTCCTCGTCGTCGCGTTCACCATCGCCTCACGGCCCCACCGTACGTACTCCCGGCTCGCGCTCGCCGGCTGCCTCGTCGCGCCCACCCTGGCCCAGCTGCGCTGGCCCGACGGCGGCGACCAGGACAGCAGCCTCGCCGCCGAGATCTTCGGCACCGGGCTGCTCACCATCACGTTCTGCCTCGCCTGGGTGCTGGGCGACTCGCTGCGCACCCGCCGCGCCTACTACTCGGAGCTGGAACGCCGCGCCGAACGCCTCGAACGCGAACGGGAGACGCAGGCGCGCATGGCCGTCACCGCAGAGCGCGCCCGCATAGCGCGCGAGCTGCACGACGTCGTCGCCCACAACGTGTCGGTGATGGTCGTCCAGGCGGACGGCGCCGCGTACGTCCTGGACAGCTCGCCCGAGCTGACCCGCAGCGCGCTGCACACCATCTCGGGCACCGGCCGCCAGGCGCTGACGGAGATGCGCCGGCTGCTCGGCGTGCTGCGCAGCGAGGACGGCGGCGCCGCGGACGCCGGGGACTACGTGCCGCAGCCGGGCATCGAGCAGCTCGCCGACCTCGTGGACCAGGCGCGCGCCGCCGGACTGCCCGTCGACTACCGCGTCGAGGGCACCCCGCGCGCGCTGCCCAGCGGCGTCGGGCTCACCGCGTACCGCATCGTCCAGGAGGCGCTGACCAACTCGCGCAAGCACGGCGGCCCCGGCGTCGGCGCGACGGTGCGGCTGCGCTACGGCCGGGACGCGCTCACCGTCCTGGCCGACGACGACGGGCGGGGCACGCAGGCGGTGCTGTACGAGGAACGCGGCGAGGACGGCCTCGGGCACGGGCTGATCGGCATGCGGGAGCGGGTCGGTATGGTCGGGGGCGTGCTGGTGGCGGGCCCGCGGCCCGGCGGCGGCTTCCGCATCAGCGCGACGCTGCCCCTGGCCGGTGCGGCGGACGACGCGCCCGCCGCGCGGTGCGGCGCCGCCGACACCCCCGAGACCCGCACCGACCCGGCCTGACCGCCCGACGACCGATCGGCTCTGGCCGCCGGTGAGAGGAGAAGACCCATGGCGATCAAGGTGATGCTCGTCGACGATCAGGCGCTCCTGCGCACCGGCTTCAAGATGGTGCTGTCCGCCCAGCCCGACATGGTCGTCACCGCCGAGGCGGGCGACGGCGTCGAGGCGCTCGACGTGCTGCGCGCCACGGCCGTGGACGTCGTGCTGATGGACGTCCGCATGCCCCGGCTCGACGGCGTCGAGACGACCCGCCGGATATGCCAGGAGGGCGGCGGCGGCCCCGGCGACCCGAAGGTCCTCATCCTCACCACCTTCGACCTGGACGAGTACGCGTTCTCCGGGCTGAAGGCGGGCGCGGCCGGATTCCTGCTGAAGGACGTCCCGCCGGACGAGCTGCTCGGCGCCATCCGCGCCGTCCACAGCGGCGACGCCGTCGTCGCGCCGTCCACGACCCGCCGCCTCCTGGACCGCTTCGTGGATCTCCTTCCCGCGGGCCCCGGCACGCCCCACCCCGAGATCGACCTGCTCACCGACCGCGAGCGCGAGGTCCTGATGCTGATCGCGCAGGGCCTGTCCAACGGGGAGATCGCCGCCCAGCTGTTCGTCTCCGAGGCGACGGTGAAGACGCACGTCGGCCGCATCCTCGGCAAGCTCGGCCTGCGCGACCGCGTCCAGGCCGTCGTCCTCGCGTACGAGACGGGCCTGGTGCGCGCGGGCGGCCACTGACCCCGCGCCGATCCCCGCACCCGCCCGGCCGCCGTAGCATGGTCGGGACGTCCGGCACCGGCATACGGGCTGGAACGTACCAAAGGGACAAAGCGGACGAAAGAGGCTGCCCAGCCGTGAACGCCGACGACGGACACGCACCCCGGGTCACCGAGGCACGCGACCGCCCCGCCCGCCTCACGGTCGGCGTCGTCGGCGCGGGGCGCGTCGGCCCCGCCCTCGCCGCCGCGCTCGCCCTCGCGGGCCACCGGCCGGTCGCCGCGTCCGGCGTCTCCGAGGCGTCGCGCCGCCGCGCCGAGACGCTGCTGCCCGGCGTCCCCCTCGTCACCCCCGACGAGGTCCTGGCCCGCGCCGACCTCGTCCTGCTGAGCGTCCCCGACGACGCCCTGCCGGGACTCGTCGCCGGACTCGCCGAGACCGGCGCCGTACGCCCAGGACAGCTGCTCGTGCACTGCTCCGGCCGCTTCGGCACCGGCGTCCTCGACCCCGCCCTGCGCGCCGGGGCCCTGCCGCTCGCCCTGCACCCCGTGATGACGTTCACCGGCACAGCCGTGGACGTGCAGCGGCTCGCGGGCTGCTCGTTCGGCGTCACCGCGCCCGCCGAGCTGCGCACGGCCGCCGAGGCCCTCGTCATCGAGATGGGCGGCGAGCCCGAGTGGATCGAGGAACGCGACCGGCCGCTCTACCACGCCGCGCTCGCCCTCGGCGCCAACCACCTCGTCACCCTCGTCGCCCAGTCGCTCGAACTGCTCCGGCACGCGGGGGTCGCCGCCCCCGACCGCATGCTCGGCCCGCTCCTCGGCGCCGCGCTGGACAACGCGCTGCGCTCCGGCGACGCCGCCCTCACCGGGCCGGTCGCGCGCGGCGACGCGGGCACCGTCGCCGCACACGTCGCCGAACTGCGCGCGCACGCCCCCGGCGCCCTCGCCGGCTACCTCGCCATGGCCCGCGTGACGGCGGACCGGGCCCTGGACCACGGCCTGCTCAGACCCGAGCTGGCCGAGGCGCTGCTCGACGTCCTCGCCGACGGCGCCGAGGAAGGAGAGCGATGACCATATCCGTGGCCCGCACGGCGGACGAGCTGAGGAGCCTGTACGCCCCCGGCGCCGACCGCGCCGTGGTCATGACGATGGGCGCGCTGCACGAGGGGCACCTCGCCAACATGCGCACGGCCAGGCAGCGCCTCACGCCCGCCGGACAGCTCGTCGTCACCGTCTACGTCAACCCGCTCCAGTTCGGCCCCGGCGAGGACTTCGACCGCTACCCGCGCCAGCTCGACGCCGACGTGGCACTGGCCGAGGAGGGCGGCGCCGACATCGTCTTCGCCCCGTCCGACGCCGAGATGTACCCGGACGGCCGCCCCCGCGTCACGCTGACCGCCGGACCGATGGGCGCGGGATTCGAGGGCGCGGAGCGCCCCGGCCACTTCGACGGCATGCTGACCGTCGTCGCCAAGCTGCTGCACCTCACCCGGCCCGACTACGCCACCTTCGGTGAGAAGGATGCGCAGCAACTCGCGCTCGTACGCCGCATGGTCCGCGACCTCGACTTCCCCGTCGAGATCCTGCCGGTCCCCACACTGCGCGACCCCGACGGCCTCGCCCGCTCCAGCCGCAACCGCTACCTGTCGCCCGCCGAGCGCACGACCGCCCTCGCCCTGTCCCGCGCCCTGTTCGCCGCCCGCGACACCACCGGCGGCCCCGCCGGACGCCTCGCCGCCGCCCGCGCCGTCCTGGACGCCGCCGCCACCGCGCGGCCGCCCCTTGCGCTCGGCTACCTCGCGCTGATCGACCCGTCCGACTTCACCGAGATCGGTCCCGACACCGCCCACGCCGGCGAGGCCGTCCTCGCCGTCGCCGCCCGCGTCGGCACCACCCGCCTCATCGACAACGTCCGGCTCACCCTGGGGACCGCCGCGTGACCACCGCACCCATCACCCCGCTCACCCCGCCCGCACACGAGACCCTGCCCCTGCCCACCGCGCTGCCCGCCCCCGCCCCCGGCTGGTCCCTCGACGCCGAGGTCGCCGTCGTCGGCTCGGGCATCGCCGGGCTGACCGTCGCCCTGCGCTGCGCCGCCGCGGGCCTGCGCACCGTCATCGTCACCAAGGCGCGGCTCGACGACGGCTCCACCCGCTGGGCCCAGGGCGGCATCGCCGCCGCGCTCGGCGAGGGCGACACCCCCGCCCAGCACCTGGACGACACCCTCGTCGCGGGCGTCGGCCTGTGCGACGAGGCCGCCGTCACCGCGCTCGTCACCGAGGCCCCGGACGCCGTACGCCGCCTCATCGGCCTCGGCGCCCGCTTCGACACCGCCGAGGACGGCGCCCTCTCCCTCACCCGCGAGGGCGGCCACCACCGCCGCCGCATCGCCCACGCGGGCGGTGACGCCACGGGCGCCGAGGTCTCCCGCGCCCTGGTCGCCGCCGTGCGCGCCGCCGGGATCGAGACCGTCGAGAACGCCCTCGCGCTCGACCTGCTCAAGGACGCGGACGGCCACACCGCCGGCGTGACCCTGCACGTGATGGGCGAGGGCAGGCACGACGGCGTCGGCGCCGTCCGCGCCCCCGCCGTCGTCCTCGCCACCGGCGGCCTGGGCCAGGTCTTCTCCGCCACCACCAACCCGGCCGTCTCCACGGGCGACGGCGTCGCCCTGGCGCTGCGCGCGGGCGCCGAGGTGTCCGACCTGGAGTTCGTCCAGTTCCACCCGACGTCGCTGTGGCTGGGCCCCGACGCCGAGGGGCAGCAGCCGCTCGTCTCCGAGGCCGTACGCGGCGAGGGCGCGTATCTCGTGGACAGGGCGGACGGCACCGGCACGCGCTTCCTCCTCGGACAGCACGAACTCGCCGAACTGGCCCCCCGCGACATCGTCGCCAAGGCCATCACCCGCCGCATGCACGAACTGGGCGCCGACCACATGTACCTCGACGCCCGCCACTTCGGCGCCGACATGTGGGCCCGCCGCTTCCCCACGATCCTCGCCGCCTGCCGCGCCCACGGCATCGACCCCGTGACCGAGCCCATCCCCATCGCACCCGCCGCGCACTACGCGTCCGGCGGTGTCCGCACCGACCTGTCCGGCCGCACGACCGTCCCCGGCCTGTACGCGTGCGGCGAGACCGCCTGCACCGGCGTGCACGGCGCCAACCGCCTGGCGTCCAACTCCCTCCTCGAAGGACTGGTCTTCGCCGGACGTATCGCCACCGCCATCACGTCGAGTCCCCTTCCGCGCGCCGCCGCGCCCGTCACCGCACCCCCCGCGCCGGGCCCCGCCCTGCTGCCGCCCGAGGCCAGGACCGCCGTCCAGCGCGTGATGACCAGGGGCGCGGGCGTCCTCCGTTCGGCCGACAGCCTCGCCGAGGCGGCCCGCGCCCTGGACGCCCTGGCCCTGGACGACGACCGCAAGCCCGCCGAGCCGGGCGCGGACACGTGGGAGACGGCTAATCTGCATCTCGTCGCCAGGGTGCTCGTCACCGCCGCCCTGCACCGCACGGAGACCCGTGGCTGCCACTGGCGCGAGGACCACCCCGAGCGGGACGACGCACGGTGGCGCCGCCACCTGGTCGCCACCCTGGGCCGGGACCCCGCGGGGGCCGCCCTGTCCCTCGGGACCACCCGTACGACCGCCTTCCCGCCCACGGCGCACCCCGCCACCGGCGGCGACCGGCAGCGCGACAGCCACCAAGGAGACCCGACCCCGTGACCAGCCCCCAGACACCGGCGCCGCAGCGCGTGGAGCTGACCCTGCTGCCCCTCGGCACCCGGCCGACCGACGACGACGGGCCCGCGGGCGGCTGCGGCGCCGGCTGCGCGTGCGGCGACGGCGGCGGCGAGGAGGAGTACGACCCGCTGGAGTGCGGCCTCGACCCCGACCTCGCCGCGCTGCTGGCCGACGCCGGGCTCGACCCCGTGCTCGTGGAGGACGTCGCGCACCTCGCCATCGAGGAGGACCTCGACAACGGCGTGGACATCACCACCGTCGCGACCGTCCCGGAAGAGGCCGTCGCCGTCGGCGACTTCACCGCACGCCAGGCCGGTACGGTCGCCGGGCTGCGCATCGCGGAAGCCGTGCTGTCCGTCGTGTGCACCGCCGAGTTCGAAGTGGAGCGGCACGTCGAGGACGGCGACGCCGTGGAGGCCGGGCAGGTCCTCCTCACCGTCACCAGCCGCACCCGCGACCTGCTGACCGGCGAACGCAGCGCCCTCAACCTCCTGTGCCGCCTCTCCGGCATCGCCACCGCCACCCGCGCCTGGGCCGACGTCCTCGCCGGGACCCGTACGCGCGTCCGCGACACCCGCAAGACCACGCCGGGGCTGCGCGCCCTGGAGAAGTACGCGGTGCGCTGCGGCGGCGGGCTCAACCACCGCATGTCGCTGTCGGACGCCGCGCTGGTCAAGGACAACCACGTCATCGCGGCGGGCGGCGTCGCCGAGGCGTTCCGCGCGGTCCGCGCGGAGTTCCCCGGCGTGCCGGTCGAGGTGGAGGTGGACCGGCTCGACCAGATCGAGCCCGTGCTTGCCGAGGGCGCCGACCTGATCCTGCTGGACAACTTCACGCCCGAGCAGACCCGCGCCGCCGTCGAGCTGGTCGCGGGCCGGGCCGTGCTGGAGTCGTCGGGCGGCCTCACCCTCGGCACGGCACGCGCGTACGCCGACGCGGGCGTGGACTACGTCGCGGTCGGCGGCCTCACCCATTCGGCCCCCATCCTCGACATCGGCCTCGACCTGCGTCCCGAGAGGCACGCCTGACCATGCTGCTCACCATCGACGTCGGCAACACGCACACGGTCCTCGGCCTCTTCGACGGCGAGGAGATCGTCGAGCACTGGCGCATCTCCACGGACGCGCGCCGCACGGCCGACGAGCTGGCCGTGCTCCTCCAGGGCCTCATGGGCATGCACCCGCTGCTCGGCGACGAACTGGGCGACGGCATCGACGGCATCGCCATCTGCTCGACCGTCCCGTCCGTCCTGCACGAGCTGCGGGAGGTCACCCGGCGGTACTACGGCGACATCCCGTCCGTCCTGGTCGAGCCGGGCGTGAAGACGGGCGTGCCGATCCTCACCGACAACCCGAAGGAGGTCGGCGCCGACCGCATCATCAACGCGGTCGCGGCCGTCGAGCTGTACGGCGGGCCCTGCATCGTCGTGGACTTCGGCACGGCGACGACGTACGACGCCGTGTCCGCGCGCGGGGAGTACGCGGGCGGGGCCATCGCGCCGGGCATCGAGATTTCCGTCGAGGCGCTGGGGATGCGCGGCGCGCAGCTGCGGAAGGTCGAGCTGGCCAGGCCGCGGCACGTGATCGGCAAGAACACCGTCGAGTCCATGCAGTCCGGCATCCTGTACGGCTTCGCCGGGCAGGTGGACGGCATGGTCGAGCGGATGTCGCGCGAGCTGGCCGACGACCCGGACGACGTGACGGTGATCGCCACCGGCGGCCTCGCCCCGATGGTCCTGCGGGAGTCCACGGTGATCGACGAGCACGAGCCCTGGCTGACGCTGATCGGCCTGCGTCTGGTCTACGAGCGGAACGTCTCCCGTTCCTGACCGTCGGCTCCTCCTCCCCGACTGAACACGCCCGCCGTCGCCCCAATCGCTGCGATTTGTCTGCTTACCACTTAATGTCGGTCCATGGCTACGTCCCAGGGTTCCCCCACCCCCCGCGGTGGCGGGGACGAGAACGGTGAGCAGCAGCAGCGCCGGCCCGAGGCGCCCCGCCCGGTGCCGACCCCGGCGGACGTCTTCCCGCCGCGCGGCGGGCGCCGCCCGGCGGCCCGCCCGCCCCAGGAACCGGCCGACCGGGACCGGCGGGACGGCGAGGGGCGTGCGGGCCGGGACGGCGACGGCGGCGGCGACGGGAGGGGTGGGGAGAACTCCTCCCAAGACGGGCGGTAGGCCCCACAGCGGACGGCGGACGGCCGCTCGGTAGGCTGGGACCGGCCCGCCCGGCAGCGCGGCGGGCCCAGCCGTTCCCACGCCGCCCAGGAGGCCGATCGCTGTGGACTACATCGCCGCACTCTTCCCGCCCGCGGTGATGGCCGTGGGCTTCATCTGGCTGATCGTGACGATCATCCGGTCGCAGGGGGGCAGCAACAAGTTCAAGGAGGACGCCGCCGTGGACGCGGCCCTCGCCGCGCGCGCCGCCGAGGGCGGCGACCGGCCCGCCGCCTGAGCGGCGCCCCTCCGCCCTCGCCGCACACCCCCCGCGCCGCCCGCGGCCACGCCCCGGGCGGCGCGTGCCGGGCCGCTGCGCGCGCCGCGCGTCCCCCGGGCGGCGGATGCCCCCGAGACGGCCGGATTCCGCCGTTCCCCGGCCCTCCCGCGCCCCGGCCTCCCGTCCCGGTAGCTCCCGCTGTGCGAAACCTGCCCGTTTTGTCGCGCCACGGTTATTCTTCCCGTGTGCCTCGACCACTGGGAGAGCTGGAAGACGCGGTGATGACCCGCGTATGGGAGTGGAACCGCCCCGTCACCGTGCGGGAAGTGCTCGAAGATCTGCGGGAGCAGCGTTCGATCGCCTATACGACGGTGATGACCGTCCTCGACAACCTGCATCAGAAGGGCTGGGTCCGCCGCGAGCAGGAGGGGCGGGCCTATCGCTATGAGGCGATCTCGACACGCGCCGCGTACTCCGCCGCTTTGATGAATGACGCATGGGCCGAGAGCGACAACGCGGCGGCGGCCCTCGTCGCTTTCTTCGGCATGATGTCGGCAGAGCAGACCGAGGCATTGCGTGACGCCTTGCGTGTGGTCGATGTCGGAGAAGTACCGGGAGAGCGGCGTGACGGACCCGAAGCCCGCGCCGGAGAGAGCTCGGGATAGCCTCTCGCTGTGTCGGAAAGCTCAACAGAAGTCACTGTGCGCCGCGCCAGGACTACAGATGTCACGTCGATCAGGCGGCTGATCGACCGCTACTCGCGTGATGGCATCCTGCTCGACAAGGCGACCGTGACGCTTTACGAGGACATTCAGGAGTTCTGGGTGGCCGAGCGGGACCATGACGCCGAGGTGGTCGGCTGCGGGGCCCTGCATGTCATGTGGGACGACCTCGCCGAAGTGCGGACACTGGCCGTCGATCCCCGGCTGACGGGGCACGGCGTGGGCCATCGCGTACTGGAGAAGCTGCTGGGCACGGCCAGGTGGCTGGGGGTGCAGCGTATTTTCTGCCTCACCTTCGAAGTGGAGTTCTTCGCGCGTCACGGGTTCAAGGAGATCGCCGATGCGCCGGTCGCCGGTGATGTCTACAGCGAGCTCCTCCGTTCCTATGACGAAGGCGTCGCGGAGTTCTTGGGTCTGGAACGCGTGAAGCCCAACACATTGGGTAACACTCGGATGCTGCTGCATCTCTGAGAGTGCATCTCCACGAGAACAGGCCCGGCGGCTTATGTCCGAATCGTCCCAGCGTGTCTTATCGGGCTCCCGGTAATCCCGGGGCCGGGGTTTGTGTTTTCCCGGTCATGGCTGTTTGATGACATCCCAGTACTCGATTACATCCCGGTACGCAGACGATATTCTTCGGCGACGACGAAATGGAAGAGGAGCAGCCCGGTGGCACAGAAGGTTCAGGTCCTTCTCCTCGACGACCTCAGCGGTGGCGAGGCGGAGGAGACCGTCACGTTCGCGCTCGACGGCAAGACGTACGAGATCGATCTCAACGCGGAAAACGCCGACCGGCTCCGCAACGCGCTCGACCCCTATGTGAAGGCGGGGCGCCGCGCGGGCGGCGGCCGTGCGGCCCGTGGCCGCGGCCGCGCCGCCGCGAACGCGGGGGGCGCCGGCGGTGAGGACACCGCGAAGATCCGCGCGTGGGCCAAGGAGAACGGCTACGAGGTCAACGACCGGGGCCGTGTTCCCGCCAGTATCCGCGAGGCCTACCAGAAGGCCGGGGCCGAGAAGGCCGGAGTCTGACGGCCGCGGTTCCGAACGTCGCACCGAGCCGGTCCCCGCGGGGCCGGCGGCTCGCGTCCCTGTCCGGGGGGCCGCCCTCCCCGGGCGGCCCCCCGGGGCCGTTCCCGGGGCGGGAGTGCCCTGACGGGCCCCGGCGGGCGCATGCGGAAGAGTGACGTCCTGCCCCTGCCCCGGTCCCGCTGCGCGCACGTCCGGTCGCACAGGGTTTTCCCGTTCGCCTGTAGCGGATGTCCATGGCGCGTACGGCATGGAGTGTCAGCCTTGAAGGGTAGGCAGTTCTTTGAGAACGATGGGCCTGGACGAGGGGCCCTGAGGACGATGGACCCCAATGGATGAGGGGGCGGTGGGAACGGGTCCAGGTACGGACCCCCGGGTGCGTTCGCCGACGGCGTAGCTGTTCCGGGGCCCCATACCTGGCCTGCGGGAACATCGTCTCGCACCATCGGGTTGGAACTGATGTCGCCTGTTCGGGGCATGGCGCCGGGGGCAGGAGCAGACAGTTGGAATGAGCGGTCCCCCGTTGCGGGACTAAGCTGCGGAAGGACAGGGAGGGGACCGACCCCTTTACTGCCTGACCGCTCTGAGGAGCGATTAACGATGTTCGAGAGGTTCACCGACCGCGCGCGGCGGGTTGTCGTCCTGGCTCAGGAAGAAGCCCGGATGCTCAACCACAACTACATCGGCACCGAGCACATCCTTCTGGGCCTGATCCACGAGGGTGAGGGTGTCGCCGCTAAGGCCCTGGAGAGCCTCGGGATCTCGCTTGAGGCGGTCCGCCAGCAGGTGGAGGAGATCATCGGGCAGGGCCAGCAGGCGCCGTCCGGCCACATCCCCTTCACGCCCCGGGCCAAGAAGGTCCTGGAGCTCTCGCTCCGCGAGGCGCTCCAGCTCGGTCACAACTACATCGGCACCGAGCACATCCTGCTCGGCCTGATCCGCGAGGGCGAGGGCGTCGCCGCCCAGGTCCTCGTGAAGCTGGGCGCCGACCTGAACAGGGTGCGCCAGCAGGTCATCCAGCTGCTGTCCGGGTACTCCGGCGGCAAGGAGGCCGCGACCGCGGGCGCCCCGTCCGAGGGGACGCCGTCCACCTCGCTGGTGCTCGACCAGTTCGGCCGCAACCTGACGCAGGCGGCGCGCGAGTCCAAGCTCGACCCGGTCATCGGGCGCGAGAACGAGATCGAGCGCGTCATGCAGGTGCTCTCCCGGCGCACCAAGAACAACCCGGTGCTGATCGGTGAGCCCGGCGTCGGCAAGACCGCCGTCGTCGAGGGTCTGGCGCAGGCCATCGTCAAGGGCGAGGTGCCCGAGACCCTCAAGGACAAGCACCTCTACACCCTGGACCTGGGCGCGCTGGTCGCCGGCTCGCGCTACCGCGGTGACTTCGAGGAGCGCCTGAAGAAGGTGCTCAAGGAGATCCGCACGCGCGGCGACATCATCCTGTTCATCGACGAGCTGCACACCCTGGTGGGCGCGGGCGCGGCCGAGGGCGCGATCGACGCCGCCAGCATCCTCAAGCCGATGCTGGCCCGCGGCGAGCTCCAGACCATCGGCGCGACGACGCTGGACGAGTACCGCAAGTACCTGGAGAAGGACGCGGCTCTCGAACGCCGCTTCCAGCCGATCCAGGTCGCGGAGCCGTCCCTGCCGCACACGATCGAGATCCTGAAGGGCCTGCGCGACCGGTACGAGGCGCACCACCGCGTCTCCATCACCGACGCCGCGCTGGTGGCCGCCGCCCAGCTGGCCGACCGGTACATCTCGGACCGTTTCCTCCCGGACAAGGCCATCGACCTCATCGACGAGGCCGGGTCCCGGATGCGCATCCGCCGGATGACCGCGCCGCCGGACCTGCGCGAGTTCGACGAGAAGATTGCCGGCGTGCGCCGCGAGAAGGAGTCCGCGATCGACTCGCAGGACTTCGAGAAGGCCGCCTCGCTGCGCGACAACGAGAAGCAGCTGCTCGCGGCGAAGGCACAGCGCGAGAAGGAGTGGAAGTCCGGCGACATGGACGTCGTCGCGGAGGTGGACGAGGAGCTGATCGCCGAGGTCCTCGCCGCGTCCACGGGCATCCCGGTCTTCAAGCTGACCGAGGAGGAGTCCTCGCGCCTGCTGCGCATGGAGGACGAGCTGCACAAGCGCGTCATCGGCCAGGAGGACGCCATCAAGGCGCTCTCGCAGGCCATCAGGCGCACGCGTGCCGGCCTCAAGGACCCGAAGCGCCCCGGCGGCTCGTTCATCTTCGCCGGCCCCTCGGGTGTCGGTAAGACCGAGCTGTCGAAGACGCTGGCGGAGTTCCTCTTCGGCGACGAGGACGCGCTGATCTCCCTCGACATGTCGGAGTTCGGCGAGAAGCACACCGTCTCCCGCCTGTTCGGCTCCCCGCCCGGCTACGTCGGGTACGAGGAGGGCGGCCAGCTGACGGAGAAGGTGCGCCGCAAGCCGTTCTCGGTCGTGCTGTTCGACGAGGTCGAGAAGGCCCACCCGGACATCTTCAACTCGCTGCTCCAGATCCTGGAGGACGGCCGCCTGACCGACTCCCAGGGCCGGGTCGTGGACTTCAAGAACACCGTCATCATCATGACGACGAACCTGGGCACCCGCGACATCTCCAAGGGCTTCAACATGGGCTTCGCGGTGGCCGGCGACGTCGCCACCGGGTACGACCGGATGAAGGCCAAGGTCAACGACGAGCTGAAGCAGCACTTCCGCCCCGAGTTCCTGAACCGCGTCGACGACACCGTCGTCTTCCACCAGCTCACGCAGGACGACATCATCAAGATCGTGGATCTGATGGTCGCCCAGGTGGACGACCGGCTCAAGGACCGGGACATGGCCATCGAGCTGAGCACGGACGCCAAGCAGCTCCTCGCGAAGCGCGGCTACGACCCGGTGCTCGGCGCCAGGCCGCTGCGCCGGACGATCCAGCGGGACATCGAGGACATCCTGTCCGAGAAGATCCTGTTCGGCGAGCTGCGCCCCGGCCACATCGTGGTCGTGGACACCGAGGGCGAGGGGAACGACAAGGCGTTCACCTTCCGCGGCGAGGAGAAGTCCTCGCTGCCGGACGCCCCGCCGGTGGAGCAGGCGGCCGGTGGCGGCCCGAACCTGGCCAAGGAGTGACGGCTCCGGCCCGTACGTCCTGAACGGCGACCGCGCCCCCCCACGGCTCCGGCTGTGGGGGGCGCGGCCCGTTCAGAGGTACAGCTCCTCGTCGATCGTGGCCAGCGCGGACGGCCGCAGGCGCGGGCCGAGACCGTAGAACTGCTGGAAGCTCATGATCAGCGGCCGCCAGGCGTCCGGGTCGATCCGGTCGGCCGTCCCCGGCAGCCGGAGCGCGTCGGTCACATGGACGCGCGTCACCTCGGCCTCGAACGCGATCACCCCGCCGCGCGCCGCCGGGTCGTCCTCCGCCACCGGGTGCGCGGCGCGTACGACCGCCTCCATGTGGACCGGGCACTCCGTCACGCGCGGCGGCGCCACCGTCTCGGACGGCGTGGCGCCGAGGCCGGCGCGCCCGAACTTGTCCCGCACGTGCCGGTAGCCGCGCCGTGCCTTCGTGGGCGGCACGGGGTCGGCGGCCGTCGTCAGCGCCAGGCGGTCCACGGCGGACGCGAGGTCGTCCGACGGCAGGTTGAGGACGCACTCGCCGGTGCGCAGCAGGTTCCGGGCGGTCGCCGAGCGGGCGCCGATGCCGAGGACGGCCCGGCGGCCGAGCCAGAAGACGGACGAGAACGGTGCCAGGTTGGGCGTGCCGTCCTCGTTCCGCGTGGACAGGAGCACGACGGGCGTGCCGAAGTAGAGGATCGCCGGGTCGATCGGCCGGTGCGCGGCGTCCTGGGCGGGCGGTGCGGAGAGGGACGTTTCGTGCATGCGGCCCAGCATCCGGGCGGGCCCAGGGCCGGCGCTGGCGGATTACGGACGCCTCGTCCCCGATCGGCTCGCCCGGATCGCCGAGCGGCGGGAACCGGCCCACGATGGGGGGAGGAGCGCCCGGCGGAGGAGTGGGAGGTGCGGTGTGCGGCACACGATGCGCGCCGAGTACGTCGAGGAGACGCGCGGCGAGGACCGCGAGCCCGACGTGAAGACCTGGCACATGGTCCGCGGCGACGGGGACGCCACCACCGCCCTGTGCGGGCGCGAGCTGTCCGCCGGCGCGCGGACGCTGCCCGAGCGCGAGTGGGGGCACACGGACGAGCTGGAGTGCCACACGTGCGGGGCGCTGTACTTCCGCGAGGTGCCGTCGAGCGGGTCGGAGACCGGCTGAGCCGCGCGGTGCCGTCCGTGCGGGGTCGCCGGTGCGGAATTGTCAGTGCTCTCGGGCAGACTGCACGGCATGGACGAAACACTGGCGGCGGCGGGTGAGGACGGGCTGCTCCGCTGCCCTTGGGGGATCGCGCCGGACGACTACCGGGAGTACCACGACACGGAATGGGGGGTTCCGGTCAGGGGCGACCGGGCGCTGTTCGAACGGATGTCGCTCGAAGCGTTCCAGTCCGGCCTGTCCTGGCTGACGATCCTGCGCCGCCGGGACGGCTTCCGGGCGGCGTTCGCCGACTTCGACATGGGGCGGATCGCCGCGTTCACCGAGGAGGACGTCACCCGGCTGCTCCAGGACCCCGGCATCATCCGCAACCGGCAGAAGATCGAGGCGACGGTCTCCAACGCGCGGATCGCCGCCGGATGGGCCGACGGCGACCTGACGGAGCTGATCTGGTCGCACGCGCCCGACCCCGCCGAGCGTCCCGCGCCGCGCGGCAACGGCGACGTCCTGGCCATCACCCCCGAGTCCACCGCGCTGTCCGTGGCGCTGCGGAAACATGGCTTCCGTTTCGTCGGTCCGACCACCGCCCACGCCCTCATGCAGGCCTGCGGTCTGGTCAACGACCATCTGGCGGACTGCCACTTCCGGGGTATCGGCCGGTGACACTCCGTCGGAGAGCTGCGAGGATGCTGCGATGATCACGACCGACGATGACTGGGAGCGGCGTGTCGCACGGTTGTGGGACGAGTTCGACTCCCGGGACGAGGCCGCCTTCCGGGCGGCGATGAAGGAACTGGTCGCCGAACGGCCCCCCGAGGACCCCGCCGGGCTCTTCGAGCTGGCGTCCGCGCTGGACGCGACCGACCAGGAGTCCGAGGCCGCGCACCTCTACCGGCGCGCGCTGGCCGCGGGGCTGGCGGGGCCGCGGCGGCGGCAGGCCGTCATCCAGCTCGCGAGCACGCTGCGGAACCTCGGCCGGTCCGAGGAGAGTGTCTCCCTCCTGCGGGCCGAGCGCGCCGTCGCCTCGGACGACCTGGACGACGCGCTGGCGGCGTTCCTCGCCCTGTCCCTGACCGACGCGGGCCGGGAGCGCGAAGCGGTCTCCCTGCTGCTGGCCGCGCTCTCACGGCACCTGCCGCGCTACCGCCGCTCGGTGGAACGGTACGCGGGCGACCTGCTGGGTTAGGACGCGCGCCGCACCGGGGCGTGGTGCCGCACCGCGGCGCCCACCCCGTTCGCCGGCCACGGCCTGGCAGACCACCGGTTCCAGGTAGGCACGCACGGTGTCGCGGCGCGCCCGTTCCACCACCTCCCCGTTCCCGCCCGGCAGTGCGCGCGCCGCACCACGACATGCCGAGGCGCACCCGCCAGGCGGGCACCCCGCGCAGCGGCAGCGCGGCGGCGAAGGCCGTCTCCGTGGCCGGCGCGTCCATCATGTGCCAGGTGCCGATCAGCGGCGCGGGCCCGCCGGAGTACGGTGCGGCCGGTGACGGCCTCGGGGAGCGGGGGCTGCGTCGCGTTCATGGGCCGACGGCAGGCACGGCGCCGCCCGCGCCGGAAGTCCCGTCTGCCGCAAGCAGATCGCGCCGGGCGCACGACCCGGGGAACGAACGTTCCTCCCGAACTGCCTGGCTTCCGTGTGAAATTCACGTTTGGCCGCTCCTCCCTGATTGAGCCGCCGTGGAAAAGGAACCCGTAAGACATCGGACCCACCGAGCACGAGAGGAGCACGGCCATGTGCCTCGTCCCCGAACGCTCCGGGAACGCCGATTTCGCTCTGCGCTTCCCGGCCCACCCCGCCTGGGTGCGCAACGTGCGCCAGGCCATGCGGACCGCCCTCGACACGACGGTCCCCCGCAACGGCGAACTGATCGACACCGCCGTCCTGTTGACCTCCGAGGTGGTCAGCAACGCGGTCAAGGCCTCGCTGCACTGCCCCACCCCGCCGCCGGTGGACGTCCAGGTCTGCTGGTCCCAGGAGGGCAACCTCCAGGTCATCGTCCACGACCGCGCCCCCGGCACCCTCGACCCGCCGGACCGCGCCCCCGCCGACGAGGACGAACACGGCCGCGGCCTGCTCCTGCTGACGCGCTGCGCCCGCCGCTGGGAGGTGTGCAGCCACACGCCGGGCCAGGGCAAGACGGTGTCGTTCCAGCTGTGACGGGCAGCGCCCGCGCTCAGCCCTCGCGCCGGAGCCGCCCCCCGCGCGCCCGCTCCCGCGCCGCCACCACCGCGTCGCCGTGCTCGGCCGCCCAGTCGCCGACCGCCTCCAGCGGGCCGAGCAGCGTGCGGCCCAGCGCCGTCAGCTCGTACTCGACGCGGGGCGGCGCCTCGCGGTAGCGCCGGTGCGTCACCAGGCCGTGCGCCTCAAGACGGCGCAGCGTCTCGTTCAGCACCTTGGGGCTGATGCCCCCGACGCGGCGCCGCAGCGCGTACGGGCGGCAGGGGCCGTCGCGCAGGGCCCACAGCAGCACGCCGTTCCAGGTGTTCGCCAGCAGGTCGAAGCCGACCCGGGCGCGGCAGTCGGCGATGAAGTCCGGCACGGTCCGTCCCTCCTGTCCGTCGGACACCGAACGGTGCCCATCGGATTCTCTACCGTCGGTCCCGGCGGGCCGTGCGACGGCCGCCCGCCCACCCACCGTGCGAGAAGAGGAACACCCCATGCGCATCGGCATACTCGGCTCCGGCGGACTCGGCACCGCCCTCGCCGCCCGCTGGACCGCCGCCGGACACGACGTGCTGACCAGCGGACGCGATCCCGGGCGTACGGGCCGCGGCTTCGCCGACGCGGCGGCGCACGGCACAGACGCCGTCCTGGTCGCCGTCCCCGACCACGCCGCCCTCGGCGTCCTCGCCACGATCGGCGCGGGCGACGGCGCGCTGGCCGGACGCACCGTCGTCGACTGCACGGTCCCGCTCGTCCCCGGCACGCTCACGCTGTCCACGGCGGGCGGCCCCTCGATGGCGGAACGGATCGCCGCCGCCGCACCGGGCGCCCACGTCGTCAAGGCCTTCACGTTCGCCCCCGCCGCCGTGTGGGCGGCCGCGGAACCGCCGGTCTTCGACGGCGCGCCACTCGGCGTCCCGCTGTCCGGCGACGACCCGGGGGCGCTGGCGGCCGCCGGGCGGCTCGTCACCGACCTCGGCGCCACCCCGGTCGCGGGCGGCGGACTCGACCGCGCCGGGCTCGCCGAGGCGGCGTCCGCGTATCTGATCGGGCTGTGGGCGGGCGGCGCCGACGCCAGGACCGTCCTGCCCCGCGTGGGCCGGGACACCGCCCGGCCCACGCTCGGCCGCCGCTGAGGAACCGGGCGCGGGGCCTCAGTCGGCGCCCGGCAGCCGGTAGCGCCCGTCCGGCAGACGCTCGACGAGGCCGTCCGACAGCAGCCCGGCCAGGGCGCGGTTGCGCTGCTCCGGCTCGTGCCACACCCGGTCGAGCAGCGGCCTGGGGACGGGCCCGACCGCCTCCCGCAGCACCGCGAGCAGCTTCCCGCGTACCTGCCGGTCGGTGCCCGCGTACGTCTGGGTGCGCCGTGGCGGGCCCTCGTGCGCGGGGGAACCGGCCGTACGCCACGCGCACAGGTCCGCGATCGGGCAGCGGCCGCACTCGGGGGCGCGGGCGGTGCACAGCAGGGCGCCCAGCTCCATCGTCGCGGCGGCCCAGCGGGCGGCCGTCGCGGCCTCCTCGGGCAGCAGCATGCGGGCGAGCTTGCGTTCGGCGGCCGTCGTGGCGTTCGGCGGGTACTGCGTGCCGGTGACGGCCCGCGCGAAGACCCGCCGCACGTTCGTGTCGAGCACGGCGTGCCGCTGGCCGTAGGCGAACGAGGCGACGGCGGCGGCGGTGTACTCGCCGACGCCGGGCAGCGCGAGGAGCTGGTGGTGGTCGGTGGGCACCTCGCCGCCGTGCCGTTCCGCTATGGCGGCGGCGGCGCTGTGCAGCCGCAGGGCACGGCGCGGGTAGCCGAGCCGGCCCCAGGCGCGTACCGCCTCGCCGGGGGCCTCGGCCGCCAGGTCGGCGGGGCGCGGCCAGCGTTTCAGCCATTCCTCATAGACCGGCAGCACGCGGCTGACGGGCGTCTGCTGGAGCATGAACTCGCTGACCATGACCCCCCAGGCGCCCGCCTCGGGGCGGCGCCAGGGCAGGTCGCGGGCGTGGTTGTCGAACCAGTCGATGACCGGGGAGTGCAGGGCCGTGTGGCCGGAGCCGGCCGTCGTCGCTGTCGTCGTCGCTGTCGTCGCTGTCGTCGCAGTCATGGCAAGGCGATCCTGGCATGCCGGGGGCACGGCACAAAGCGGCCCGCGCCGCGCGTCTCGGTGCAGCCCGGAGGCGAGGGTGGGGCGATCGGGCGTGACCGATGTCTCGTAAGGTTTCCGCGTGGGATCTCTGCGCACTCCGGTCGGGCCTCTGCCGTCCTCCATCTACTGGCGGCGCAGGGCAGTTGTCATGTTGCTCGTCGCCGTCGTCGCCCTGCTGGTGCTGTGGGCGCTGCGGCCGTGGGGCGGCGGCGGGGGTCCTGAGGCCGCCGGAGACGGCGACGGGCCCGCCGAGTCCATCACGCCGGGGCCCACGCCGTCCGAGTCGCTGATCGACGAGCGGCCCGGCGGCCGTGACGAGGCGTCGGGCGGCACGGACGGCACGGACGGCACGGACGGCGGGCCGGACGCCGGGAACGCGGACGGCGGCGCGGGCTCGTCGGACGGTGACGCGGCGAACGGCGAGGACGGCGGGGGCGGCGACGGCGGCTCCCCGGACGGCGGCACGGGCGGCGGCGGCGACGGCGACGGGCAGGGCGACATCACCGCCGCCGGGCTCCCGGCCTGCCGCCCCGCGGACGTCACGCTCTCGCTGCGCAGCGACGCCAACGAGTACCCCCAGGGCCGGCACCCCGTGCTGCGCCTCAGCGTCCACAACGACGGCGACGCCCCCTGCCGCGTCGACTTCGGCGTCCAGGCGCTGACCGTCACCCTCGCCGACGTGGACGACGAGCGGATCTGGTCGTCCGCCGAGTGCCCGGACAACGAGGGCGCGATCCCGGTGGGCGTCACGGCCGGCGGCACCAGCTCCCACACCCTGGCCTGGGACCGGCGGGCGTCCGTCACCGACTGCGACGCGGGCCCCGGCCCGGCCGCCGCGCCCGGCACGTACCTCGCCGAGGCCGAACTGGCCGGCTTCCCCGTCGCACAGACGTCGTTCCGCCTCGACGAGGACTGAGCGGGCGTGCGGGAGGGAAGCGGTAGGGACGTGCTCCGCTACACCGACGACATGACCGAGGTCGCCGAGGACATGCTCGCCGGCTTCTTCCAGGGGTGGCCGCGCGCCGCCTCCCCGGCCCAGCACCTGGCGGTGCTGCGCGGCAGCTACCGGGCGGTGGTCGCCGTCGACCGGGCGGCGGGCCGCGTGGTCGGCTTCGTCACCATGATCAGCGACGGCGTGCTGACGGCCTCGATCCCGTGGCTCGAAGTGCTGCCCGCCTGGCAGGGGCGCGGCATCGGCACGGAGCTGATGCGGCGTGTGCTGGAGGGCAGCGAGCGGTTCTACTCGGTGGACCTGCTGTGCGACGCGCCTCTCCAGCCGTACTACGACCGGCTCGGCATGTCCCCGGTGCCCGGCATGACACTGCGGCACCCGGCGGCACTCCAGGGCGGCCCCAGGGAACGCCCCGGCAAGCCCTGACACCGGCCCCGGCGGGCGTCGCAGGGGAACCCGGCGCCCTGGGCGCACGGTCGGCGGGAGCTCCCTCACGCGCGCCCGCACAGCCCTCTTCCCGATGCCGTGCCGACGGACGGCGGCTCGGCGTCACCCGGCCGCCGTCGGCGCCGGGCACCGACCGGGCGGCGGATGACGGCCGGCGCGGCTCCGCCCGATGTCCTGGCGGGGCGGGTGACGACGCGTTCCGGGCGAACGCCGTGAGCGTCGGCGCGCACCCGTGCGCGTCAGACGTAGCGTTCCAGGATGGACGACTCCGCCAGGCGGGACAGGCCCTCGCGTACGGAGCGGGCGCGCGTCTCGCCGACGCCGTCCACCGCCTGGAGGTCGTCCACGCTCGCGGCCAGCAGCTTCTGGAGCGTCCCGAAGTGGTCCACCAGCCGGTCGATCACCAGGCCGGGGAGCCGGGGGATCTTCGCCAGCAGCCGGAAGCCGCGCGGCGAGACCGCCGCGTCCAGCGCCTCCGGCGCCGAGCCCGCGCCCAGCACGCGGCCGACCGCCGCCAGCTCCAGCAGCTCGACGCGGTCGAGCGAGTCCAGCTCGGCCAGCGCCGTGCCGACCTTCCTGGACCGCTTGCCGCCCCCGTCGGGGAGGTAGTCGCGGACGAGCAGCTGCCGTTCCGGCTCGACGCCCGCGATCAGCTCGTCCAGCTGGAGCGACAGCAGCCTGCCGTCCGTGCCCAGTTCCACGACGTACTCGGCGATCTCGGCCGCGATCCGGCGGACCATCTCCAGGCGCTGCGCGACCGCCGCGACGTCGCGGACCGTCACCAGGTCCTCGATCTCCAGCGCGGACAGGGTGCCCGTCACCTCGTCGAGCCGCAGCTTGTACCGCTCCAGCGTGGCGAGCGCCTGGTTGGCCCGGGACAGGATCGCGCCCGAGTCCTCCAGCACGCGGCGCTGGCCGTCCAGGTAGAGCGCCACCAGCCGCATCGACTGGCTGACCGAGACGACGGGGAAGCCCGTCTGGATGGACACCCGCTGCGCCGTGCGGTGCCGCGTGCCCGTCTCCTCCGTGGGGATGCTCGGGTCGGGCACCAGCTGCACGCCCGCCCGCACGATGCGGGAGATGTCCCGGTCCACGACGACCGCGCCGTCCAGCTTGCACAGCTCGCGCAGCCGCGTCGCCGTGAACTCGACGTCCAGCACGAAGCCGCCCGTACACAGGGACTCGACCGTGCGGTCGATGCCCAGCACGATCAGCCCGCCCGTGTTGCCCCGCAGGATGCGCTCCAGACCGTCCCGCAGCGGGGTGCCGGGCGCCACCGCGCTCAGCGCCGCGCGCAACGGGGTGTCACCCCCGGGGGCACCACCCGGCCTGCCGGTGCTCGCCGGCCGGTCGCTGGCTGCCATGCGTTCCTCCGGGGGACGAATCTGCGCTTAGTGCGCACGAGTCTACCGGCGCGCCTCCTCGCGCCCGCCGGACTCCGCCCTCCGCCGCTCCCTGCCGCCGGGCAGTACGCGCAGGGCCTCCCCTATGTCGGCGACCTCCAGGACCCGCATCCCCGGCGGCCGTTCCCCCGAGTCCGCCGGGACCAGCGCGTGCGTGAAACCGAGCCGCGACGCCTCCGCCAGCCGCCGCTGCACGCCCGTCACCCGCCGCACCTCGCCCGCGAGCCCCACCTCGCCGATCGCCACCAGGTTCTTCGGCAGCGGGGTGTCGCTCGCCGCGCTGGCCAGCGCCAGCGCCACCGCCAGGTCGGCGGCGGGCTCCGACAGGCGGACGCCGCCGACCGTCGCCGTGTAGATGTCGTTCTTCCCCAGCGCCGAGATCTGCCCCCGCTGCTCCAGCACCGCCAGCATCATCGACACCCGGGACGTCTCCAGACCCGACGTCGTACGGCGCGGTGACGGGATCTGGCTGGCCACGGTCAGCGACTGCACCTCGGCGACCAGCGGGCGGCGCCCCTCAAGCGTCACGGTCAGGCACGTGCCGGGGACCGGCTCGTCGCGCCGCGTCAGGAAGAGCCCCGACGGGTCGGCGAGCGAGGTGATGCCCCTGTCGTGCAGCTCGAAGCAGCCGACCTCGTCGGTCGCGCCGTACCGGTTCTTCACGCCGCGCACCAGCCGCAGCCGCGCGTGCCGGTCACCCTCGAAGTTCAGCACCACGTCCACCAGGTGCTCCAGCAGCCGCGGGCCCGCGATCGCGCCGTCCTTCGTGACGTGCCCGACGAGCAGCGTGGACATGCCGCGCTCCTTCGACGCCCGGATCACCGCCCCCGCCACCTCGCGCACCTGCGCCATGCCGCCGGGAGCCCCGTCCACCTCCGCCGAGGCGATGGTCTGCACCGAGTCGAGGATCAGCAGCCCCGGCTTCACCGCGTCCAACTGCCCGAGGACCGAGCCGAGGTCCGTCTCGGCCGCGAGGTAGAGGTGGTCGTGCAGCGCCCCGATGCGGTCCGCCCGCATCCGCACCTGGCCGGCCGACTCCTCGCCCGTCACATACAGCGTCCGGTGGTCCGCCGACGCCGCCTTGGCCGCCACGTCCAGCAGCAGCGTGGACTTCCCCACGCCCGGCTCGCCCGCGAGCAGCACCACCGCCCCCGGCACGAGACCGCCGCCGAGCACCCGGTCCAGCTCGGGCACCCCCGTGCTGCGCGCCGCCATCTGGAGGCCGCTCACCTGGCCGATCGGCACGGCGGGCGTGGCCACGCGGGTCACGGCGGCCGTCCGCACGGCCGGTGCCGCGCCGACCTCCTCGACCGTGCCCCACGCGTGGCACTCGGGGCAGCGGCCGAGCCACTTCGCGGTGGACCAGCCGCATTCCGTGCACCGGTAGGCGGGACGATCAGCTTTACGAGCCATGACCGGAACGCTACAGCCGCCCACTGACAGCCCCGCCGTCCGTACCGGCCCAGGCAGTCACCCGTTTGAGGGAACCTCCCCGCTCAGGGCCCGTCCCGCCCCCGCCGGGCGCCTACGGTCGCCGGGTGAGGACCAGCAGCCGCGACCGGGCGCCGCACACGACACCCCGCACCGACCCCACCGCCCCAGCCGACCCCACCGGCCCCGGCGCACCGGAGCCGGTCCCCGCCCCGCCCGGCACGGCGTACGACGACGCGCACCTCGACGGACTGTTCACGTACTGCCTGTCCATCCTGGGCGAGCACGACGCCGCGACCGCCGCACTCGGCGAGGCCCTCGCCCTGGCCGAGCGGCAGGACGGACGCGGCCGCCGCCCCACCGCGCCCGCCCTCCTGCGGCCCTGGCTCTACGCGCTCGCACGCTGGTCCTGCCTCCGCCGCCTCTCCACCCGCCGCGGCACCACGGCCGACACCCGCCCGGAAGCCCCCCACGTCGTGGGCGACGACACCGAGGCCAGGCGCCGCCGCCGCGAACTCGCCGCGCTCTCCTGGCCGGAGGCCGCCGGGACGACCCAGCCGCAGCACGAGGCGCTGGAACTGGCCGTCCGCCACCAGCTGCCCGTGCGGGACGTCGCCCGCGTCCTGCGCCTGTCCGAGAGCGCCGCGCACACCCTCGTCACCACCGGCGCCCGCGAGGTCGAACGCACCCGCGCCGCCCTCGCCGCCCTGGAGTCGGCGGGCTGCCCGGCCACCGCCGCCCTCGCCGGTGACGACCGGGGGCTCCTCCTCGGCTCCGGCATGCGCCGCGAACTGATCCGGCACGTGGACGACTGCCCCGCCTGCCGCCTCGTGGCCCAGCGCGCCATGGCCGCCGTCTCCTGGCCGGGCGGCAGGCCCGCCGCGCAGACGCGGCTCGTCGTCCTGCCCGCCCCGCGCGCGGCGGTCGAGGCGGCCCGCCTGGCGATCCGCAGGGCGCGCGCCCAGCACACGCCGCGCTATGACCGCGCCGGTTTCCCCGTGGACGAGAAGGAGCGCGCCGCGCGCCGCGAGAAGCTGCGCGGACGTGCCCTGACGACCACGGTCGTCGCCGCCGTGGTGGCCGCGCCGGTGCTGGCGCTGTGGGCGGCGTACGAGGGGGGCGCGCCGGCGGAGGAACGGGCGCGGGGCGAGGACGCGGCGGCGACGGCGCAGGACGGCGTGCTCGCCGGGGCAGGTGGCGGTGGGGAGTTGCGGTACGGCGGCGTCGGCGGCGGGGGCACGGTGGAGGACGGTGCGGCGGGCGACGGGCGTGACCGTACGGGCGGTGACGACAGGGCGACGGCGCAGGACGGTGACGATCCGTCGGCCGAGCCGGACACCGGCCAGGACGCGGCGGACAGTGAGGGGACGCCGGGGGAGGGCGACGCGGACCCCGGGCGGATCACCGCGGAGGCCGCCCCCACGGGAGAGGGCACGCGCATCACGCTCACCGCGTCGGGCGGCGAGCCGGTCACGTGGACCCTCACCTCCGACGCCGACTGGCTGTTGCCGAGCCGCACGTCGGGGACGCTGCGGCCGGGAGAGAGCGAGGTCGTCGAGGTGACGGTCGATCCCGCGCGTGAACCGGCCGGGCCGTGGCGCGGGCGCATCACGGTGGAACCGGCCGCCGCGGTCATCACGGTCGAGGGCGGCGGCGCCCCGGAGCCGGGCCCCTCCCCGAGCCAGCCGCAGCCCACCGAACCGGAGGAACCGGCGGAGCCCACCCCGACCGGCACGGCGTCCCCCGACCCGGAGCCCGATCCCGTCTGACCCGCGAGGCCACGGGCGTCGGCGCGCGCCCTGCCACCGCCGGGCGCCGTCTCACCCTCCGCGGGGACGAGCCGGCGCCGTCCGCCCCGTCTGTCCCGGTGCGCGACGACGGACGCCACCTCGTCGGCCTGGACGGCTGCGGACGCGTCCGGTCCGCCGGCGGAGCGCGGGCCGTTCCCGGTGGTGGACGGAGTGGAGCTGCGGGCCCCCGGCCCGGCAGGCCGCCGGATGCTGCCGCGGCCGGTACGCGTCAGGCGGGCATCGTGCCGGGGGTGCCGGTGAGGTGGTGCTGCACCACGGGCGCCAGCCGCGCGACCAGCTCTCCGGCGTCCGCGCTCGCCAGCGGCTCGATCCGCAGCGCGTACCGCATCAGCACCACGCCGATCAGCTGCCCGGCCGCCAGCTCGGCGCGCATCTCGGCGTCCGGCGCGTCCAGCCCCCCGGCCACCCGGGACAGCAGTTCGTCGCGCACGAAACGCTGGAAGATGCGGGCGGCTGCCTCGTTGTCCAGCGCGGAACGCACCACCGCGAGCAGCGGCGTCCGCGTCGCCTCGTCCTCCCAGATCCCGAAGAACAGCCGCGTGAAGCGCACCCCGAACTCCGCCGCGGGGAAGCCCGCCCCGTCCGGCAGCGCCTGTGCCGCGGGCCGCGCGGCGGCGGCCACGGCGGCGGCGAAGACGCCTTCCTTGGTGCCGAAGTAGTGGTGCACGAGCGCCGGGTTGACCTCCGCGCCGCGCGCGATGGCGCGGATCGACGCCCGGTCGTACCCCCGCTCGCCGAACTCGGCGCGCGCCGACGTCAGGATGCGTTCCCGCGTCCCGGGCGCCTCGTCCCCGTCGCGGCTGCGCGGCGGCCTGCCGGGGCCGCGCCGCCGCTCCCCGCCCGGCGTGCCGCCCGCCGGTGCGGTCACGGCCGTGTCTCGCGCGGGACGCTGCCCGCCGGGGCGGCGAGGTGCAGCCGGATGAACGCCAGCGCCTCCGCGAGGTCCGCCTCGCGCTGCGCGGACGAGGCGGCGCGCCGGGTGTTGATCTCGGCGACGACATGGCCGCCGTACCCGGCGGTGGCCAGGCCTTCGAGCAGTTCCGCGCACGGCTGCGAGCCGCGCCCCGGCACCAGGTGTTCGTCCTTGCCGGAGCCGGTGCCGTCGGCGATGTGGACGTGCCCGAGGCGGTCGCCCATCCGGGCCGCCATGGCCAGCGCGTCGGAGCGCGAGGTGGCGGTGTGGGACAGGTCGAGGGTGTAGGTGGGGAAGTCGTCGTCCGTGGGGTCCCAGCCGGGGGCGTAGGCCTGGAGTTCGCGGTCGCGGTAGCGCCAGGGATACATGTTCTCGACGGCGAACGTGATGTCCGTCTCCTCCGCGATGCGGTGCATGCCGGTGACGAAGTCCCGGACGTACGAGCGCTGCCAGCGGAACGGCGGGTGCACGACCACGGTGGAGGCGCCGAGCCGTTCGGCCGCGGCGCGCGCCGTCGTGAGCTTCCGCCACGGGTCGGTGGTCCACACGCGCTGGGTGACCAGCAGGCAGGGGGCGTGCACGGCCAGGATGGGGACGCCGTGCAGGTCGGACAGGCGCCGCAGCGCCTCGACGTCCTGGCTCACCGGGTCGGTCCAGACCATGACCTCGACCCCGTCGTAGCCGAGCCGCCCGGCTATCTCGAACGCCGCCTCGGTGTTCTCCGGATACACCGAGGCGGTGGAGAGCGCGACCTTCGCGGCCGGGACGCGTACCTGTGGGACCACGCCGCCAAGCGTACGGGGCCGTGCGGCGGTCCGGCCGGGAGCGGGCGTCCGGCGGCTTGACGGCGGCCGCTCAGGGTGATTAATTAAACGCATGATGAATAAACAGCCGACGGGCGGAGCGCCGGACGGGCCCGCCGTCCGTGCCCGCGGCCTCGCCGTGCGCCGCGGCACCGCGCGGGTGCTCAAAGGGATCGACTTCGCCGTCACCGCCGGGACCGTCACCGGGCTCCTCGGCCCCTCCGGCTGCGGGAAGACGACGCTGATGCGCGCCGTCGTCGGCGCCCAGGCCAAGGTCACGGGCGAGCTGACCGTCCTCGGCAGCCCGGCCGGCGCCCCGGCCCTGCGCCACCGCATCGGCTACGTCACCCAGGCGCCGTCCGTCTACCGCGACCTCACCGTCCGCCAGAACCTCGACTACTACGCCGCCGTGCTGGGCATCCCGCGCCCCGAGCGGCGCGACCGCGTGGAGCGGACGCTCGCGGACGTGGACCTCACCCGCCACACCGACGCCCTCACCGGCGTGCTCTCCGGCGGCCAGCGCTCCCGTGTCTCCCTCGCCGTCGCGCTGCTCGGCACCCCGGACCTGCTGGTCCTGGACGAGCCGACCGTCGGCCTCGATCCCGTGCTGCGCCGCAGCCTGTGGGACCTCTTCCACCGCCTCGCCGCCGAGCGCGGGGCGACGTTGCTCATCTCGTCGCACGTGATGGACGAGGCCGACCGCTGCGACCGGCTCCTGCTGCTGCGCGAGGGCCGCCTGCTCGCCGAGGGCAGCCCGGCGGAACTGCGCGAGCGCACCGGCGCCGGAACGGTGGAGGACGCGTTCCTGCGCCTCGTCGCCGACGCGGAGGACGCCGACGACACCGCAGAGGGGAACGACGCCCGATGAACGCCGCCCGTACGCTCGCCACTGCCCACCGCGTCCTGCGCCAGCTGCGCCACGACCCCCGCACCATCGCGCTGCTGATCCTGGTCCCGGTGCTGCTGCTGGTGATCCTCTTCTACGTCTTCGACGCCGACCGCGCCGCCTTCGACCGCATCGGCAGTTCCCTGCTCGGCATCTTCCCGATGGTCACGATGTTCCTGGTGACGTCCATCGCCACCCTGCGCGAACGCACCTCCGGCACGCTGGAGCGGCTGCTGACCATGCCGCTGGGCAAGGGCGACCTGATCGCCGGTTACGCGCTGGCGTTCGGCGCGTTCGCCGTCGTGCAGGCGGGGGTCGCCACCGGCGTCGCCCTGTGGTTCCTGGACCTGGACGTCGCGGGCTCACCGTGGTTCCTGCTGCTCGTCGCCCTGCTCAACGCGCTGCTGGGCACGGCACTGGGCCTGTTCGTCTCCGCCTTCGCCGCATCGGAGTTCCAGGCTGTGCAGTTCATGCCCGCCATGATCTTCCCGCAGATCCTGCTGTGCGGCCTCTTCGCACCCCGCGACACCATGCAGCCCGTGCTGGAGTACGCCTCCAACGTCCTGCCGATGTCCTACTCGGTGGACGGCATGGAGCAGGTGCTGCGCCACACCGACCTGACCGGTGACTACTGGCGTGACATCGTCATCGTCGCCGCCTACGCCATCGGACTGCTCGGCCTGGGCGCCGCGACCTTGCGCCGCCGCACCGCCTGACCCGCGCGCGCCCCTCCCGGCCTGACGCGCACCCGCCGCGTCAGGCCGACCGCATCCCGTCCAGCTGCCGCAGGATCACGCCCTCCCGCAGCGCCCACGGGCAGACCTCAAGCACCTCCACCCCGAACAGGTCCATCGCCGCCTCCGCGACCAGCGCCCCCGCCAGCAGCTGACGCGCACGCCCCTCCGACACCCCCGGCAGCAGCAGTCGTTCCCGCACCGGCATCCCCGCCAGCTTCTGCTGCCACGTCCGCAGGTCGGAACGGCTCAGCTCCCGCCGCACGTACAGCCCGTCGGCCGACCGCGCCGCGCCCGCCATCCGCGCGAGCTGCTTGAACGTCTTCGACGTCCCCACCACCCGGTCGGGACGCCCCAGCCGCGTGAAGTCCCGCACCACGTCCGCGACCTGCGACCGCACGTCCCGCCGCAGCGCCCGTACGTCCGCCGGGTCCGGCGGATCGCCCGGCAGCCGCGCCGCCGTCAGCCGCCCCGCGCCCAGCGGCAGCGACACCGCCGCGTCCGGCTCCTCGTCCACCCCGAAGGCGATCTCCAGGGACCCGCCGCCGATGTCGAACATCAGCAGCCGCCCCGACGACCAGCCCAGCCACCGCCGCGCCGCCAGGAACGTCAGCCGCGCCTCGTCGGGACCGGACACCACCCGCAGATCGACGCCCGTCTCCAGGACCACCCGCCGCAGCACCTCGTCCGCGTTGGCCGCCTCCCGCACCGCCGAGGTGGCGAACGGCAGCAGGTCCGCCACGCCCTGGTCCTCCGCAACCACGAGGGCCTCGCGCACCGTGGCCACCAGCCGGTCCACCCCGTCCGGGCCGATCGCGCCGTGTCCGTCAAGCAGTTCGGCGAGCCGCAGCTCGGTCTTGTGGGAGTACGCGGGCAGGGGACGCGCCCCTGGGTGCGCGTCCACCACCAGCAGGTGAACTGTGTTCGAACCGACGTCGAGAACACCGAGTCTCATGACGGTCAACGCTACCGCCCCACTACTCTGGCCGTGTGGCGAAGACGAAGAGGGCGAAGCCGGGCAAGGCGCACAAGCAGCTCGACGGCGCGCGGCGGCGCGCGGCGGGCGAGGAGGTCGCGCTCGACCACGCCAGGGCGTGGGTCGAGTTCCCCGACCCCGCCGACGCCGAGCAGGTGTTCCGCTGCGACCTCACCTGGCTCACGTCCCGCTGGAACTGCGTCTTCGGCCGCGGCTGCCAGGGCATCCAGGCGGGCCGCGCCGGCGACGGCTGCTGCTCCCTCGGCGCGCACTTCTCCGACGAGGACGACGAACGCCGCGTCGCCGGGCATGCCGAGCGCCTCACCCCGGAGACCTGGCAGTTCCACGACGAGGCCAAGGGCCCCGACGGCTGGACCGAGCCCGACGAGGACGGCGAGCTGCGCACCCGCCGCTTCGAGGGCGCCTGCATCTTCCTCAACCGCCCCGGATTCCCCGGCGGCGAGGGCTGCGCGCTGCACACCCTGGCGCTCGCCGAGGGCCGCCAGCCCCTGGAGACCAAGCCCGACGTGTGCTGGCAGCTCC
This sequence comes from Streptomyces sp. MS19, assembly GCF_047200595.1. Taxonomy (NCBI): domain Bacteria; kingdom Bacillati; phylum Actinomycetota; class Actinomycetes; order Kitasatosporales; family Streptomycetaceae; genus Streptomyces; species Streptomyces sp. MS19. The sequence goes on along the minus strand of NZ_JBJZOH010000037.1, from coordinate 11,149 downwards.
CCGTGCGCCGCACGTACGACTGGGTGGACCTCCCGGACGGCGAGCAGGTCCTGCACGTGTCCATCGGCGAGTACGACCGCAGGGGCTGGGGCGGCGGCGGCCACGACCTGCACTGGTGGTGCACCGGCGCCCCCGCCGCGCACACGGCGAGCGAGCCGCTGTACGTCACGTACCGTCCGGAACTGGTCGAGATGATGGGCAAGGAGGGCTACGACGTCCTCGCCCAGATGTGCGAGGCCCGGCTCGCCGCCCAGGCCGCGACCCCGCCCGGCGCCCGCCTCCTGCCGCTGCTCGCCCCGCACCCGGCCGACCCGGTACCGGACCCGACCTCCTGACCCCGACCTCCTGACCCCACGGGGGACGCCCCGGCGTGACGGGCCGCACGTCTCGTATCGCGATATCGCGGTCCCGGAACGCGGGCGCAAGGCGTAGCCTCGACCGGGTAGCCGCACAGCCTCGTGAGGAGAGCAGATCACCATGGCGACACTGAGGTCCCGCACCGTCACCCACGGCCGCAACGCGGCAGGCGCCCGCGCCCTGCTCCAGGCCGCCGGCGTAGCGCGTGAGGACTTCGGCAAGCCGATCATCGCGGTCGCCAACAGCTTCACCGAGTTCGTGCCCGGCCACACGCACCTCCAGCCGGTCGGCCGGATCGTGTCCGAGGCGATCAAGGCGGCGGGCGGCGTGCCCCGCGAGTTCAACACCATCGCCGTGGACGACGGCATCGCGATGGGCCACGGCGGCATGCTCTACTCGCTGCCCTCCCGCGACCTGATCGCCGACTCCGTCGAGTACATGGTGGAGGCGCACTGCGCGGACGCGCTGATCTGCATCTCCAACTGCGACAAGATCACCCCCGGCATGCTGATGGCGGCGATGCGCCTCGACATCCCGACGGTCTTCGTGTCCGGCGGCCCCATGGAGTCCGGCACGGCCACGCTGGTGGACGGCACCGTCCGCAAGCTCGACCTGATCAACGCCATCGCCGACGCCGCCGACGAGAAGGTCTCCGACGAGGACCTGCTGCGCATCGAGAACAACGCCTGCCCCACCTGCGGGTCCTGTTCCGGCATGTTCACCGCCAACTCGATGAACTGCCTCACCGAGGCCATCGGCCTCTCCCTGCCCGGCAACGGCTCGGTCCTCGCCACCCACACCGCCCGCCGCGCCCTGTACGAGGACGCCGGGCGCACCGTGGTCGAGCTGGCCAGGCGCTTCTACGACGAGGACGACACGACCGTCCTGCCCCGCGCCGTCGGCTCCCGCGCCGCGTTCGAGAACGCCATGGCCCTCGACATCGCCATGGGCGGCTCCACCAACACGATCCTCCACCTGCTGGCCGCCGCCCAGGAGGCCGGACTGGACTTCGGCCTCCAGGACATCGACGCCCTGTCGCGCCGCGTGCCCTGCCTCTCCAAGGTCGCGCCCAACGGCTCGTACTACATGGAGGACGTCCACCGCGCCGGCGGTATCCCCGCGATCCTGGGCGAGATGTACCGGGGCGGGCTGCTGAACGAGGACGTCCACACCGTCCACAGCGACTCCCTGGCCGACTGGCTGAAGACCTGGGACATCCGCGGCGGCTCCCCCTCGCCCGAGGCGGTCGAGCTGTTCCACGCCGCGCCCGGCTGCGTCCGCTCGGCCAGCGCGTTCTCCCAGTCCGAGCGCTGGGACACCCTGGACACCGACGCGGCGAACGGCTGCATCCGCGACATGGCCCACGCCTACTCCGCCGAGGGCGGCCTCGCCGTCCTGTACGGCAACCTCGCCGAGGACGGCGCGGTCGTGAAGACCGCGGGCGTGGACGAGTCGATCTGGCTCTTCGAGGGCCCGGCCCTCGTCGTGGACTCGCAGGAGGACGCGGTGGACGCCATCCTCACCAAGCGCGTGAAGGAGGGCGACGTCATCGTCATCCGCTACGAGGGCCCGCGCGGCGGCCCCGGCATGCAGGAGATGCTGCACCCCACGTCGTTCCTCAAGGGCCGCGGCCTCGGCAAGAAGTGCGCGCTGGTGACGGACGGCCGCTTCTCCGGCGGCACCTCCGGCCTGTCCATCGGCCACGCCTCGCCCGAGGCGGCGGCCGGGGGCACCATCGCGCTGGTCCGCGACGGCGACCCGATCCGCATCGACATCCCCAGCCGGCGCATGGAGCTGCTGGTCCCCGAGGAGGAGCTGGCCGCGCGCCGCGAGGCACTCGGCGGCCGGTACGCGCCGGAGTCCCGCGACCGCAAGGTCTCCCTGGCGCTGCGGGCGTACGCGGCGATGGCGACCAGCGCCGACAAGGGCGCCGTCCGTGACGTGACGCTGCTGGAGGGCTGACACCCGGTACGCCGTACGCACCGGAGCGCCCGCGCCCCCCCGGGGGTACGCGGGCGCTCCGCCGTCCTGCGGGCGTTTCAGCCCCACAGCCAGGCGGACAGCCGTTCGCGGAAGGCGCCCTCCTCCCGGGTGGCGCGGAGCTCGCGGGTCTCCCGGTGGAAGGCCAGGGTCACGCCGCTGACGGGCACGGGCGGATGGCCGGGGAGCGTCATCGACGTCCCGGCGGGCATCCCGAACCGCCGCCGGCCCCACGCGCCGCCCCCAGGGGAGACCTCGGTCTCCTCCTCCCACTCCAGCACGGCGCGCAGGCCCTCGAACGACGAGAACGCGACCCCTCGCGCGTCACGGAACACCGCGCGGTCGGCATCGGCGTGCACGGACGACCACCGGTCCTCGCCGATCGCGGCGGCGTCCCGCGGCTGCGTGAACTCCTGGGACGACAGCACGGAGCGGTCGTAGCCCCAGCGGCCCCCTTCCAGCTCGCGCACGCTCAGAATCCGCACGCCCCGCAGGCAGGCAGCCTGGACCGCCTCCGCCGACGGCACGCGGCGCGTGCAGACGAACGCCGCGGGCTTGCCCTTCTCCAGCGGCGCGGCGCCCACGCGGGCGGCGAGGTCCGCGACCCGCGCGACGTCGTCCACGGTGACCGTCGCGTCGAGCGCCCGCGCGTCGACGAGCGCCACCAGCCGGGCGTCCGGGGCCGACCGGTACTCGACGACGGTGCGCGCCACCAGCGCCGACCCGTCCGCCACCGCCTCGAAGCGCCACTCGTCGTCCTCCTCGCCCCACAGCCTGGCGAGGGTGTCGAGGAACTGCCGTGCCCCAGTGGGCTCTTCCGCGATCATGGCCGACGATCGTAGCGGGGCGGTGCCCACCGTCAGCCGACCGGCGTCGCGTACAAGGTGTTGCCCAGCGTCACCACGTACGCCACGCCCTCGTCCGTCACCACAGGGGCCGGCGCCCAGCCGTCGCTGCCCAGGCCCGGCGACCCGGGGTGCGGTTCCCCGCGCCAGGCGACCGAGCCGTCCGCCGCGTCCACCCGGTACAGCCGCCCCTCCGCGTCCGACAGGTACAGCGACCCGTCCTCCACGGCGGGCGCCGACGGCGTCCGCACCCCGGTGTCCACGTCCCACAGCACCTCGCCCGCCACCGGGTCCACCGCCGTGACCTGCCCGTTCATCGACGACACGTACACCACGCCGTCCCCCAGCACGCCGCGCGGCTCGGACGGGTACGGCAGCTCCGTACGCGTCCAGCCGCCGCCGACGCCCACGTCGAGCGCCAGGACGGCCGTGATGACCGGCACCTCAGGGTCGTGCTCCTGGAAGTACGCCGTCGCGCCGTCCATGCCGATCAGGTCCAGCATCCCGGCCGCCTCGGGCGGCGGCGCCACCGGCAGCGGCCAGACCTCCTGCCCCGTCGCGTCGAGCAGCATCAGCTGCGGGTCGCCGCCCGACGCGTCGTCCCGCGTCTCCACGAGCAGCCGGTCGCCGTGCGCCGCGGTGCCGGTGACATAGCGGCCCGGGGCCTCCCACAGACCGGCCTGCCCGCGGTCCGCCGTCCGGTAGAAGCGCAGGGTGCTGTCGCCGTTCTGGAGGGCGAGGACGCCGCCGAGGTCGTGGAGGGTGCCCATCAGCTGCGGCGCGTCGATCTCCCACAGCTCCGCGCCCTCCGCGTCGAGCGCGACCAGGCCCTTGTCCGAACGGGTGTAGACCGCGCCGTCCTCGCCCGGGATGCCGGCCGGGCCGAGCAGCGCGTCGCGCGGCCCGTGGTGCCGGAAACGCTCCTCGCCGTTCTTGTCGAGCACGACGGACAGCTCACCGCCGGTGGTGCACAGCAGCCGGGACGCGGCGTCGTCGCAGGAGAAGCCGCCCGTGGCGGCGTCGAGCACGCCGAAATCCCGCAGGTCCTTCTCCCAGGGCCGGAACTCCGCCGACGCCGACCCCGACGGCCCCTCGCCCTCACCCGCGACCGTCCCGCCCCCGCCGTTCCCCCCGTCACCCCACGGCTCCGCCAGCCACACCCCGACGCCCGCCACCGCGAGCACCGCGCCCGCCGCCACCGCCGCCGTCCAGCGCCTGCGGCGCCGCGCGGGCACCCCGGGCGCCGTGTCCGGCAGCGGCACCGGGACGCGCTGCTGCCCGCCCGCCGGTTCCGGCCAGTACGCGGGCCCGCCAGGCGCCGCACGCTCCCGGCTGTCCGCCGCCACCGCCATGCGCAGCAGCTCCGGCACGTCCGGCCGCCGCGCCGGGTCCTTGGCCAGGCAGCGCGTCACCAGGTCGAGCAGCGCGTCCGGCACGTCGTCCACGTCCGGCTCCTCGTGCACCACGCGGTACGCCGCCGCCAGCAGGTCCCCGCCCGACTCGAACGGACTGCGGCCCGTCACCGCGTACGCCACCACCGCGCCCAGCGCGAACACGTCCGCCGCCGCCGTCACCTCGGCGCCCCCGGTGAGCTGCTCCGGCGCCATGAACGGCGGCGAGCCGAGCACCGCCCCGTCCTCTGTCAGCCGGTGACTGTCGCTCAGCGCCCGCGAGATGCCGAAGTCGATCAGCCGCACGCCGTCCTCGGCCAGCAGCACGTTCCCCGGCTTGAGGTCCCGGTGGACCAGGCCGCAGCGGTGGATGTCCCGCAGTGCCTCCGCGAGCTGCGCCCCCAGCCGCGCCGCCTCGGCGGGCGACAGGGGACCGTCCCTGTCGATCCGGTCCGTCAGCGAGCCGCCCGGCACGTACAGGGTGGCCAGCCACGGCGGGTCGCCGTCCGGGTCCGCGTCCACCACCGGCGCCGTGAACGCGCCGCTGACCCGCCGCGCCGCCTCCACCTCCCGGCGGAAACGCGCCCGGAAACCCGGGTCGCGCGCGTACTCCGGCCTGACCACCTTCACGGCCAGCGCCCGCCCGCCGACCGTGCGCGCGAGATGCACCACCCCCATGCCGCCGCTGCCCAGGCGCCGTTCCAACACATACTCGCCCAGGCGCTCCGGCGCTGTACCCCGGCTGCCCCGGTCGTCCGTCATGGCAACTCCCCCCGGTATGCCGCGTTGCGGGGGACAGCGTACTGGGGTGCGGGCGCCCCGCACGGTGCCGACATAATCGACCGCATGTCCAAGTCTGCGCGGCCCCCCGCTCCCGACGCCGACCGGCAGCCGGCGCCCGACCCGATCCGGTTCTACGGCACGACGTGGGTCGACCACTCCGGCGGCTACGCCCTGCGCCGCGTCCTGCTGACGCTCGCCGCGACCGTGCTGACGCTGCTCGGCCTGCTCCTGCTGTGGCTGTGCGTCCTGGCCCTGACCGGCACGGACACCGCGTCCTGGCTGCGCTCCCTGGTGATCCTGGCGCTGGTGCTGTGCACCGCCATCGCGTTCACCCGCGCGTGGACCGGCTACGTGCGCCCCCGGCCCGCGAACGCCACGGACGAGTCGGCGTTCCGCAGCATCAAGATCGTCGGCTTCGTCGGCCTGCTGCTGGCGTACGCGCTGCGCAGCACCGTCGAGGCGCCGGGCGAGAAGCTGCTGCGGCGGGACCACGAGGCCGCGCTCGAACGCCACCGCCGCCGCACCGTGCGCAGGTCCGGCAACCCCAAGCGCCGCAAGCGCCGCTGACGTTCCTCAGGGGAAACCCCGAGGCGTCCCGGAACCTACCCCGACACCTGTCAGAAAACATTGACGGGTCACCGCCGCGCCTGCGAGCCTTCTGCTGTGCCGCCGCCGGACGCGACGGCACGCGACACCGACCGGGACGCGCGGGCAGAGGGGACGGGACGGCATGGGCGGCGGAGGCGACGGGCAGGTCCGCCCCGCACACGAGCCCGACGCCGCGCCCACCGGGAACCAGCTGCTCGCCGTCCTGGCCGCCCTGAACAACCCGCACCGCATGCGCATCCTGGCCGCCCTCGCCGAGCGGCGGAACTACGTCAGCCGCCTCGCCCGCGAGATCGGCATCGGCCGCCCGCTGCTCCACATGCACCTCCAGCGCCTGGAGGCCGCCGGACTCGTCACCGGAACGACGGAGACCGGCGCGGACGGCAAGGCGATGAAGTACTTCGAAGTCACGCCGTTCGTCTACGAACTGACGCCCGCCACCCTCGCGGAGGCGGCGCGCACCCTCACCCTCCCCACCCCGACCGCTCCCCCAGAGGACCCGGCCCCCCGGCCGGACGGCGACGCGTCACCCGGCACGCCCGGGACATCCGGCACGTCCGCCAGGAAAGCGAGAAGAGCATGACCCCCGCGAACGACTCGATGGTGACCCTGGCCGGCGACCCGGCGGGCACATGGGCCGCCGCCGCCGGTTCCATAGGCGTCTTCGTCCTGCTCATCGTCATCGTCTGGCAGGTCTCCGCCGCCTGGCGCGCCCGCGTCGGCGGTCGCCGCGAGGACGACTACCACCGCCTCGCCGCCAAGTACGCGGAGCTGCTTGAGGACAACACCGAGATCCTCCGCCGCTACACCGACGAGCTGGCCGAGACCCGCAAGTCCGTCTCCTCCATGGAACGGATGATGCGCGAGCTCGACTGACCGCCCGACCGCCCGACCGCCCGACCGCCCGACCGGCCGCGGTGCCTGCCGGAGAATGGCCGGCATGCCCCGCCCCGAACCCCGCCCCGCCTCCGGCCTCCCGGACGACCTGCGCCCGTACGCCACGTCCTTCGACACCATCGCGGCCGACTACGCCGCCGCACGCCCCACCTACCCGCCCGCGCTCTACGACGCCGTCGAACTGCTCACCGGCCGCCCCCTGGCCGGCGCCGACGTCCTCGACATCGGCGCGGGCACCGGCCTCGGCACCCGCCCGCTGCACGGGCGCGGGGCCCGCGTCACGGCAGCCGAGCCGGGGCCCGGCATGGCCGCGCAGTTCCGCGCCGCGCTCCCCGGCGTCCCGCTGGTCCGCGCGGACGGCAACCGGCTGCCGTTCGCCCCCGCCTCGTTCGACCTCGTCACCTACGCCCAGGCGTGGCACTGGACCGACCCCGCCCGTTCCGTCCCCGAAGCCCTCCGCGTGCTGCGCCCCACCGGCGCCCTCGCCCTGTGGTGGAACATCTCCGACCCCGCCGACCCGTGGGCCACCGCCCAGGAGGACCGCGTACGCCGGGGCCTCCCGCACTACCACGGCCACGACATGAGCCGCCGCGCCCAGGACGTCATCCGTGACCTGGGACTCCCCGTCACCGTCTCCACGCGCGAGGTCCCCTGGCAGCGCACCGTCACCATCGACGCCCACCTCGCGAATCTGGCCTCCCACTCCTACTTCACCGTCGCCGGCCCCGCAGCCGCCGCGCTGCTGGACGCCGAACGCCGCGCCGCCGCCGATGCGTTCCCCGACGGCCAGGTCACCGAGCGCTACGTCGTACGCCTCACCGTCGCCGCCCACAAGGCGGACGCCGCCGGAACCGGGGCCGCGTCGGTGCGAGGATGACGCCATGAGCAGCCCCACGCCCTCTTCCACAAGCCCCTCCGCACCGCCGCAGATCGCCATCCTCGGCACGGGCAAGATCGGCGAGGCCCTGCTCGGCGGCCTGCTCAGGTCGGGCCGCACTCCCGCGGACCTCCTCGCCACCACCCGCCGCCCCGAACGCGCCGCCGCCCTGCGCGAGCGCTACGGCGTCGAGACCACCGACACCGCCGCGGCCGCCAAGAGCGCCGGCATCCTGATCCTCGCCGTGAAGCCGCAGGACATGGCGGCCCTCCTGGACGAACTGGCCCCCGGCCTGCCGCCCGACCGCCTCGTCATCTCGGCCGCGGCGGGCGTCACCACCGCGTTCATCGAGGACCGGCTGCCCGCCGGCACCCCGGTCGTCCGCGTCATGCCCAACACCCCGGCGCTGGTGGACGAGGCCATGTCCGTCATCTCCGGCGGCGCCCACGCCACCGCCGAGCACCTCGCCTGGGCCGAGGACATCTTCGGCAGCGTCGGCCGGACGATGCGCCTGCCCGAGCACCAGCAGGACGCCGCCACCGCCCTGTCCGGCTCCGGGCCCGCGTACTTCTACTTCCTCGTCGAGGCGATGATCGACGCCGGCATCCTCCTCGGCCTGCCCCGCGACAAGGCGCACGCCCTGATCGTCCAGTCCGCCGTCGGCGCCTCCGTGATGCTCCGCGACAGCGGCGAGCACCCCGTACGGCTGCGCGAGGCCGTCACCTCGCCCGGCGGCACGACGATCAGCGCCATCCGCGAGCTGGAGAACCACGGCGTACGGGCCGCGCTCATCGCCGCGCTCGAAGCCGCCCACGACCGCAGCCGCGCCCTCGGCGGCGGGCAGCGCTGACCCCGCGCGCGCCACGGGCCCGTCCCCCGTACGGGTGAACGGGCCCGTGGCGGGGGCCGCGCGTCAGTCGGCCGCGACCGCCCGCAGCACGTTCATCCGCCCCGCCCGGAACGCGGGCAGCAGCGCCGCCGCGAGACCCACCACCGCCGAGCCCGCGAAGACCGCGCCGATCGTCACCCACGGGACCTCCAGCACCCCGAAGCCCTGCGGCGCCAGCACCCGCTGCGCCACCACGCCCCAGGTGAGCCCGATCCCCAGGCCGAGCAGCGCGCCGAACAGCGCGATCACCACCGACTCAAGCCGCACCATCCGCCGCAGCTGCCGCCGCGACAGCCCCACGGCCCGCATCAGCCCGATCTCCCGCGTCCGCTCCACGACCGACAGCGTCAGCGTGTTCACGACGCCGAGGACCGCCACGACGATCGCCAGCCCCAGCAGGGCGTACACCAGGTTCAGCATCTGCCCGATCGAATCCTGGAGCAGTTCCTTGTAGTCCGCCTGGTTGCGCACGCTGAACTGGGGGAACGGCGCCAGTGCCGCGCGCAGTGCCGCGTGCGCCGCCTCCTCCTGCCCGTCCACCGCCGACACGAACAGCACCGAACTGAGCGGCACCAGATCCGCCGGCAGGTGCGCGCGCGCCGTGTCCAGCGAGACGTACTTCGCCGACGCGTCGAGCAGCGTGTCCCGCGACGTGATCGCCGCCACCCGCAGCGCCACCGTGTCCCCGCCGACGAACCGCACCGACAGCTCGTCCCCCACACGCACGCCGTGCTCCTCCGCGAACGCCTCACCCACCGACATCGCGTCCCGCCCGTACGCGTCGGCCAGTTCCCCCGCCACCGTCTCCGCGCGCATGTCCTCCGCGTACGACGGATCGGCCGCCACGACCTCGTCCGCCGTCTCCGCACCGTCCGGCGTGGTGATCCCCACCGACACCGTCGACACATGCGTCACCCGCGCCACCTCGGGAACGCCCTCCACCGCGGCCTCGACCTCCGGCGTGAAGTGCTGCTCCGTCGCCGTGTCCAGGATGAAGTCCGCGCCCACCGACCGGTCCAGCTGCTCCGACGCCGACGCGACGACGGACGAGCCGATCACCGACAGCGCACCGACCAGCGCCAGGCCGATCATCAGCGCGGCGGCCGTCGCACCCGTACGCCGCGGGTTGCGCACCGCGTTACGCCCGGCCATCCGCCCCACAGGACCGAACAGCCGCAGCACCACCGCGCCCACCCCCCGCACCACCACCCCCGCGAGCAACGGACCGACGACCACGGCACCCACCAGCGTCAGCAGCACACCGCCCGCCAGGTACATCCCCCCGTCCGCCGTGTCCTCCGCACCCACCGCAGCGGCCAGCGCCACCCCGCCGAGCCCGCACAGCAGCATTCCCAGCACGCCCCGCACCCGGCCCGCCCGTTCCCGCCCCGCCGACGCCGCCTCCCGCAGCGCCGCCATCGGGCTGACACGGGACGCGCGCCGCGCCGGGAGCCACGCGGCCACCACGGTCGTCAGCACCCCGGTCACCATGCCCGTCACCGGCGTCACCGCCGAGACCGTCAGCTGCGACAGGTCCACCTCCACACCCGCCGCCGACAACAGCCGCAGCAGGAGCGCGGCGAGCCCGATCCCCGCCCCGACACCCACCGCCGAGCCGACGATGCCGAGGAGCAGCGCCTCGGTGAGCACGGACCTGTTGATCTGGCGGCGGCCCGCCCCGAGGGCCCGGAGCAGGCCGATCTCGCGGGTGCGCTGCGCGACGAGCATCGAGAACGTGTTGACGATCAGGAAGATCCCCACCAGCACGGCCAGACCGGCGAACCCGAGCATCCCGTACCGCACGTACTCCAGGGAGCCCACCTCCGCCACCAGATCGTCCTCCACCTCCGCCGCCGTCCGCACCTCGAACGCGCCCGCCCCCAGCGCCTCACCGACCCGCCGCGCCAGCTCCGCGTCCGCCACGCCGTCCGCCGCCGTGACGTGCACCTCGCTCACCGCGTCCGCCGCGCCGAGCAGGAGCTCACGGGCCGCGCCCGGGGCGAGCAGCACGACCGACACCCCCGGGTTGGCCGTGGTGAACCGGGCGATCCCGCTCACCGTCACGTCGGACGAGCCGGGCGCGGCGACGATCCGCAACGGGTCGCCGACCGCGATGCCGCGCCGCTCCGCCGTGTCCGCGTCGAGCAGCGCCTCACGCGGCCCGTCCGGCTCGCGGCCCGCCACCAGTTCCATCGACCGCCGGACGGCCGGGCCCCAGTCACCGGCCCGCGTGGGCGCGCCGCTGTCCCCGGTGACGTCCTCACCGTCGCCGTCCACGACGGTGACGTCCGTGACGGACACGACGCCCTCCGCGCCGGCCACCCCGTCGATCCCGCGCACCCGCTCGGCGAGCGAGCCGGGGACCGTACGCGCGCGGCCGGTGTCCTGCCCGTGCCCGTCGTCGGCCGGGCCCACGGTGACGTCGGGGGTCGTGGACGCGAAGAACCGGTCGAAGGTCCGGTCGAGCGTGTCGCTGAAGACGAGGGTGCCGCAGACGAAGGCGACGGACAGGACGATGGCGATT
>NZ_JBJZOH010000036.1:0-54412 GCF_047200595.1 Streptomyces sp. MS19 | reverse complement strand
TCCCCCCCCCCCCCCCCCCCCCCCCCCCCCCCCCCCCCCCCCCCCCGGGGCCATGCGGTCCGCGCGGCCGGTTTCCGCCGCCGCGCGGCGGGCCGGCGGCGGCCGGAGCAGGTGCGGGACACCGTAGCCCGGCGGGACAGGCGCGACGATCCGCTTCATGAGGGCGTAACACGCGCTATGTCATCGTCACCTACGTGAAACAAGTGCGGCCATCGACCGAAACGGCCCTCCGAAACGCTGTGGCGAATCCTGACCCGACCGAAAACATGCCCGCACGGGTCGTCGTTCTGAGGAGACGTCCACTTTGATTCCTGAGGAAGTGCAGTCATCGACCAATATCGCCTTCGTGGTCGTCAGTGCCGCGATGGTGATGCTCATGACTCCTGGTCTCGCCTTCTTCTACGGCGGCATGGTCCGGGTCAAGAGCGCGCTGAACATGCTGATGATGTCCTTCATCTCGCTGGGCATCGTCAGCGTCCTGTGGGTGCTCTACGGCTTCTCGCTGACCTTCAGCGAGACGAGCACCAGTCCGATCCTGGGCAATCTCGACTTCATCGGATTCCAGGACATCACCGTGGACCAGGGTGAGCTGCTGGCGTTCGCCGTGTTCCAGCTGATGTTCGCGATCCTCACCCCGGCGCTGATGAGCGGCGCACTCGCCGACCGGGTGAAATTCTCCGGCTGGGTCCTCTTCGTCTTCCTGTGGGTGACGGTCGTCTACTTCCCGGTCGCGCACTGGGTGTGGGCCGCCGATCAGGGCTGGCTGTTCAACCAGGGCGTGATCGACTTCGCCGGCGGTACCGCCGTCCACATCAACGCCGGTGCCGGCGGCCTCGCCGCGGCCCTGGTGGTCGGCAAGCGCATCGGGTTCAAGAAGGACCCCATGCGCCCGCACAACCTGCCGATGGTCCTGCTCGGCGCGGGCCTGCTGTGGTTCGGCTGGTTCGGCTTCAACGCGGGCTCCGCCCTGTCGCCGAACGGCACCGCCGCGATGATGGCGCTGAACACCCAGCTCGCCACCGGCGCGGCCGTTCTCGGCTGGCTGATCTACGAGCGCATCCGCCACGGCGCGTTCACGACCCTCGGCGCCGCCTCCGGCGCGATCGCCGGCCTGGTCGCGATCACCCCGTCCGGCGCCAACGTCAACCCGATGGGCGCCGTCCTGATCGGCATCCTCGCCGGTGCCATCTGCGCCTGGGCCGTCAGCCTCAAGTACAAGCTGGGCTTCGACGACTCGCTCGACGTGGTCGGCGTGCACCTCGTGGGCGGTGTCGTCGGCACCCTGCTGGTCGGTTTCCTCGCCACCGAGGGCGCGGGCTTCGAGCAGTTCGGCAAGCAGGCGCTCGGCGCCTTCTCGGTCATGGGCTACTCCTTCGTCGTCACCTACCTGATCGCGCTCCTGGTGCAGAAGACCATCGGCTTCCGCGCCACGGAGGAGGAAGAGGTCGCGGGCCTCGACCTGGCGTACCACGCGGAGACCGGGTACGACTTCAGCCAGACCGGCACCGGTTCCGTACCGGCCGGCGCAGTCCCCGGTGCCGCCGGCGCGGCGGTCACGGGTGAGAAGAAGGTGGACGCATGAAGCTCATCACCGCGGTGATCAAGCCGCACCGGCTCGACGAGGTCAAGGACGCGCTCCAGGCGTTCGGCGTGCACGGCCTGACCGTCAGCGAGGCCACCGGCTACGGCCGCCAGCGCGGCCACACCGAGGTCTACCGGGGCGCGGAGTACACCGTCGACCTGGTCCCGAAGATCCGCGTCGAGATCCTCACCGAGGACGACGACGCCGAGCAGATCATCGACGTCGTGGTCAGGGCGGCCCGCACCGGCAAGATCGGTGACGGCAAGGTCTGGAGCCTCCCCGTCGAGACCACCGTCCGGGTCCGCACCGGCGAGCGCGGCCCCGACGCACTGTAGGCCCGACACCCCGGGGGGACACCCCAGGGCACTCCTCGGAACCGGGCGCCACCGAGCCGGTCGCGGCAACCGCCGCGACCGGCTCGGGCGCCCCCCACCGCCCCCCACCGCCCCCCGCCCGGCCCCGCACCGGCGAACCCCCCGCACCGGCGAACCCCCCGCACCGGCGAAGAAGGGCACCACCGCATGACGGCGGAGACGACACCCACCAGCGGCGGCTACGCGGCCGCACGCCTGCGCCTCCTCACCGCGGACGGCCCCACCGGGCGCCCGCGCCGCGCCGAACTCGCACGCCTCACCGACACCTGGCTCGCCGGACTCCTCGCCGAAGGGCCGCGCCCCGGCCGCGTCGCGCTCGTCGCCGTCGGCGGCTACGGCCGCGGGGAGCTCTCGCCGCGCAGCGACCTCGACCTGCTCCTCCTCCACGACGGCACCGCCTCGCGCCAGGAGATCGCCGCACTCGCCGACCACCTCTGGTACCCGGTCTGGGACCTCGGCATCGCCCTCGACCACTCGGTCCGCACCCTCCCCGAGGCCCACGAGACCGCCGCCGCCGACCACAAGGTCCACCTCGGCCTCCTCGACGCACGCCACATCGCGGGCGACGGTGCCCTCACCGCCGAACTGCGCACCGCCCTCCTCGCCCAGTGGCGCGCCCAGGCCCCCGCCCGCCTGCCCGAACTGCACGAGATGGGCCGCGAGCGCGCCCGCCGCTTCGGCGAGCTGCCGTTCCTCCTCGAACCCGACCTCAAGGAGGCACGCGGCGGCCTGCGCGACGCGACCGCCCTGCGCGCCGTCGCCGCCTCCTGGGTCGCCGACGCGCCCCGCGAGGGCCTGGAGGCGGCCCGCAGCACCCTCCTCGACATCCGCGACGCCCTCCACCTCGCCACCGGGCGCGCCACCGACCGCCTCGCCCTGGAGGACCAGGACCAGGTGGCCAAGGCGCTCGGCCTGCTGGACGCCGACGCGCTCCTGCGCCGCGTGTACGAGGCGGGCCGCACGATCGGCTACGCGTCGGACGTCACATGGCGCGAGGTCGGCCGCGTCCTGCGCGCCCGGTCCGCGCGCCGCCGCCTCCGTACGCTCCTCGGCTCCCGCACCGCCCGCCGGCCCGAGGAGGAGCGCACGCCGCTCGCCGAGGGCGTCGTCGAGCAGGAGGGCGAGGTCGTCCTCGCCCGCGCCGCGCGCCCCGACCGCGACCCGGTGCTGCCGCTGCGCGCCGCCGCCGCGGCGGCCCAGGCGGGGCTGCCGCTCGCCCTCCCCGCCGTGCACGCCCTCGCCGCCGCCGACGCGCGGCTGCCCGTGCCCTGGCCCGCCGAGGCGCGGGAGCAGTTCCTGACCCTGCTCGGCGCGGGCCCCGACACCGTGCCCGTCTGGGAGGCCCTCGAAGCCGCCGGGATCGTCACCAAGCTCCTGCCCGACTGGGAACGCGTCCGCTGCCGCCCGCAGCGCAACCCCGTGCACCGCTGGACCGTCGACCGGCACCTCGTGGAGACCGCCGTCCGCGCGTCCGCGCTGACCCGCCGCGTCAGCCGCCCCGACCTCCTCCTCGCCGCCGCCCTGCTGCACGACATCGGCAAGGGCTGGCCCGGCGACCACAGCGTCGCGGGAGAGACCATCGCCCGCGACATGGCGGCCAGGATCGGCTTCGGCCAGTCCGACACCGAGACGCTCGCCACCCTCGTACGCCACCACCTGCTGCTGCCCGAGACGGCGACCCGCCGCGACCTCGACGACCCGGCGACCGTCGCCCACGTCGCCAAGACCGTCGGCGACCCCGTCACCCTGGAACTGCTGCACGCCCTCACCGAGGCCGACGCCCTGGCCACCGGGCCCGCAGCCTGGTCCGGCTGGCGCGCCTCGCTGATCGCGGACCTGGTCGCCCGGGTCGCGGCGACCTTCGAGGACGGCGGAACGGCCCGCGCCGTCCCGCCGGTCCCCACCGTCGCGGCCGAACGCCTCGCCGTCGAGGCCTCCCGCACCGGCTCACCCGTGCTCGCCCTGCTGCCGCGGCCCGAGCGGGGCCCGGCCGCCGGAGGCGGCGCCGAGGACCCCGCGACCCAGGACGAACGGGACGCGGACGCCGGCCCTGAGCCCGTCGGCGTCGAGCTGATCGTCGCCCTCCCCGACCAGCCGGGGGTCCTCCCCGCCATGGCCGGTGTCCTCGCCCTGCACCGCCTCACCGTCAGGTCCGCCGAACTGCGCTCCACCGATCCCGCGGGCCAGGGGCCCGTCCTGCTGCTCGACTGGCGCGTGGCCGCCGAGTACGGCTCCCTGCCCCAGGCGGAACGCCTCCGCGCCGACCTCGTCCGCGCCCTCGACGGCTCGCTCGACATCGCCGGACGCCTCGCCGAACGGGAGGCCGCGTACCGCCGCCCGCGCCGCCGCCTGCCCCAGGCGCCGCCGCCGCGCGTCACCGTCGCGCCCCTCGGCTCGCGGCTCGCGACCGTCATCGAGGTCCGCGCCCAGGACGCCCCCGGGCTGCTCCACCGCATCGGGCAGGCCCTGGAGACGGCGGGCGTCTCCGTCCGCAGCGCCCACGTCAGCACGCTCGGCGCCAACGCCGTGGACGCCTTCTACGTCACCGGGCCGGACGGCGCCCCGCTGCCCCCGGACGACGCCGCCCGCCTCGCCGCCGGGATGGAGCGCGCCCTGGCCGCCTGAACCCCGCCACCGGCGGGCTGACCGTTTCCGTGCGGGGCGGATAGGCTGGAGGGCACCGTTCCCCCAGCCGACCCGATGCTCCCCGAGCGTTCCCCCGACCTCTAAGGAACAGTCAGCGCCGTGTTCGACACTCTCTCCGACCGCCTTGCGGCAACGTTCAAGAACCTCCGCGGCAAGGGCCGTCTGAGCGAGGCGGACATCGATGCCACGACGCGTGAGATCAGGATCGCGCTGCTGGAGGCCGATGTCGCGCTGCCGGTCGTGCGCGCGTTCATCAAGCAGGTCAAGGAACGCGCCCTCGGCGCCGAGGTCTCGAAGGCGCTGAACCCCGGCCAGCAGGTCGTCAAGATCGTCAACGAGGAACTGGTCGGCATCCTCGGCGGCGAGACGCGTCGGCTGCGGTTCGCGAAGACCGCGCCGACCGTCATCATGCTCGCGGGCCTCCAGGGCGCGGGCAAGACGACCCTGGCCGGCAAGCTCGGCCGCTGGCTGAAGGGCCAGGGTCACACCCCGCTGCTCGTCGCCTGCGACCTCCAGCGCCCCAACGCCGTGAACCAGCTGTCCGTCGTCGCCGAGCGCGCGGGCGTCGCCGTCTACGCGCCCGAGCCGGGCAACGGCGTCGGCGACCCCGTCAAGGTCGCCGAGGACTCGATCGTCTTCGCGCGCGACAAGCAGTACGACGTCGTGATCGTGGACACCGCGGGCCGCCTCGGCATCGACGAGGAACTGATGCGCCAGGCCGCGGACATCCGCGATGCCGTGCGTCCCGACGAGGTCCTCTTCGTCGTGGACGCCATGATCGGCCAGGACGCGGTGACCACCGCCGAGGCGTTCCGCGACGGCGTCGGCTTCGACGGCGTGGTGCTTTCTAAGCTCGACGGCGACGCGCGCGGCGGCGCGGCCCTGTCCATCGCGCAGATCACCGGCCGCCAGATCATGTTCGCCTCCAACGGCGAGAAGCTGGACGAGTTCGACGCGTTCCACCCCGACCGGATGGCCTCCCGCATCCTCGGCATGGGCGACGTCCTCAGCCTCATCGAGCAGGCGGAGCGCACGTTCTCCCAGGAGGAGGCCGAGAAGCTCGCGGGCAAGCTCGCCAAGGGGCCCAAGGAGTTCACCCTCGACGACTTCCTGTCCCAGATGGAACAGGTCCGCAAGATGGGCTCCCTGTCCAAGCTGCTCGGCATGATGCCCGGCATGGGCCAGATGCGCGAGCAGATCAACAACCTGGACGAGCGCGAGGTCGACCGCACCGCCGCGATCATCAAGTCCATGACGCCCGCCGAGCGCGCCGACCCGAAGATCATCAACGGCTCGCGGCGCGCCCGTATCGCGCGCGGCTCCGGCGTGGACGTCTCCGCCGTCAAGGGCCTCGTGGAACGGTTCTTCGAGGCGCGCAAGATGATGTCCCGCATGGCCCAGGGCGGCGGGATGCCCGGCATGCCCGGCATCCCGGGGATGGGCGGCGGCGGCAAGCGCAAGGGCAAGCAGCAGCAGAAGCGCGGCAAGGGCGCCCGCAGGTCGGGCAACCCGATGAAGCGCCGCGAGGAGGAGGCGCAGCGCGCGGACGGCACCTTCGGTGCCACGGGCGCCGACCCCTCCGACTTCGAACTGCCCAAGGAATTCCGGGACATCCTGCCCCCGAAGTGACGCTCCCGTACGGGGCGCGCGGACACGGATTCACGCTCGGACCGCCGCGCCCCGTACCATCTCCGCCATGGCAAAGGCTCCCGTACTCACCCCCCAGGCGGATGACTTCCCGCGCTGGTACCAGGACGTGATCAGCAAGGCGGAACTGGCGGAGAACGGCCCGGTGCGCGGCACCATGGTCATCCGGCCGTACGGGTACGGCCTGTGGGAGCGGATGCAGGCGGAGCTGGACGCGCGGATCAAGGCGTCGGGCGCGCGCAACGCCTACTTCCCCCTCTTCATCCCCCAGTCGTACATGACCAAGGAAGCCGAGCACGTCGAGGGCTTCGCCCCCGAGCTGGCGGTCGTGACGCACGGCGGCGGGAAGCAGCTGGAGGAGCCCGCCGTCGTGCGGCCCACCTCCGAGATGATCATCAACGCCTCGTTCGCCCGCTGGGTGCAGAGCTACCGCGACCTGCCCCTGCTGATCAACCAGTGGGCCAACGTGGTCCGCTGGGAGATGCGGCCCCGCGTCTTCCTGCGCACCACCGAGTTCCTCTGGCAGGAGGGCCACACGGCGCACGCCACGTACGAGGACGCGCGCGACTACGCGGCGCACATCCACCGCGAGGTCTACCACGACTTCATGGAGAACGTACTGGCCATCGACGTGGTACCGGGCGTCAAGTCCCCCTCCGAGCGCTTCGCGGGCGCCATCAACACCCGCACGCTCGAAGGCATGATGGGCGACGGCAAGGCCCTCCAGATGGGCACCAGCCACGAGCTGGGGCAGAACTTCGCGCGCGCCTTCGACACTCGCTTCCTCTCCCGTGAGGGCAGCCGCGACCTGGTCTGGCAGACGTCCTGGGGCGCCTCGACCCGCATGGTCGGCGGCCTGATCATGTCGCACGGCGACGACAACGGCCTGCGTATCCCGCCGCGCCTCGCCGCCGTCCAGGCCGTCGTCCTCGCGATCAAGGACGACCCGGAGGTCCTGGAGACCGTCCGCAGGCTCGGTGCCGCGCTGGCGGACGCCGGTGTCCGCGTCGAGGTGGACGACCGCACCGACACCCCCTTCGGCCGCCGCGCCGTCGACTGGGAGCTGAAGGGCGTCCCGGTCCGCGTCGAGGTGGGTCCGCGCGACGTCGCGGCCGGTACCGCGATGCTCGTCCGCCGCATCCCCGGCGGCAAGGAGCCGGTCGCCCTGGACGCGCTGCCGTCCCTGCTGCCCGGCCTGCTGGAGGAGGACCAGGCGCTGCTGCTGCGCCAGTCCCGTGAGCGCCGCGAGTCCCGTACGAGCGACGTGCGGACCGTCGAGGAGGCCGTGGAGGCCGCCGCGGCGGGCGGCTGGGCGCGCCTGCCCTGGTCCGAGGTGGGCGAGGAGGGCGAGAAGCGGCTCGCGCAGGACGCCGTCACGGTGCGCTGCCTGGTCGGCGCGGACGGTTCCGTGCCCGAGGCGGTCGACGGGGAGGTCCCGCCCGGCACCCTCGCCGTCGTCGGCCGCTCGTACTGACGCGCGGGTCCCGCCCGCCGGACCCCCGGCGGGCGGGGCGTACGCCCCGGGCGCGCGGCGGCGGAATGAAGCCGAACTGACTGGTAAGTGCAAATTCGGGGACTTGACCCGGAATCGGAACACCCCGGGGGACTCGCTCGTTAGGTACGACGTGAGCACGACACCACCAGTTCTCGCCGCCGAGCTGGCACACGCGTGGGCCGACATTCAACGGCACCACCCGGAGCTGCCGGACCTGGCCGCCCCCGAGTCCCTGATCGGAGAGTCGTCGTCCGCCTGCGGCTCCGAGCTCTCCTTCGAAAGGCTGCTGCACGAGGCCGTGCACGGCATCGCCGCCGCGCGGGGTGTCCGGGACACCTCGCGGGCCGGGCGTTACCACAACAGACGGTTCCTCGCGATCGCCGAGGAGCTGGGTCTCGAACACGTCGAGGACCCCCACCCGAGCAGTGGGTTCTCGCTCGTCGTCATGACGCCGGAGACCCGGCGCCGCTACCGGCCCACGGCCGAGCGGCTGGCCCGCGCCCTGAAGGCGCACAACGTGGCCACCGCCACCGACACCAAGCGCACCTTCCGCGGCCCCGCCGCGCGGCACGGCTCCTCCGGAGGCGGCGTCCGGGTCAAGGCCGTCTGCGAGTGCGGGCGGAACGTCCGGGTCGTCCCGTCCGTCCTGGCGCAGGCGCCCATCGTCTGCGGGGCGTGCAAGAAGCCGTTCCAGATCGTGGAGGCGCTGACCGCGTCGGCACCCCACTGACGTCCTGTGGCACAATGGGCGGCTGAACTCGACAGTCGCACAGGACCCTCTCTCCTCCGGCTGGCGCGTCCATCGGGCCCGTGGCGCCGCATCCCCACGCGGAGACCGGCTGTGGCCCATCACGTCAACATGCAGGAGACACCACTCCCGTGGCCGTCAAGATCAAGCTGAAGCGACTGGGCAAGATCCGGTCGCCCCACTACCGCATCATCGTCGCCGACTCCCGCACCCGCCGGGACGGCCGCGCCATCGAGGAACTGGGCCTGTACCACCCGGTGCAGAACCCGTCGCGCATCGAGGTCGACTCGGAGCGCGTCCAGTACTGGCTGGGTGTCGGCGCGCAGCCGACCGAGCCCGTCCTGGCGATCCTCAAGGTCACCGGCGACTGGCAGCAGTTCAAGGGCCTCCCGGCTCCGCCGCCCATGCAGGTGGCCGAGCCCAAGCCCGACAAGCGCGCCGTCTTCGAGGCCGCCGCCAAGGCGACCGGCGGTGAGGCCCGTGGCGAGGCCATCACCCCGAAGAAGAAGGCCGAGAAGAAGGCGGACGCCGAGGCCGCCGAGGCCCCGGCCGAGACGACCGAGGGCTGAGGATGCTCGAAGAGGCCCTGGAACACCTGGTGAAGGGCATCGTCGATCACCCCGATGAGGTCCAGGTCGCCTCCCGCACCCTGCGCCGCGGACGTACGCTTGAGGTCCGGGTCCACCCCGACGACCTCGGCAAGGTGATCGGCCGCAACGGCCGCACCGCCAGGTCGCTGCGCACGGTCGTGGGCGCGCTCGGCGGGAAGGGCATCCGCGTCGACCTGGTCGACGCGGACGACATCCGCTGAGGGCGCGCAAGGCATCGCACGAAGGGCCGGGGGCGGATCGCCGCCCCCGGCCCTTCGTGACGTCCGTGGCCGGACCCGAGGGGTCCGCCGAACCGAGGAGTGGGAACAGAGCAGTGCACCTGGTCGTCGCGCGCATCGGCCGCGCCCATGGCATCAAGGGCGAGGTGTCCGTCGAGGTACGGACCGACGAGCCCGAACTGCGGCTCGCCCCCGGCAGCGTGCTGGTCACCGAGCCGGACACCGCGGGCCCGCTGACCATCGAGAGCGGCCGGGTCCACAGCGGCCGGCTGCTGCTGCGCTTCGCGGGCGTCACCGACCGCTCCGGCGCCGAGGCCCTCCGCAACACCCTGCTCCTCGCCGAGGTGGACCCGGACGAACTCCCGGACGACCCGGAGGAGTTCTACGACCACCAGCTCGCCGGGCTCGACGTCGTGACGGCCGCGGGCGAGGCGGTGGGCACCGTGCGCGAGATCGCGCACCTGCCGAGCCAGGACCTGCTGATCGTCGCCCGTCCCGGCGGCGGCGAGGTGATGGTGCCGTTCGTCTCCGAGATCGTGCCCGAGGTGGACGTACGGGAGCGCCGCGTGGTGATCGACCCGCCGCCCGGCCTGCTGGAGGACACGGACCCGGGTGACGGGGACGGCGACGGCGGGGACGGCGCCAGGTGAGGATGGACGTCGTCACGATCTTCCCCGAGTACCTGGAGCCGCTGGACGTCTCCCTCGTCGGCAAGGCCCGCGCCCGGGGACAGCTCGACGTGCGCGTCCACGACCTGCGCGCCTGGACCCACGACCGGCACCACACGGTGGACGACACCCCCTACGGCGGCGGACCCGGCATGGTCATGAAGCCCGAGCCCTGGGGCGAGGCGCTGGACGCCGTGCTGGCCTCCGGCGGGAGCGGGGACGGCGGCCCGGTCCTCGTCGTGCCCACGCCGAGCGGGCGCCCGTTCACCCAGGAGCTCGCCGTCGAGCTGGCCGCGCGCCCGTGGCTCGTCTTCACCCCGGCGCGCTACGAGGGCATCGACCGTCGTGTGATCGACGACTACGCCGCCCGCTGCGACGTCCGTGAGGTGTCCATCGGCGACTACGTCCTGGCCGGCGGCGAGGCCCCCGTCCTCGTGATGGTCGAGGCCATCGCCCGGCTGCTGCCCGGCGTGCTGGGCAACGCCGAGTCGCACCGCGACGACTCGTTCGCCCCCGGCGCGATGGCCGGGCTCCTGGAGGGGCCCGTCTACACCAAGCCGCCGGTGTGGCGCGGGCGCGAGGTGCCCGAGGTCCTCGTCAGCGGCCACCACGGGCGGATCGGCCGCTGGCGCCGCGACGAGGCCCTGCGCCGTACGAGCGAGAACCGCCCCGACCTCGTCGCGGGCGCCGAGCCGGAGGCGTTCGGCACGCACGACCGCGCCACTCTCGCCGAGCTGGGCTGGGAGCCGGGTCCCGACGGGCGATTTGGGCGGTCGTCGCGGCCCGTGGAAGAATAGGCCGTCGGCCCGGCACTCCGCCCGGCGCGCGACCCTGCCACAGGGGGACCGCCGCCCGCCCGCGGAGCCGGGGCCCGAGCACACACCCAGACACCACGTACCGCCGTTGACCTGTGGCACCGGCGAAGAGAGCAGCAGGTCATGAACCTCCTCGACAGCGTCGACGCCGCCTCCAAGCGCGACGACATCCCCGCCTTCCGGCCCGGCGACACGGTCAACGTGCACGTCCGCGTCATCGAGGGCAACCGCTCCCGTGTCCAGCAGTTCAAGGGCGTCGTCATCCGCCGCCAGGGCGCGGGCATCCGGGAGACCTTCACCGTCCGCAAGGTGAGCTTCGGCGTCGGCGTGGAGCGCACCTTCCCGGTCCACACGCCCGTCGTGGAGAAGATCGAGGTCGTCACGCGCGGCGCCGTCCGCCGCGCGAAGCTGTACTACCTGCGCAACCTGCGCGGCAAGGCGGCCAAGATCAAGGAGAAGCGCGACAACTGAGCCGGTCCTCCGTCCGGTTACCATCACGGCGTGACCGATACCGACGCACGGCCCCCGGAGCGCGATCCCGCCTCCCGCCCTTCGCCCGGCGGGTGGTGGCGGTCGCGCTCCGCGCGTCTGTGGACCGCCGCGGTCGCCGCGACGGTGGTCGTCACCTGGTGCGTGAGCGCGTGGATCGTCCAGCCGTTCCGTATCCCCAGCGGCTCCATGGAGGGCACGCTGCGGGTCGGGGACCGGGTGCTGGTCGACAAGCTGGCGTACCGTTTCGGCGATCCGGTGCGGCGCGGGGACGTGATCGTCTTCGACGGCACGGGCTCGTTCACCGCCGCCGAGCCGCCCGACGACCGGGGGCCGCTGCTCGGCCTGCTGCACGGCGCCGCCGCGGCGGTCGGGCTCGCCGAGCCGGCGGAGACCGACTTCGTGAAGCGCGTCATCGGCGTCGGCGGCGACCATGTCCGGTGCTGCGACGACCAGGGCCGGATCGAGGTGAACGGCGAGCCGCTGGACGAGCCGTACCTGTACCCGGGCGACGCGCCGTCCGAGGTCGGGTTTGACATCGAGGTGCCGGAGGGACGCTTGTGGGTGATGGGCGACCACCGCTCCGACTCCGCGGATTCACGGGCGTACCTCGGCTCCCCCGGGGGCGGCACGGTCCCCGTGGACCGGGTCGTCGGGCGGGTGCAGTGGATCGCGTGGCCGGTCGGCCGCTGGGGATCGGTGGACTCAGGGGATGAGTGACCAGGACCGGGACCACGCGCCCCCGCCGGAAGGCGGCCGGCGCCACGCCGGGCACCGGCGGGCCGGGGGCGGCAGGGCGCGGCGCGAGCCGGTCGCCGCGTCCTCGGGCGCGGGCGCGGCGGAGGAGCCGCGCGCCACGCTGCGCGGTCCGGGCGAGGGCCGGGCGGACCGGCGGCGCGCCGCCCGGCGCATCAGGCGGCGCAGGCGGCTGCGGGCCACCCGCGAGGTGCCGCTGCTCGTCGGCACGGCGCTGCTGATCGCGGTGGTGCTGAAGACGTTCCTGGTCCAGGCGTTCGTGATCCCCAGCGGCTCGATGGAGCAGACGATACGGATCAACGACCGCGTGCTCGTGGACAAGCTGACGCCGTGGTTCGGCTGGGAACCGGACCGCGGCGACGTCGTGGTCTTCCGCGACCCGGGCGGCTGGCTCCAGGGCGAGCAGGCGGAAGAGGACGACACCCCGGTCGGGATCAAGCAGGTCAGGGACGTGCTCACCGGGATCGGACTGCTGCCGTCGGCCGACGACCAGGACCTCATCAAGCGGGTCATCGGCGTCGGCGGCGACACGGTGGCCTGCTGCGACGCCGGGGGACGGGTGACGGTCAACGGCGCGCCGCTCGACGAGCCGTACCTCCACCCCGGGGACGCGCCGTCGGAGATCGAGTTCGAGGTGACGGTCCCCGAGGACCGCATCTTCGTCCTCGGCGACCACAGGTCGGACTCCTCCGATTCCCGCTACCACCTCGACGACGAGGGGCAGGGTACGGTACCCGTTGACCTTCTCGTGGGCCGGGCGGTCGTGATCGCGTGGCCGTTCTCCCACTGGCGGGGACTCGGTGACGACGGTCCGTTCGCGGAGGTGCCGGAGCCGGGTGCCGGCGCCGCCGCGGCCCGTGCGGGCCCTGGCGTGACGGCGGGCCGCGAGGAGATGGCGTCACTGCCGATCCCTGTGGAACTCCCGCTCGTTATGGGAGTGGTGGGCCTGTCGCGGAGGCGGATCGGGCTGGAGCGGAGCGTGAGGAGCGGATGTGGGGGATGTGGCCGTGGATGCGCGGGCCGGAGCGGACGAGCCGGGGGACGACCGGCCGGTGACGCCGGGTGCCGGAGCGTCCGACGAAGGGTCCCCCCGTCCGGACGGCGCCGCCGTGCGCCGGGGCGAGGGCGACGACGCGGCGGCGGATGACGCCACCGCGGGCGAGCGGGCCGCCGGCTCCCCGGACGGGCCCGACGCGCCGGACGCCGGCGGGACGGGCGGTGCGGGAGACGGCGGCGACGGGCCGGCCGACGACGGGGCCGCGGCCTCGGGCGGCGGCAGGCACGGGCGCAAGGCCGCCAAGCAGCGGTCGTTCTGGAAGGAGCTGCCGCTGCTGATCGGCATCGCGATCGTCCTCGCGCTGCTCATCAAGACCTTTCTGGTGCAGGCGTTCTCCATCCCGTCGCTGTCGATGCAGGACACCCTTCAGCGCGGGGACCGGGTGCTCGTGGACAAGCTGACGCCGTGGTTCGGCTGGGAACCGTCGAGGGGCGAGGTCGTCGTCTTCCACGACCCGGGCGGCTGGCTGGACGACGGCCCCGAGGACGAGGGCGGCATCGGGTCGGCGCTGCGCACCGGGCTGAGCGCGATCGGGCTCATGCCGTCCGACGAGGACCAGGACCTGATCAAGCGGGTGATCGCGGTCGGCGGCGACACGGTGGAGTGCCGGCAGGGCGGCCCGGTCGTCGTGAACGGGCAGGAGCTGGACGAGTCGGACTACCTGTTCCCGGGCAACACCCCGTGCGACGACCAGCCGTTCGGCCCGATCACCGTCCCCGAGGGGCGGCTGTGGGTCATGGGTGACCACCGGCAGAACTCCCTGGACTCCCGCTACCACCAGAACCTGGAGGGCGGCGGCACCGTCTCCGAGGACGAGGTCGTCGGCCGCGCCATCGTCGTCGCCTGGCCGGTGACGCGCTGGAGCACCCTGCCCGTGCCCGGCACCTTCGACTCCGTGACGAGCGCGGCGGCCGCGGTCGCGCCGGGCGCGGTCGGTCTCGCGGGCGCCGTGCCGCTGGTCCTGTGGCGGCGGCGCGTGGTGCTGCGCCGCCCGGAGGACGCGGCCGCCGTCCGGGACGGCGGGGAAGACGGCACGCGGGGCTGACCCCGGCCCTTCACCCCCGATAGGGTCTCCAGCGGCCCGGCGGCGGATCGTCGGCGGAGAGGGGAGGGGACCCGATGGGCGGTGCCGTGGACGGCGGGCGCGGCAGGGGACGGCTGCTGTCCGGGGTGGCCGTGGCCGTCGGATGCGTGCTCTTCCTCGGCGGCTTCGCCCTGGCCGCGCTGCTGTACCAGCCGTACACCGTGCCGACGGGGTCGATGGCCCCGGCGGTGGCGGCCGGCGACCGGGTCCTCGCTCAGCGCGTCGACGGGGACGACGTGCGGCGCGGGGACGTCGTGGTGTTCCGCGACGAGACGTGGGGCGACATCCCGATGCTGAAGCGCGTGGTCGGGGTCGGCGGGGACGAGGTCGCGTGCTGCGACGGGGACGGACGGCTGCGGATCAACGGCGAGCCGGTCGCCGAG
The DNA here is from genome assembly GCF_047200595.1 of Streptomyces sp. MS19. Lineage (NCBI taxonomy): Bacteria > Bacillati > Actinomycetota > Actinomycetes > Kitasatosporales > Streptomycetaceae > Streptomyces > Streptomyces sp. MS19. Next base: position 39,839 of record NZ_JBJZOH010000036.1, on the reverse strand, counting down.
CCCTACGTCCACTCCCGCCACGGCGCCTCGGCCACGGGCTTCGACGTCACGGTTCCGGACGGGGAGCTGTTCGTCCTCGGTGACGACCGGATGGACTCGCTCGACTCGCGCAGCCATATCACGGAGACACAGACCGGGACCGTGCCGCGCGACACGGTGGAGGCCAGGGTGGAGGCGACGGTCTGGCCGCTCGGCAGGCTGGGCGGCCTGCCGAGTCCCGGCGGTTTCGCGGAGCTGCCTGGCGGGATCTCGGAACGCGGGCCGCTGCGGCCCCTGTGCTGGGCCATGGGCGGCGGGGCCGTGCTGATCTTCGCGGGCGCCGCGTACGGGCCGCTCGCCCGCCGGGTGTCCCGTACGGGCCACCGGCGGCGTGCCGACGCGGCCGGTGGCGCACAATGAGGTAACGCACGGCTGAAGGGGATCACGCCATGAGTGCCGAGGACCTCGAAAAGTACGAGACCGATATGGAGCTGAAGCTCTACCGGGAGTACCGGGACGTGGTCGGGCTCTTCACGTATGTGATCGAGACCGAGCGCCGTTTCTACCTCACCAACGACTACGAGATGCAGGTGCACTCGGTGCAGGGCGAGGTGTTCTTCGAGGTGTCGATGGCGGACGCCTGGGTGTGGGACATGTACCGGCCGGCGCGATTCGTGAAGCAGGTCCGCGTCCTGACCTTCAAGGACGTCAACATCGAGGAGCTGAACCGCAGCGAACTCGACCTTCCGGAGGACTCGGGCTTCGGCGGCGGCCGGAGCACCTGACGTCCCGGGCTTCACCCGTACGGGCGACGGCGCTGTCCACAGGTGGCGGGTTGTCCACAGATTCACCGCCCGGCTCCCGGGCGCGGCGTGACCGGTGCAGGGTGGTCTCATGCTGTCCGTGATTGCGTCACCACTGGTCGTCCTCCTCCTGCTCCTTTCCGTCCCGGCGTCGGCCGCGCCGCCGTCCGAGGGCGCGGCCGGCGGGGAGGGGCTGCCGCTGTGGCCGGTGCCGGGCGCGGACGGCGGGCGCCGTCCGGCCGTGGACCGCGCGTACGACCCGCCGCCCGCCCCGTGGCGGGCGGGGCACCGGGGCGTGGACCTGCGCACGGACGCGGGCGCGCCGGTGCGGGCGGCGGGCCCCGGGCGTGTGACCTTCGCCGGACAGGTCGCCGGTCGGGGCGTGGTCACGGTCGAACTCGACGGCAGCGGGACACCACCGGTCAGGATCACGCACGAACCGCTCGCCGTCGCCGTCACCACGGGCGACCGCGTGGCGGCGGGCGCGCTGCTCGGCACCCTCGCCGCCGGTCCTGGACACTGCGCGGCGCCCTGCCTGCACTGGGGCGCGACGCGGGACGGCGCCTATCTCGATCCGCTGACACTGCTGCGGCCCGACCTGCTGCGCGCGGGGCCTTCCCGGCTGCTCCCGACGACCGGCGTCCCCCTCCCGGCGGGGTGACGCGGTCCGGATACCGTCACTGGATGGGACCTCTCGTGCTCGAAGCGGGTGCCTTACGGCTGCGGCCCTTCAGCAGCGATGACATCGACTGGGTATACCAGGTCTTGCTCGACCCGCAGGTCCAGCGGTTCGTCCATCTCCTCTCGTCCCGCCGGAGGACGGACGCCGCGTACTTCGTGGAACGGCCGACCGTGGCGGGCCGGGAGAACGGGACCCGAACCGAGTTCCTGGTCGAAGCGGCGGGGGAGTCCGGGCAGCGTCTCGGCCGCGTCGGGCTGCACCTGCGGGGCGACGGCACCGGCGAGACCGGTCACCGGACCGATCCGTCCGCCAGGGGGCACCGCCGTCTGCCGGTGGGCGTTCGACATCCGGAACCTCGCCCTCGTGGAATGGCGTGCCCAGGTGGGCAACGAGGCGTCGCGCCGGGTCGCGGAGAAGGTGGGTTTCTCCATGGAAGGGGTGCTGCGGCAGCGTCTCGTGCACCGGGGGTGCCGGGTGGACGCCTGGGTGGGGTCGCTGCTCCCAGGGGAGATCAAAGGCTGAACGGGTGGGCTCAGCCGGTCACATCGGCCAGTTTCGCGCGCAGTTGCAGCACCGACTTGGTGTGGATCTGGCTGACCCGGCTCTCGGTGACGCCGAGCACCTCGCCGATCTCCGCGAGCGTCAGCCCCTCGTAGTAGTAGAGGGTCACGACGGTCTTCTCGCGGTGCGGCAGCGTGTTGACCGCGCGGGCGAGGAGCCTGCGCAACTCGCGGTCCTCGGCGACCTCCACCGGGTTGTCGGCGGCGGTGTCCTCCAGCGTGTCCATCAGGCTGAGCCGGTCGCCGCCCTCGCCGCCCGCGTGCAGCAGCTCTTCGAGGGCGACCACGTTCGCCAGGGACAACTGGCTGAAGACGGCGTGCAGTTCCTCCAGCGTGACGTCCATCTCGGCGGCCACCTCGGACTCCGAGGGCGTGCGCCGCAGCGACGCCTCCAGCGTGGCGTACGCCCGCTCGATAGCCCGCGCCTTCTGCCGGACGGACCGGGGAATCCAGTCGAGGGCCCGCAGCTCGTCGATCATCGCGCCCCGGATGCGGGTGATCGCGTAAGTCTCGAACTTGATCGACCGGCCGGGGTCGAACTTCTCGATGGCGTCGATCAGCCCGAAGATCCCGGACGAGACGAAGTCGGCCTGCTCGACATTGGGCGGCAGCCCCACGCTCACCCGGCCCGCCACGTACTTGACCAGCGGTGAGTAGTGCAGGATCAGCTGCTCGCGCAGCCGCCCGTCGCCGGTGGTCTTGTAGGAGCGCCACAGTGCGTCGAGTGCGGAGGGCGCCGGGGCGAGCGCGGCCCCCTCCGTCGCGGCGGGCGCTGCCGGAGCCGCGTGCCGTGGCCCGGTGGAGTGCTGTGGCATACGTGGACGGGAACCGTTCTCCAGGATGCGGACGGGTGCTGCGTGGACGGGGCGGCGCGGTGGACGTCGCCGGAGGCGTCGGAACCCTGTGAGCGTAGCGTGACAGTCAGGTCGCTTTGCGCACGTGGAAGTCGCTCGGGTATGCGCAGATACGTTCCGCTGCCCGCACGGTGGTGTCAGTCCCGGTGATGTGTCCGAGAATTCCCTCCCCCCGCGTGTCGGGACGGCTCCCGGCACAACTGCCAGCGGTCGCCCACGCGTTCGACGAAGCCGAGGCAGCTCAGCTCGTGCAGCCGGGCGAGCGCCGCCTCCGGGCTGGTGCACGCGCCCTCCGCCACCGCCGCCAGCCCGGCCGCCCCACCGGCGGGCAGCGCGTCCAGGATCTGCCCCGCCTGCGGCGCCAACAGGTCGCGCGGGACGGCGGGGAACGCCTCGTCGGGGGCCAGCTCGCCCATGTGCCCGGCCAGTTCGGTGACCTCTCCCGCGCTGCCGACGAGGACGGCGCCGTCGCGGATCAGCTGGTGGGTGCCCGCCGACAGGCCGGAGGTGACCGGTCCCGGCACCGCCATCAGCTGCCGCCCCAGCCCGCCCGCCCGCCGGGCGGTCACCAGCGAGCCGCTGCGCCGCGCCGCCTCGACGACCACCGTCCCCCGTGTCAACGCGGCGATCACCCGATTCCGCTGAAGGAACCTGCCCCGCGTCGGGTGGTCGCCCGGCGGCAGCTCCGCCACCAGCAGGCCACCGGCGGCCACCCGCTCCAGCAGCTCCCGGTGCCCCGCCGGATACGCGCGGTCCACCCCGCACGCGAGGATCCCGACCGTCGCCCCGCCCACCGCGAGCGCACCCCGGTGGGAAGCGCCGTCGATCCCGTACGCCCCGCCGGAGACGACCGTCCAGCCGCGCTCGGCCAGCGCGCCCGCCAGCTCGGCGGCGACATGCGCGCCGTAGTCCGTGCAGGCACGCGCCCCCACCATGGCCACCGACCGCAGGGCGACGAACCGCAGCGAGCAGGGCCCCCGCACCCACAGGCCGATGGGTCTGCCGTGCCCCAGGTCGTCCAGCTGCCGGGGCCACTCCCGGTCGCCGGGACACACGAATCTGCCGCCCACCCGAGCGGCCAGCTCCAGGTCACGGCCGGGCGCCGCGCGCCGCGACCTGGCCCGCAGACCGGCCCACCGGTCGGGTGACACACCGGGCAGCGGACGGTCCGCCGCCAGCGCCTCGACCACGGACCCGGGCCCGTACTCCGCGAGCCAGCGGCCCATCAGCTCGTCACCCGGCTCGGCGACCCTCGTCAGCGCGGCCCGCGCCGACCGCGCGTCCTCCGGTTCCCGCTCCAGCGCCGCCGGCCCCTCCCGCTCCTCCTCCGTCACCGTCACCGTCACGGCAGGCTCCCCACCACACCGGCGCCCCGGCGCACCCCGGTGCGCAGTTCGAGCGCCGCGTCCACGTCCTCGGCCGTCGGCCGGTCATGACCCGCCAGGTCCGCGACCGTCCACGCCACCCGCAGCACCCGGTCCAAGCCCCGGGCCGTCAGGAGCCCCCGGTCCATGTCCTGCTCGGCCCGCAGCAGCGCGCCCGGGACAGGCGTCCACCGGGTCCGCAGCTCATGGCCGGGCACCTGGCCGTTCGCCGACCACGGCGTCCCCGCGAACCGCGCACCCGCGCGCTCCCGCGCCGCCAGCACCCGGGCAGCGACCGACGCCGTGCCCTCCCCGCCGGGCGCCGCCACCAGCTCGGCCCGGCCGACCGGCTCCACCGGCACCCGCAGGTCGATCCGGTCGAGCAGCGGGCCCGACAGCCGCGAGCGGTAGCGGCGCACCGTGGACGGAAGGCACTCGCAGTCGCCGCCCGCCGAGCCGTGCCTGCCGCACGGGCAGGGATTGGCCGCCATGACGAGCAGCACACGCGCCGGCATCCGCACCACCCCCGCCGACCTGGCCACCACGATCTGCCCCGACTCCAGCGGCTGCCGCAGCGCGTCGAGCACCTGCGCGCTCATCTCCAGCGCCTCGTCCAGGAACAGCACACCGTGGTGCGCCAGTGAGACGGCCCCCGGTCTCGGCACGCCGCTCCCCCCGCCGACCAGGGACGCCATCGACGCGGAGTGGTGCGGCGCGCAGTACGGCGGTCGCTCGATCAGCGGCCGGTCCCGCGGCAGGGCGCCGCACACCGAGTGGACGGCGGTCACCTCCAGCGACTCCCGCCGTGACAGCGGCGGGAGGATGCCGGGCAGCCGCTCCGCGAGGAGGGTCTTGCCCGCGCCGGGCGGCCCTTTCAGAAGGAGGTGGTGCCGTCCCGCGGCGGCCACTTCGAGCGCCCGCCTGGCGACCCGCTGCCCGGCCACCTCGGCGAGGTCGGGCCGCCGCTCGTCCGCCGTCAGCCAGGCGAGACCCGCCGTCGGCGGGCAGTCCCACCCCACGCCACCCGCCATCCCCGGCGGGCCGCCGGGATCACCGGGAGCCGGCTCCTCCGGCACCGGCTCGTCGGCCAGCACCGCGATCAGCTGACGCAGGCTGCGCACCCCGAGCACCGCCACCTCGGGCACGAGCGACGCCTCCGCCACCACGGCCTCGGGCACGACGACGCGCCGGTACCCCGCGTTCGCGGCGGCCAGGACGGCGGGCAGCACCCCGCGCACCGGACGCACCCACCCGTCGAGCCCCAGCTCCCCGATCATCACCAGGTCCGCGATGGCCCGCGGATCGATCCGTTCCGCCGCCGCCAGCACACTGCACGCCACCGCCAGGTCGAACCCCGAGCCGTGCTTCGGCACCGCCGCCGGGCTCAGCCCCACCGTGAGCTTCTTCTGCGGCCACTCCGCACCCGAGTTGACCACCGCGGCACGGACCCGGTCGCGGCTCTCGGACAGCGACCGGTCGGCGAGCCCCACCAGGGAGAACACGGCCACCCCCGGCTCCAGGTCGGCCTGCACCTCCACCACCACGCCGTCCACCCCGGTCAGGGCCACGGCGCAGGTCCGCGCGAACGCCATCACGCCACCCCCCGCACGTGCTCCACGACCGGTGCGCCCCGGCGGGGCACCAGCACGCCCAGCAGATCGATCCGCACCCCGCCGGACGGCGGCGCGGCGTGCTCCGGCAGCCACCGCTCGCTCAGCCACCACTCGGCCAGCTCCCGCAGACGCCGCGTCTTGCCGGGCGTCAGCGCGGCCATCGGGTGCTGGAAGCCGCCGCTCCTCCTGGTCTTCACCTCGCAGACCACCAGCGCCCCGTCCGCCGCCGCCTCCCTGGCCACGACGTCGATCTCGCCCGCCGGACAGCGCCAGTTGCGCTCCAGCACGGTCAGTCCCGCCTCGCACAGCCGCCGTACGGCGACGTCCTCCCCGAAGCGGCCCAGCGCACCTCGCCGGTTCATCACGCATCACCTCCGCCCCCGACGATGGCCCGGCCCGGCGGAAGAAGTGGATCTTGGTGGAAAAACCGGCGGATGTGGACAACTCCGTCACCCCTGCGGGTGACCATCCGTGCGTGAGCGCTCTGTCGCCCCGGGTCCTCCCCGTCCCGTACACTTCTGGTGGCGATCCGGCAGCCCCGGATCGACCTCGCATGCCCCGCCACCCCGGCGCCCGCCGGCCGGTCCACCCGGCTCCGGCGCCTCGGTGGCCGCGCACCTCGGTCCTCGGAACCGCCCGCCGCGCGCGGCGGCTCCAGGCTCAGCGCGCCGGGGCGTCAGGGGCGCCGCCCGGCCGGGCGGCGCTGACAACCGAGCGTCACAAGGAGAACGGCCATGGCCGTCGTCACGATGCGGGAGCTGCTGGAGAGCGGCGTCCACTTCGGGCACCAGACCCGCCGCTGGAACCCGAAGATGAAGCGCTTCATCTTCACCGAGCGCAACGGCATCTACATCATCGACCTGCTCCAGTCGCTGTCGTACATCGACCGCGCCTACGAGTTCGTCAAGGAGACCGTCGCCCACGGCGGCACGGTCATGTTCGTCGGCACCAAGAAGCAGGCGCAGCAGGCCATCTCGGAGCAGGCGGCCCGCGTCGGCATGCCCTACGTCAACCAGCGCTGGCTGGGCGGCATGCTCACCAACTTCTCGACCGTCCACAAGCGGCTTCAGCGCCTCAAGGAGCTGGAGGCCATCGACTTCGACGACGTCGCCGCCTCCGGTCTCACCAAGAAGGAGCTGCTCGTCCTCTCCCGCGAGAAGGCGAAGCTGGAGCGCACCCTCGGCGGTATCCGCGACATGCAGAAGGTGCCCAGCGCCGTCTGGATCGTGGACACCAAGAAGGAGCACATCGCGGTCGGCGAGGCCCGCAAGCTCAACATCCCGGTCGTCGCGATCCTGGACACCAACTGCGACCCCGACGAGGTCGACTACAAGATCCCGGGCAACGACGACGCGATCCGCTCCGTCACGCTGCTGACCCGTGTGATCGCGGACGCCGTCGCCGAGGGCCTGATCTCCCGCTCCGGTGTCGCCACCGAGGCCAAGGAGGGCGGGAAGCCCGCCGGCGAGCCGCTGCCCGAGTGGGAGCGTGAGCTGCTGGAGCGCGCCGAGGAGAAGCAGGCCGGCGAGCAGCCGGCCGCTGCCGAGGCCCCCGCTGCCGAGGCGCCCGCTGCCGAGGCCACCGCCCCGGCGGCCGAGGAGGCCCAGGCCCCCGCCGAGCAGGCCTGACGCGGAACAGAGCGACGGCCGGGCGTACGGCGGCGGCGGGCGGTCCAGACCGCCCGCCCCCCGTGCGCCCGGCCGGGCGAGTGCCAAGCGATCCGATCGACTTCCGGAAGAGAATCCAGTAACCATGGCGAACTTCACCGCCGCCGACGTCAAGAAGCTCCGTGAGCTCTCCGGCGCCGGCATGATGGACTGCAAGAAGGCGCTCGACGAGGCCGAGGGCGACGTCGACAAGGCCGTCGAGATCCTGCGCGTCAAGGGCCAGAAGGGCGTGGCCAAGCGCGAGAGCCGCACCGCCGAGAACGGCGCGGTCGTCGTGCGCCTCGCCGAGGACAGCACCCGCGGCGTCCTGGTCGAGCTGAAGTGCGAGACGGACTTCGTCGCCAAGGGTGAGAAGTTCCAGGTCGTCGCCGAGGCCATCGCGGAGCACGTCTTCGCCACCGCCCCCGCCGACCTCGGCGCCCTGCTCGCCTCCGAGATCGAGCCCGGCAAGTCCGTGCAGACCTACGTGGACGAGGCGAACGCGTCGCTGGGCGAGAAGATCGTCCTCGACCGCTTCGCGCAGTTCTCCGGCGCCTACGTCGCCTCCTACCTGCACCGCACCAGCCCCGATCTGCCCCCGCAGGTCGGCGTCCTGGTCGAGCTCGACCAGGAGAACGCGCAGGCCGCCAAGGACGTCGCGCAGCACATCGCCGCCTTCGCCCCCGGCTTCCTGAGCCGCGAGGACATCCCGGCCGAGACGGTGGAGAACGAGCGCCGCATCGCCGAGGCCACCGCGCGCGAGGAGGGCAAGCCCGAGGGCGCCCTGCCGAAGATCGTCGAGGGCCGGGTGAACGGCTTCTTCAAGGAGAACGTCCTCCTCGACCAGCCCTTCGCCAAGGACAACAAGAAGACGGTGGCCAAGGTCCTGACCGAGGCCGGTGTGACGCTCAAGGGCTTCGCCCGCATCCGCGTCGGCGCCTGACCCCGCCACCTCGCGCCGCCGCGCCGTCGGCGACGGAACGGACTCCGCCCGGCTATTGTCGGGCGGAAGTCCGTCAGGCCGCAGGCTGTGCACCGGCCGGGACGACCGTAGTTGTGACGAGGAGGCCACCGCACGGACGGAACCGCACACGGAACCGCCGGCAGTGGCCTCCTTGGTGTGTGCCCGAGGAGAGTGCCATGAACCAGGACGACAAACCGCGGCGTTTTCTGCTGAAGCTGTCGGGAGAGGCCTTCGCGGGCGGCGGCGGGCTCGGTGTCGACCCCGACATCGTCCACACGATGGCGCGGGAGATCGCCGCTGTCGTGCGGGACGGCGCGCAGATCGCGATCGTCATCGGCGGCGGCAACTTCTTCCGCGGCGCCGAGTTGCAGCAGCGCGGCATGGACCGGGCGCGCTCCGACTACATGGGCATGCTCGGCACCGTGATGAACTGCCTCGCCCTCCAGGACTTCCTGGAGAAGGAGGGCATCGACTCCCGCGTGCAGACCGCCATCACGATGGGCCAGGTCGCCGAGCCGTACATCCCGCTGCGGGCCGTGCGGCACCTGGAGAAGGGCCGGGTCGTCATCTTCGGCGCCGGTATGGGCATGCCCTACTTCTCCACCGACACCACCGCCGCCCAGCGCGCCCTGGAGATCCACGCCGAGGCGCTGCTGATGGGTAAGAACGGGGTGGACGGGGTCTACGACTCCGACCCCGCGAAGAACGCCGACGCCGTCAGGTTCGACGCCCTGGACTACGGCGAGGTGATCACACGCGATCTGCGGGTCGCCGACTCGACCGCCATCACCCTGTGCCGGGACAACCAGTTGCCCATCCTGGTGTTCGAACTGCTCACGGAAGGCAATATCGCCCGTGCGGTAAAGGGTGAGAAGATCGGCACACTCGTCAACAGCCAGGGCCGCCGGGCCTGAGCAGCCTCCCACACACCGAACCAGGAGCACGTGGTGATCGAAGAAGCCCTCCTCGAAGCCGAGGAGAAGATGGAGAAGGCCGTAGGCGTCGCCAAGGACGACCTGGCCGCGATCCGTACCGGCCGTGCGCACCCGGCGATGTTCAACAAGATCGTGGCCGAGTACTACGGCACCAAGACGCCGATCCAGCAGCTCGCCTCCTTCTCCGTGCCGGAGGCGCGGATGGCGGTGGTGACCCCGTTCGACAAGTCGGCGCTGCGCAACATCGAGCAGGCCATCCGCGACTCGGACCTCGGCGTCAACCCGACGAACGACGGCCACATCATCCGCGTCGTCTTCCCCGAGCTGACGGAGGAGCGGCGCCGCGAGTACATCAAGGTGGCCCGCACCAAGGGCGAGGACGCCAAGATCTCCATCCGCGGTGTCCGCCGCAAGGCGAAGGAGACCATCGACAAGGCCGTCAAGGACGGCGAGGTCGGTGAGGACGAGGGGCGCCGCGGCGAGAAGGAGCTGGACGACACCACCGCGAAGTACGTCGCCCAGGTGGACGAGCTGCTGAAGCACAAGGAAGCCGAGCTGCTCGAAGTCTGACCCCGACCCGGCCGGCCGGGTCCGGCCGGTGCCCGCACAGTGAGGACGAGGACGCACCCTCCCGTGAACGATTCATCCTGGGGACCGCCCCGGGCCACCGGTTACGTCGCGCAGCCCCAGGCCGTGCCGCCCGCCCCGGCGGGTCCCGCGCGCGAACCGGTCCCGGCGGCGCAGACTCGGCCTATGACGGAGCAGCAGCCCAGGAAGCGGGCGGGCCGTGACCTGCGCGCGGCGGTCGGGGTCGGGCTCGGCCTCGGGGCGGTGGTGGTCGCCGCGCTTTTCGTCTACAAGCCGGTCTTCGTGGGCGTCATAGCGGTGGCCGTCGTCGTCGGCCTGTGGGAGCTGTCCACGCGGTTCGCCGAGCGCAAGAACATCCACGTGCCGCTCCCGCCGCTGGCGGTGGGCGGCGCGGCCATGGTCGTGGCCGGCTACCTCGGCGGTTCCGAGGGCGCGTGGATCGCGATGGCGCTGACGGGTGTGGCCGTCCTGGTGTGGCGGATGCTCCGGCCGCCGGACAACTACCTGCGGGACGTGACGGCCGGGGTGTTCGTCGCGCTGTACGTGCCGTTCATGGCGACGTTCGTGGCGCTGATACTGAGCGCGGACGACGGCTCGTGGCGCGTGCTGACGTTCCTGCTGCTGACGGTGATCAGCGACACCGGCGCGTACGCGGTGGGCTGGCGCTTCGGGCGGCACAAGCTGGCGCCGCGCATCAGCCCCGGCAAGACGCGTGAGGGCCTGGCGGGCGCGGTGGCGTTCGCGATGACGGCCGGCGCGGTCGTCATGCCGCTGCTGATCGACGGCGGGACGTGGTGGCAGGGGCTGGTGCTCGGCCTCGGCGTCTCGGTCAGCGCGACCCTGGGCGACCTGGGGGAGTCGATGATCAAACGGGACCTCGGCATCAAGGACATGGGGTCCCTGCTGCCGGGGCACGGCGGGATCATGGACCGGCTCGACTCGATACTGCCCACGGCGCCCGTCGTGTGGCTGCTGTTCCTCGCCTTCGTCGGCGCGGGCTGAGCCGGCCGGGCGATCTGCGACACTGGCAGGACCATGCCTGCACCTGGAGAGCTCACGTTCATCGCGCCGCGCGGCGCCAAGAAGCCGCCGCGGCACCTCGCCGACCTCACGCCCGAGGAGCGCCGCGAGGCGGTCGTGGCGCTGGGCGAGAAGCCGTTCCGCGCACAGCAGTTGTCGCGGCACTACTTCGGCCGCTGGACCGCCGACCCGGCGGAGTGGACGGATGTGCCCGCCGCGGCGCGCGGGCGGCTCGCGGCGGCGCTGCTGCCGCCGCTGATGACCGAGGTGCGGCACATCGAGTGCGACGAGGGCGCCACCCGCAAGACGCTGTGGCGCCTGCACGACGGCACGCTGGTCGAGTCGGTGCTGATGCGCTACCCGGACCGGGTCACCATGTGTGTCTCGTCGCAGGCCGGGTGCGGGATGAACTGCCCGTTCTGCGCCACCGGGCAGGCGGGGCTCGACCGCAACCTGTCGACCGCCGAGATCGTCCACCAGATCGTGGACGGCATGCGGGCGCTGCGTGACGGCGACGTGCCGGGCGGCCCCGCGCGGCTGTCGAACATCGTCTTCATGGGCATGGGCGAGCCGCTGGCCAACTACCGCCGGGTGACCGGCGCGATCCGCCGCCTGACGGACGAGGCGCCGCACGGCGTGGGCCTGTCGCAGCGCGGGATCACCGTCTCGACGGTGGGCCTGGTCCCGGCCATGCGCCGCTTCGCCGACGAGGGTTTCTCCTGCCGTCTCGCGGTGTCGCTGCACGCGCCGGACGACGAGCTGCGCGACACCCTGGTGCCGGTCAACACGCGCTGGAAGGTCCGTGAGGTCCTCGACGCGGCCTGGGACTACTCGGACAAGTCCGGCCGCCGCGTCTCCATCGAGTACGCGCTGATCAGGGACATCAACGACCAGGCGTGGCGCGCCGACCGGCTGGGCCGGCTGCTCAAGGGGCGTGGCGCGCACGTGAACCTGATCCCGCTGAACCCCACGCCCGGATCGAAGTGGACGGCGTCGCGTCCGGAGGACGAGCGGGCGTTCGTCGCCGCGCTGGAGGCGCACGGCGTACCGGTGACGGTGCGGGACACCCGGGGCCAGGAGATCGACGGGGCCTGCGGGCAGCTGGCGGCGACGGAGCGGGTCTGACCGGCGGCTGCTATCGTTGGCCGGTAGTTTTTCATCTTTCCGACAGGGGAGCGCTCGCAGCGCTGAGAGTGCGGCAACGGCCGCAGACCCTCGAACCTCGCCCGGGTCATGCCGGGTAGGAAGTTCGGAACCACTCTCGTGCTGCCCGCGCGCGCCCGCGCCAAGAAGGCGGCACCATGAAGCGCACCGCGACACTGGGCATATGCGGTCTTGCCCTCGGCCTCTGCCTGGTCACCGCCTGCGGCAGCGACGGCGACGGCGGCAGCGGTGGGTCGGAGGGCGGTGACGGCGCCGGCTCGCGCGAGGTGACGCTGGTCACGCACGACTCGTTCCTCGTCTCCGACGACGTCCTCGCCCGCTTCGAGGAGGAGTCGGGCTACCACGTGAACGTCCTGCGCGGCGGCGACGCGGGCGTGGTCGTCAACCAGGCGGTGCTCTCGCGGGGCAACCCGCAGGGCGACGTGCTGTTCGGCGTGGACAACACGCTGCTGTCCCGCGCGCTCGACGAGGACGTGTTCGAGCCGTACGAGGCGGCGGGCCTGGACGCGATACCGGCTCAGCTGCGCCTCGACGGCGAGAACCGCGTCACGCCCGTGGACACCGGCGACATCTGCGTCAACTACGACCGCGCGTGGTTCGCCGAGGAGGGCATCGACCCGCCCGAGACGTTCGCCGACCTGACCGACCCCGCCTACCGCGACCTGCTCGTGGTGGAGAACGCCGCGACGTCCTCGCCCGGCCTCGGCTTCCTCCTGGCGACCGTCGCGACCTTCGGGGAGGACGGCTGGCAGGACTGGTGGCAGCAGCTCGCCGACAACGGCGTGGAGGTCGTGGACGGCTGGGAGCAGGCGTACAACGAGCGGTTCTCCGGCTCAGGCCAGGGCGGTGACCGGCCGCTGGTCGTCTCCTACGCCTCCAGCCCGCCCGCCGGGGTGGTCTACGGCGGCGAGGAGCGGCCGGACGAGGCGCCGACCGGTGTGTCCACGGGCACCTGCTTCCGGCAGGTCGAGTTCGCCGGGCTGCTGGCGGGCGCCCAGAACCCCGAGGGGGGCCGCGCGCTGCTGGACTTCCTGATCGGCAGGGACTTCCAGGAGGACATGCCGCTCCAGATGTTCGTCTCGCCGGTGCTGCCCGACGCGGCGCTGCCCGAGGAGTACACGCGGTACGGCGTCACCGTGGACGATCCGGTGACGATGGACCCGGCGGAGATCGCCGAGGGCCGTGACGGCTGGATCGACGAGTGGACCTCGCTGGTCGTCAGGTGACCGGCCGGGCCACCGCCGTACGGCTCGCGCTGCTCGCGGGGCCCGTCGCGTTCCTCGCCGTCTTCTTCCTGTATCCCGTGACCGCGATCGTCGGGCAGGGGCTGCGGGAGGACGGCGCCTGGCACCTCGGGCGTGTGGGCGAGGTGCTGGGCGACGGGGACACCGCCGGAATCCTGTGGTTCACGGTCTGGCAGGCTGCCGCGTCCACGCTGCTGACGCTGGCCGTGGGGCTGCCCGCGGCGTGGGCGTTCGCCCGGCTGCGGTTCCCCGGGCGGCGGGTGCTGCACGCGGCGGTGACCGTGCCGTTCGTGCTGCCGACCGTGGTGACCGGTGCGGCGTTCCTGGCGCTGGTGGGGCGCGGCGGGCTGCTCGACGACTGGTGGGGCGTGCGCCTGGACGAGTCGGTGTGGGCGATCCTGCTGGCGCACGCGTCGCTGAACTTCGCGGTGGTCGTGCGCATCGTCGGCGGCCTGTGGTCGCAGCTCGACCCGCGCCAGGAGGAGGCGGCGCGCATGCTGGGCGCCACGCGGCGCGCGGCGTGGCTGCGGGTCACGCTGCCCGCGCTGACCCCGGCGGTGGCGTCGGCAGCCGTGATGGTGTTCCTGTTCACCTTCACATCCTTCGGTGTGGTCCAGATCCTGGGCGGGCCGCGCAACGGGACGCTTGAGGTGGAGATCTACCGGCAGACCGCGCAGCTGCTCGACCTGCCGACCGCCGCCGTGCTCACCCTTCTCCAGTTCGCCCTGGTCGCTGTACTGCTGGGCGTGCAGGCGCTGCTCACCCGCAGGACGGAGTCCGCGCTGAGTCTCGTGGACCCGGCGACGACCGCCCGCCGTCCCCGTGGTGCCGCGGAACGCGTCACGCTGGGCGCCGTCCTCACGGTCATCGCGCTGCTGCTGCTCCTCCCGCTCGGCGTGCTGCTCGAACGGTCCCTGTCCGTGCCCGGCGGGGGCTACGGCTTCGGCAACTACAGCTCGCTGTTCACCACCGACGGCGGCACGTTCGTCACCGCCCCCTGGTCCGCCGTCGGCACCTCGCTGCGCTACGCCGCCGTCGCCACGGCCATCGCGGTGCTCGTCGGCGCGCTCGCCGCCACCGCCCTCGCCAGGCGCGGCGGCGGCCGCCTGCTGCGCGGCTTCGACGCGCTGCTGATGCTGCCGCTCGGCACCTCCGCCGTGACGGTCGGCTTCGGCTTCCTCATCACGCTGGACGAACCGCCCCTCGACCTGCGGTCGTCCTGGCTGCTCGTCCCCCTGGCGCAGGCGCTGGTCGGTGTGCCCTTCGTCGTGCGCGTCCTGCTGCCGGTGCTGCGTGCCGTGGACGACCGGCTGCGGCAGGCGGCCGCCGTGCTGGGCGCGTCCCCCGCCCGGGTGTGGCGCGAGGTGGACGTGCCCCTCGTACGGCGCGCGGTGCTCGTCGCGGCGGGCTTCGCGTTCGCCGTGTCCCTGGGCGAGTTCGGCGCGACCGTCTTCATCGCCCGCGCCGACAACCCCACCCTGCCGGTCGCCGTGGCCCGGCTGCTCAGCCGCCCCGGGGCCCTCAACTACGGGCAGGCGATGGCCCTCAGCGCCGTCCTGATGCTGGTGTGCACCGTCACGCTGCTCGCCCTCGAACGCCTGCGTCCCGCCGAGAGGACGACGCCATGACCGCCTCGCACCCGCTGCTCGCCGTGGACGGGGTCACCGTCGCGTACGGCGGCCGCGCCGCCTCCCGCACCGCGCTCCAGGACGTGCGCCTCACCGTCGCCGAGCACGAGACGGTGTGCGTCCTCGGCCCGAGCGGCAGCGGCAAGTCCACGCTGCTGCGCGCCGTCGCGGGCCTCACCGGCGTCGCCGCAGGGACGGTCCGCCTGGCCGGGCAGGACCAGGCGGGCGTGCCCGCGCACCGGCGCGGGGTCGGCCTGATGTTCCAGGACCACCAGCTGTTCCCGCAGCGCGACGTCGGCGGGAACATCGCGTTCGGCCTGCGCATGCGCAAGGTGCCCCGCCGGGAGGCCGAGCGCCGCGTCGCCGAACTGCTCGACCTGGTCGGCCTGCCGGGCGCGCAGCGCCGCGCGGTCGGCTCGCTGTCGGGCGGCGAGCAGCAGCGGGTGGCCCTCGCCCGCGCGCTGGCGCCCAGGCCGCGGCTGCTGATGCTGGACGAGCCGCTCGGCCAGCTCGACCGCGACCTGCGGGACCGGCTCGTCGTGGAGCTGCGGCAGCTCTTCCGCGACCTGGGGACGACGGTGCTGGCCGTCACGCACGACCAGGCCGAGGCGTTCGCGCTGGCCGACCGCGTGGTGATCACCCGGGAGGGGCGCATCGCGCAGACCGGCACGCCGGTCGAGGTGTGGCGGCGGCCCGCCGACGCGTTCGTGGCGCGTTTCCTGGGCTTCCGCAACGTGGCGGACGCCGTGGTGCGCGAGGGCGTCGGGGCGATGCCGTGGGGGCCCGTCCCCGTGCCGGCCGGCACCCCGGACGGCGAACGGCGGCTGCTGGTGCGGCCGTCGGGTGTGCTTCTGGGCGTCCCCGACGGGGAGCGGCGCGCGGTGGTGCGGGCGCGCAGCTTCCGGGGCGACCACGTCATGGTGCTGCTTGAGTGCGGGGACGGGACGCCGCTGGAGGCGTCCTGCCCGCTGCGGGACGCGCCGGAGGAGGGCGCGGAGGTGGGGTACGCCTTCGACGCGGCCGAGGTCGTCGTCCTGCCAGGCTGAGCCCGGCTCAGGCGTCCGCGCGGCGGCGCGCGGTCACGACGGCCTGCGGTGACCGTTCCACCGCGTCGGCCGCCCGCAGCAGCCGCGAGACGGGCGCGAGGCCCGCCGCCGCGAGCGTCTCCTCGACGTACTCCAGCGGCAGTCGCGGGTACGCGAGGTCCACGGCGTGCCCGAACACCTCGTCCAGGCGCACCGGCTCCGGCCGCACCTGGAACGCCAGCTGCACCAGCCCGCCCGGCGCCAGCACGCGGTGGAACTCGGCGAACGCCACCGGCAGCTCCCCCGGCGGCAGGTGGATCACCGAGTACCACGCCGTGATGCCCGCCAGGCCGCCGTCCGGCAGGTCGAGCGCCGTCATCGACCCCTCAGCGAACCGCAGCCCGGGGAACCACTCCCGCGCCACCGTCAGCATCCCCGGCGAGAGGTCCACCCCGGACACGTCCAGGCCAAGACCGTGCAGGTACGCCGTGATCCGCCCGAAGCCGCAGCCCACGTCGAGGACGGGCCCGCCGCCCTCCGCGGCGACCAGTTCCGCGAACGTGGCGAGCAGCGCGCGGTCGAACGGCTTGTGGTCCAGCTCGTCACGGAACCGGTCGGCGTACTCCGGCGCGATCGCGTCGTAGGCCGCCCGCGTCGCGCCCAGGTGGTCGGGTCGTGTCATGGCGCGGGACTCTAGCCCACGCGCCCCAACTGTCGCGCGCGAGACGGAAGTTTTCATCTGTACGCCCTTCCGGCGGCGACGTATGTTGTCGCGACGACGTCACCTTCCCCGAAGGGGTCCGTATGCGCCGCACCCTCCGTGTCCGCCCCGCCGCGTCCGCCCTCCTGGCCTGCCTCACCCTGCTGTTCGGCCTCCTCGCCTCCGCTCCCGCCACCGCCGCCCCCTCCGCCGACCGCCTCCCGGAACAGTGGCGCAGCTACTGGGTGGACGGCTTCAACGAAGGCATCTACACCCCGGCGCAGGTGGAGCGCCTGATCGACGACGCCCTGGCCGTCAACGCCAACGCGCTGATCGTGCAGACCGCCCGCCGCTACGACTGCTTCTGCAACAACGCGCTCTACCCCCGTACGGACGCTGCCATCGACCCCGCCCCCTACGACCCGCTGGCCGAGGTGATCGAACGTGCCCACGCCGCCGGTCTCCAGGTCCATGCCTGGGTGAACGTCAACACCCTCTGGAACAGCACCACCCCGCCGACCTCCCCCGACCACGCCTACAACCAGCACGGCCCCTCCGCGCAGGGCCGCGACCGCTGGCTGAACCGCAAGGCGGACGGTACCGAACGCGTCGGCGCCAACACGTACATCGATCCCGGCCACCCCGACGCCGCCGCCTACATCGTCGCCGCCGTGCAAAGCATCGCCCGCGCCTATGACGTGGACGGCATCAACCTGGACTACGTGCGCTACCCCGACGGCAGTGCGCAGACCACCCACAGCGACTGGGGCTACAACCCCGTCTCCGTCGCCCGTTTCCAGCAGGCCACCGGCCGCACCGACATCCCCGCACCCGCCGACCAGCAGTGGAGCGACTGGCGCCGCGACCAGGTCACCAGCCTCGTCCGCCACATCTACCTCGGCCTGTGGGAGGTGGACCCCCGCGTGCGGCTGTCCATGGACGCCATCACCTACGGCCACGGACCCCAGGCCGTCGGCGGCTGGGAGAACACCCGCACCTACGCCGAGGTGCTCCAGGACTGGGCGGGCTGGCTGGACGAGGGGATCATGGACACGGTCGTGACCATGAACTACAAGCGCGAGTGGGACCCCGACCAGGCCGCGATGTTCGCCGAGTGGTCCGCGTTCCTGGCCGACGCGCAGGGCGGCCGGCAGGCGGTCAACGGGCCCGCGCTGTACCTCAACGGCGTGGACGACAGCGTCGCCCAGGTCCGCCGCGCCCTCGCCCCCACCCCGGCGGGCAACACCGCCGCCGGATGGAGCGGCTACTCGTACGCGACCCCCAGCATGGACAGCGCGGCGAACGGCGCGGCGGCCGAGCGCGCCCGCCTCGCCGAGGCGCTGACCACGGGCCCCGGCGCCCCGTTCGCCGAGCCTGCCGCCGTCCCGGGGATGCGGTGGAAGACCGCGCCGCGCGACGGCCACGTCACCGGCACCCTGGCCCTGCGCGGCGGGACGCCCCTCGACCAGGCCAGGCTGACGCTCACCCCGCTCGCCGCACCCGGCGCGTACGAGAGCGAGACCCGGACCGACGGCACCGGCTGGTTCGGCTTCGCGCACGTCGCGCCGGGCCTGTACCTCGTACGGGCCGACCTGCCGCGCGGTGTGACGGGCGCGCCGGTCACCGTCGTGCACGTGCGGCGCGGCGGTATCGCCGAGGCGCGGCTGCCGGGGCTGACCGCCCGCTGACACCGGACACACCCGCGGGCCCTCACCCGGAAGTGGGGCCCGCGGGGGGAGGCGCCGTTCAGCGCCCGGTGGGCAGGGTGATCAGCTGCACGGCCAGCCACGTCAGCGGCACGAAGACGGCGATCAGCGTCCCGATCCGTACGGCCGCCGCGCCGCGCAGCAGCCCGCGCGCCGCGCCGAGACGCAGCAGCAGCGCCGTGGCAGGACGACGCGCGGAGCGCGCCTGGTCGGCGGCGGTGGCGAACGTACCCAGTGCGCAGAGCAGTACGACGGCGGTGCCCAGCGCGCCCAGGGGGCCGAAGTCGCCCAGGCCGTCCAGTTCCATGGCGGCCAGCACCACCGCGCAGGCGGCGGAGAGCGCGCCCATGGGACGGCCGACGCGCGTCGCCTCCTCCAGCAGCCCGCGTCCGGCGAGCAGCCGCAGCACGCCGGGCCTGCCGGTGGTCAGCAGCAGGCCGCAGATGTGGATCAGTCCCGGCGCGGCCAGCACGACGCCGGCGACGATCAGCAGCCAGCCGCCCACCATGCCCGAACTGACGCCGCCCAGCGCGCCGTCGAGCGGCAGCCAGCCGTCCGGGGGGACGGCCAGCGGCTTGTCACCGGCGAAGGCGGAGACGGCGATGCCCGTGCCCATGAGCGTCGTGCCCCACGGGAATCCGGTGGGGAGCGGCGGCGGGGGTTCGGCGCGGGTGATCTCGGTCAGGTCCGTGACGACGACGGGTGTCGGCGCTGGGCGGCGCGCGGGGCGGGCGCGCATCGCCAGCGCGCTGGCCGCGGCGGCCGCCGCGGGCGCGACCGCCAGCAGCGTGACCGTGGCGCCGAGCGGCAGCGGGCCGCCGTCCGGCAGCGTCCCGGCCGCCGCGCCGTGGAACGGCAGGCCGGTCAGGTCGCCGCGCAGCAGCAGGAAGAGGCCGAGCGCCCCGGCGCTGCCCAGCCCCCCGGCCGCCGCCGCCGACACGGCCGCGAGCGCGGGCACCCGCGCCGGTCCGAGACCGACCATGTCCAGACCGGAACGCGGCCTCCCCGCCGGTTCCGCGCGTGCCACGGCGACCGCCAGCTGGACGGTCGCCGCCAGCGGCACGGCGCACCACGCCAGGCGCAGCACGGCGGACCGCCCGCCGTCCGGGTGCGCGGCGGCGTAGGCGAGCGCGCTCAGCAGCAGGAATCCCACGCCGCCCGCCGCGCAGGCCAGCAGCAGCCGGCGCAGCAGCACGGCCGGGTGGGAGCCCCGGGCTAGACGGTAAGCGAGCATGCTTCGGCCACCGCGCCCGAGGCGCGGCCGTCGAGGAGGGTCACGGTGCGGTCGGCGAGGGTGGCCACCTCGGCGTCGTGCGTGGCCAGCACCACCGTGATGCCGTGCGAGCGGCCCGCCGTGGTCAGCGTCCGCAGGACCTGCGCGCGGTCGGCGCGGTGCAGCGGGGCGGTGGGCTCGTCGGCGAACAGCACGTCGGGCTTGTGCACCAGGGCGCGTGCCAGGGCGATGCGCTGGCGCTGCGACTGCACCATGGCGTACGGGCGTTTGTGCGCGCAGTCCGCGACGTCCAGGCGCTCCAGCCAGTCGAGCGCCGCGCGCCGGGCCGCGCGGTGGCCGGTGCCCGTCAGCAGCAGGGGCAGCGCCGCGTTCTCCCAGGCGGTCAGCTCGTCCACGAGCTGCGGGGTGTCGCCGACCCAGCCGAAGCGGTCGCGGCGCAGCCGTTCCCGTGAGGCCGCGTCCAGGGTGTGGATCGGCATGCTGTTGAACCAGACTTCGCCCTCGTCGGCCACGAGCTGTCCTGACAGGCAGCCGAGGAGGGTGGTCTTGCCGCAGCCGCGCGGGCCGGTGACGGCGAGGATCTCGCCCTGCCGGACGCTCACCGAGACCCCCAGCAGCGCGGGGGAGCCGTGGTGCGCGTGCCGCAGGCCGCGCCCCCAGAGCACGTCGTTGTCGGGTGGGGCCGTTTCTGGTGGGGCCATGGTCGGCGGCACCTCCGCTCGTCTCGCCGTGGTTCGCCCTGGTCCCCCGACCGGGTGAACGAGAACGGCGCGGGAGACCGTCGAAGGCATCCCCAGCACGCTGGCACAGGCGGACGGGGGTGCGGCGGGCGACTCGGCGGGCGGTCCTAAGAATCCTCCGGACGGTGTACGGCGGATCGGGCTGCCGGGAAGATCTGTGCTCCAGGGCGGCGAACAGTGCTGTTTATCCGGTGTGCTGTCTTGTGTAGCGCTGGATCTCTTGTCGTGTGTGCTGTTCGCCGGGGCGGTGCCGGGCATAGTGTGGGGGCGCAGCAGGGTAAGAACGCAGGACGCCGGGAGACCAGGAGGGTTCCGTGACCAGCGAGCCGCGTCGGGTGCGCAACTACATCAGCGGGGAGTACCGGGACGCCGACGACGGGCGGACCACGGACATCTTCGATCCGGCCACGGGCGAGGTGTACGCGACGGCGCCGCTGTCGGGCGCGGCCGACGTGGACGCCGCGATGGCGGCCGCCGCCGCCGCGTTCCCCGCGTGGCGCGACGCGACGCCCGCGACGCGGCAGCTCGCGCTGCTGCGGATCGCCGACGCGTTCGAGAAGCACGCGGACGAGCTGCTGGAGATCGAGTGCCGCGACACGGGCAAGCCCCTGGAGCTGACGCGGCAGGAGGAACTGCCCGCGATGCTGGAGCAGATCCGCTTCTTCGCGGGCGCGGCACGCATGCTGGAGGGCAAGGCGGCCGGCGAGTACATGGCCGGGCTGACCTCGTTCGTCCGGCGCGAGCCGGTGGGCGTGTGCGCGCAGGTCGCGCCGTGGAACTACCCCGTGATGATGGCGGTGTGGAAGTTCGCCCCGGCGCTGGCGGCGGGCAACACGGTGGTGCTCAAGCCGTCCGACACCACGCCCGCCTCCGCGTCGTTCGTCGCCGGGCTGATCGGGGAGATCGTGCCCTCGGGCGTGTTCAACGTGCTGTGCGGCGACCGCGACACGGGCCGCCTGATGGTCGCGCACCCGACGCCCGCCATGGTGTCCGTCACCGGCTCCGTCAGGGCCGGGACCGAGGTGGCGACCAGCGCGGCCAAGGACGTCAAGCGCGTCCACCTGGAGCTGGGCGGCAAGGCGCCGTGCGTCGTCTTCGAGGACGCGGACATCGCGGCGGCCGTCGAGGGCATCCGCGACGCGGGCTTCTTCAACGCGGGCCAGGACTGCACGGCGGCGGCGCGTGTGCTCGTGCACGAGTCGGTGCACGACGAGTTCGTCGCCGCGCTCACCAAGGCCACCGCCGACGTCCGCACCGGCGACCCCGCCGACCCCGACTGCTTCTACGGGCCGCTCAACAGCGCCGGACACCTGGAGAAGGTCGCCGGGTACGTCGACCGCCTGCCCGCGCACGCCACCGTCGTCACCGGCGGGCGGCGCGTGGGGGAGCGCGGCTGGTTCTACGCGCCGACGATCGTCACCGGCGTCCGGCAGGACGACGAGATCGTCCAGCAGGAGGTCTTCGGCCCGGTGATCACCGTCCAGTCCTTCATGGACGAGCCGCAGGCGGTCGAGTGGGCGAACGACGTGGAGTACGGGCTCGCCTCGTCCGTCTGGACGCGGGACCACGCGCGGGCCATGCGGCTGTCGAAGGCGCTGGAGTTCGGCTGCGTGTGGATCAACACGCACATCCCGCTGGTCGGGGAGATGCCGCACGGCGGGTTCAAGAAGTCGGGCTACGGCAAGGACCTGTCGGCCTACGGCCTGGAGGACTACACGCGGGTCAAGCACGTCATGACCGCGCTGTGAGGGCTGTGCTGTGAGGGCTGTGAGCGCCGTGAGGCCGTGAGCCTGTGAGGCGGTGAGGTCCCGCCAGGGCCGTGCCCGGGACGACGGGCGGCGCGTGTGGGCCGCCGCGGTCTCCCGGGCGCGGTACGGCGCGTGCTGCCGGGGGGTGCCCGGTGCGGCGCGCGGTGCCCCTCGTGGAGGGGGCGGGTGTCAGTGGGCGGCGGCCCTGCGGGCCAGTTCGGCGGCCAGCGCATGGCGGCACTTGCCCCGGCTGACGTGGTACTCGGCCCACCAGTGGCAGGTGCAGCCCTCGGCGATGCCGTCGTCGGCGAACGTCACCCGGTGGGTGCGGTCCGGGCCGGCGACCGTGGCCGTGCGCGCGCGGGGGTCGAGGCGCACCTGCCCCTCGGCGAGCAGCGCGCGGGCCGCGTCGAGCCGGGGGATGAGCCGCTGGGAGCTGACCGCGTCGTAGGGCAGGTCGCGGTGGTAGAACGCGGCGTCCGCCACGTCGTAGCCCAGCCGTCCCGCCGCGCCGAGCAGGCCGAGGGCGGCGCGGACGCGGGCGATGCCGAGGCCGGTGTTCCCGGCGAGCGCGCCCAGGTCGAGGCCGCCCCTGTGGTCGAGGAGCGGCTCGACCAGCCCGGCGTCCTCGGCGACCCGTTCGGCCGCCAGGGTGCCGACGGCCGGTGTGGTCGCGGCGAAACCGGTGCGGGCGTCGCCCGAGAGGGTCAGCGTCAGGCGCATGCCCGGCATGACCAGCTCCCAGGCGGAGGCCGCGGGTTCGCCGTCCGCCGTGACCGGCGGCCCGTACGCGCGCAGGGACTCCGCGAAGCGCAGCAGCGGGCGCAGCGCGGCCAGCCGCGGGGCACCCACGAGGTGGACGGCGCCCGCCACCGGGTGCAGCGAGGTGCGCAGCCGGCCGTCGAAGGGGAGGGCCCACAGGGAGCGCGCCGTGCCGGTGCCGCTCGGCAGCGTGGCCAGGAACTGGGCGGCCTCCGCCGGGCCGAGTGCGGCCCGCAGGTCGAGGCGCGCGGAGACGGCGTGGAGTCCGGCGAAGGCGCGCAGCCACCGCTCGGGCAGTGGGACGCGGCGCTTGGGCGCGGGCTCGGCGGATGTGCCGGGCGCCTCCTGGCCGACGGTCAGCCGGAGCGGCTCGGGGCCCCTGACCCGGCCGAGCGCCTCCCGCAGGGGCGCGCCGAGGTCGACGCTCGTGCTGCCGCGCAGCGGGGTGCCCTCCGCGAGGGCGTCGGGCAGGACGTCGAGCCGCGCGGCGATGCCGCCGCAGACGGACAGCGACTCGAAGCGGAGCCGGGTGCCGTCCGAGCTGGCGACCGGGTCGCGCGGGGCGGCGGGGCGCCGCCGGTCGTAGCCCGCCTGGGCCACGTTCATGACGGCGAGCAAGGCCCGTGCGAATTGCTCCGGGTGCCGTATCCGGCCGTCGAACAGCCGGGGTGCCTCCTGCGGGCCCTCGGGTGTCGAACCACCGTAAGTCGCCAGTCTCATAAGGCCGTTGGGAACATCAAGTGCGGACGGCCGAAGGTATCGGTATGCGTGCCACCGTGTTGCCACCATGCTGGAACGTTAGCGCGTGCAACGGCTTGGTGGGCGTCTGCGGGACGTCAAAACCGTATCTCTGAGCGAAAATTGAGGGTGCTGAGCCGGCTGACGGCGTGTGCTCACCGGGTGAACTCCTGGGGCGGGGGGCTGACAGGGCGTTCGCTCACCGCCACTCCACGCAGTCGTCGCCGGTGGTGGCACCACCGGCGCCCACCCGGACGGCCGTGCGGGGAAGTATGGCACCGCGAGGGCCGGGCCGTCGCCCCCGCGGCCCGCCCGTTCACCCGGGATTCACGCCCCGGTCCCGCCGCGCCAGCACGGCGCGCAGCGCGCCGATCCGGTTGGTCGTCACGGAGTCCGCGCCCAGCGCGACCAGCCGCCGCATGACGCGCGGGCTGTCCACCGTCCACGCCGCCACCAGCAGGCCGCGCCCGTGGTCCTCGGCGACGGTGCGCGCCGTGACCAGGCCGAAGGGGTAGTTCAGCCAGCGCGGGCGCAGTTCGTCCAGCAGGGTGCCGCGCGGCCGCGCGGTGCGGTGCCACGTCAGGGAGATCTCGGCGTCCGGGTCGGCCGTGCGCACCGCGCGCAGCGCCACCGGGTCGCCGCTGTAGTAGACGCGCCCGGCGGCGCCCGCCCGGCGCACGGCGGCCAGCGCCGCCAGCGCCGTGCCGGCCGACCGCTCCGGCAGGTCGATCAGCGTCCGCACGGACGAGGTGACGGCCAGCGCGTCGTCCAGGACCGGCACGCCGCCGCCGGTCAGCTCGCGGATCTCCGCCGCCGTCAGCTCCGCCACCGCCCGCCGGTGGCCCCACAGCCGCTCCAGCGTCGCGTCGTGCACGACCACCGGCACGCCGTCCGCGCTGCGGCGCACGTCCAGCTCGACCGCGTCGGCCCCGGCCGCGACGGCGGAGCGGAAGGAGGCCAGGGTGTTCTCCCGCGCGTGGTACGGATCGCCCCGGTGGGCGACGGCCTGCACGCTCACCCGGGCCACGCCGCGAGGCACGCGTCGATCTCGCCGGTCAGCCGCGCCTTGCCCGCCGGGTCGAGGAACGACGCGCGCACGCCCTCACGCGCCAGCTCCGCGACCCCGGCGGCGTCGAGGCCGAGCAGCCGGGCGGCGATGGCGTACTCGTTGTTCAGGTCGGTCGAGAACATCGGCGGGTCGTCCGAGTTGACCGTCACGCGCACCCCCGCGTCCACCAGGGCGCGCAGCGGGTGCTCCTCCAGCGACGGGACGGCGCGCGTCGCCACGTTGGACGTCGGGCAGACCTCCAGCGGGATGCCGCGCTCGGCGAGGTGCGCGAGCAGCGCCGGGTCCTGCGCGGCGCTGGTCCCGTGCCCGATGCGCTCGGCGCGCAGCTCGGTCAGCGCGTCCCAGACGGTCCCGGGACCGGTCGTCTCGCCCGCGTGCGGCACGCTGTGCAGGCCCGCCGCGATAGCACGGTCGAAGTACGGCTTGAACTGCGGGCGCGGCCAGCCGATCTCGGGCCCGCCGAGACCGAACGCCACCAGCCCGTCGGGCCCCAGCTCGCAGGCCAGGCGCGCCGTCTCCTCGGCGGCGGGCAGCCCCAGCTCGCCCGGGATGTCGAAGCACCAGCGCAGCACCACGCCGAAGTCGCGCTCGGCGGACCGGCGGGCGTCCTCCATGGCCTCCATGAACGCCACGTCCGGGATGCCGCGCTTCACCGACGAGTAGGGCGTCACCGTCAGCTCCGCGTACCTGATCCGCTGCCGCGCCATGTCACGCGCGACCTCGTACGTGAGCAGCCGGATGTCCTCCGCGTCCTTGATCAGCTCGACCACCGAGATGTACACCTCGATGAAGTGCGCGAAGTCCCGGAACGTGAAGTACTGTTCGAGCGCCGTCGGGTCCTTGGGCACCGGCGAGTCGGGGTGCCGCGCGGCCAGCTCGGCGACGATGCGCGGCGAGGCGGAGCCCACGTGGTGCACATGCAGCTCGGCCTTGGGCAGCCCGGCGATGAAAGCGGTCAGATCGGACAACGGGCCCTCCCTGGATGGACGATGCCCGCTCATCGTAGGCGGCGGCCGACCGGCCGCCGCGGGTCGGCCGTAGGGTGTGGCCGGACATCAGAGGAGGTCGTGTGACCGCGGAGCACCCCAACCCGTTCCGGACACCGGAGCCGGTGCCGCCCCCGGCCCCCGCCGGGCCCTACGCGCCGCCCGCCGGGCCCCGCCCGTACGCCCCGCCGCCGCCCCCCGGCGGCACCGCGGGCCACGGCATCCCGCCGCAGCAGCCCGCGCCGTACCCGCCGCCCTACGCCCCCCCGCCCCCGCCCCCGCAGCCCGCGCCCTTCCCACCCTCGCCCTACGACCCCGCCGCCTACGCGGCGCAGGGGTACGGGACGCCGGGCGGCACGCCGCTGTGGCCCGCGCCGCCGGGCAACGGGCCGGCCACGGCGGCGATGGTCTCCGGCATCGTCTCCGCGTCGCTGTGCTGGACGTTCTTCCTCAGCCCGGCGACGCTCGCCGCAGGGATCACCGCGCTGGTCCTGGCGCGCATAGCCTTCCTGCGCATACGGCGCGGCGCCGCGACCGGCCGCCCCAAGGCGCTCGCCGGGCTGTGGACGGGCCTGGGCGGCACGGTCGTGTCGGCCGTGCTGACCGTCCTGCTGGTCGTCTGGGCCGGCGCGTCCACGCCCGTCGACTCGGACGCGGGCTCGGAATGGCTCGCCGGGCCGAGCGAGCAGGTGACCTGGGACGACGGGCTGAGCGTCACGTTCGACCGGCCGCGCGCGCAGGAGGGCGGCGCGGAGGACCAAGGCGTCGTCGTCCTGGTCGCCAATGTGATGAACGACGGCGACGGCACCGTGGACGTCTCGGCCGGCGACTTCCGCGCCCTCGCCGACGACGCGCGGGTGGCGCGCGGCGACGTCCTGCGCAGCGCGCCGCGCGACACCGTACGCCCGGGGCAGACGCTGCGCGTCAGGTTCGAGGTGACCGTCCCGGCGGACACCGGGGTCGTCGGCGTGGACTACGCGCCGGGCGGCGACCATGACACCGGCTACTGGGAGTTCGACGTCGAGACCGGCGCGGCCGAGGACGGCGCGGGGAGCGACGGCGGGCTCAGCGGCAACCCGGGTGGCGACAGCCTCGACGTGTGACGCGCGCCACGCCGCCCGCCGCGCCGAGTCGCGTAACGATCCGCCCGCCGCGGCCTCCCCCTCCCCGAGACCCGTGACACGGGCGTCATGGCGTGAAGGGGAGGGCCGGTATGAGGACCGGGGACGGCACGAACAGGACCGCGGTGGACTGGCTGGCGTCGGCGGCGCCGGAACCGGCGGCCTGCCGCTGGGAGTGGGAGCGGCACCCGCTCGGCGTGGCGCTGCTGCCCGCCGGCCGGCTGTGGGACGTGCTGGTGGTGCCGGAGCCGCTGGCCCGGCCGACGCTCGACGTGCTGACGGTCCTCCTGGACCGGCCTGGGCCCGTCCTGGCCGACCGGGGCGACCGGCGGATCGGGTTCTTCGTCCCGGCGGGCACGGCGGGCCGCTGGCTCGGGACGGGCGTGCGCGCGGCGGGGAACGGGAGCTGGATCGTCGTGCCGCACCCGGGGCGTCCCGCCGCCGGGGTGCGCTGGCTGGTGCCGCCCGACGGGTCCGGCGTCCTCACCGATCCGGGGCTGCTGGAGCTGGCGATGCACGAGGCGGCGGCCGTCGTGGGCCCCGTCTCCCGCGCGCCGCGCGCGGCGGCGGTGAACGGACGGGCCGCCCGCCCCGGGGGGTGTGGGGCGGGCGGGTCCGTTCCGTAAGGAGAAGGAGAGTGCGGGAGTCTGGCCGCTCTCGCCACAGCCGACCGTACGGCAGCGCCCCGGCCGATGGGCCGGGTGCCGCCGGACGCACATCACATCCGCGCACCTTCTTCAAGGTTGGGGCTCGGCCTCCGACATCGACGGGATTGCCGGGCACCCCGCGGTCGCCCGTCACGTCGGCCCGGCTGTCGTCAGGACAGGCGGGCCCACGTGTCCATGACCGCCTCCAGTGTCCAGATGCGCACATCGGCCCGGACCCGCGAGGCATACAGGTCGCGTTCCGCGACGATGCTCAGGTCCCCGGTGCCGAGCTGCTGCCGGGCGGCGTGTTCGACCAGGTCGATGGACGTGCTGGCGCCCTCGCAGAGCGACGTGAGGAAACCGCTGTCCCAGGTCCGCTCGTGCAGGACCCAGGGGGCCTCTCCCCGCGCTGTCTTGACCAGCATGTTCATGAAGCTTCTGGCGCAGGTCCGCCGGGTCGCCCCGTCTTTGACCTGGAAGACATGGTTGCCCGTCTCGATCACCGTCGCCGTGGGGAGAACGAAACGGGTCCTGGCCTCCAGCCGCTTGTCCATCTCGGACAGCACTCCGGCCCTGTGGGCGTTCCTGTGCGGAATGTCGAGAATCTCGACCAGTACCGATGTGTCGAGAAAATCGACGACCGGCAGTTCAAGGCCCGGCCTGCGCTGTCCGCTCACGGGTCTCACAGGCTCCTCAGGAAGTCCTCGACACTCATCGTCCCCGTCTCCCGGGGGTGCAGCGCGTCCGGGAGACGGTTCTTGCTGACCGCGTCTCCGAGGTCACCCGCGGCCAGAAGATCGACGTAGCCCGGCAGATCCGTCAACCGGGCCAGGACGCTTTCTCCCGTTCTAGGATCCCTGCTGCATACGACGACGCCGGTGTGGTCCTGTGCTGTGAGGGAGTTGAGCAGCGCGGGACTGTGTGTGGTGAACAGGACATCGATCCTGCGCCGCTTCGACTCCTCCTTCATCAGGTGCAGCACTCGTGCGGCCTGTGTGGGGTAGAGGCCGTTCTCCACCTCCTCGATCACCAGATGCCGGCGGGTCACGGCCGGATCGTCTCCGCTGCCGGAAACGGGGGCGCTGAGCAGGGCGGTCCCGAAGGCCAGGAAGCGGAGCATGCCATCGCTGAGCAGCCGTGCCGGAAGCACGTGGTCCTTTCCCCCGTAGCCCGACTCCTGGAGCGTCAGCTGGACGTCGCCCAGTTTCGTGCCGACGGTGCTGATCGCCCGTACGGGGTACTCCGGCATTCCGGCGATGAGTTCCGTCAGCCTCCGAAACGCCTCGGGATCGCTCTCCTGGAGGTGGGCGGCCGCCGCGCTCAGGTTGTCGGCGCTGCGTCTGAGATCGGTGTCACGAGCGTTGACGTACTGCCGCATGAGGTGGGGGACGGGGTCGAGCAGGAAGACGTCGCGCAGAGCCGCGAGGACCATCTGGGAGGTCCGGTGCACCAGCCTGGCCGCCTCGGTGGAGAGGGGCAGCCGTACCGGTACCTGGCTCGTCAGGAGGCGGTCGGCGGCGAAGGGGACGCCCGGGTCCACCCCCCGCAGGCCGTTGAACCAGCGCACGGTGAGATCGCTGCGGCGCGGGTCGGCGTGGTCGCTCGCCAGCAGTGACCGGCCGGGTGCCAGCCTGCGACCGCCGTAGGACACCCCCTCCACAGCAGTCAGTTCCTCGTGCACGATGCGCACTTCGGGACGGACCGCAACTTCCACGTCGAGTTGGAGGACCGCCGGGCCGGACCGCACACGGCAGCCGAGCCGGAAGCCGTCCTCGTCAAGGGGGGCGCACCCTTCGGCCCCGCCCCGGATCGGTTCCTCGCCGCCACTCCTCGGGCCGTCCAAGGCGTCCCGCACCGGTTCTCCCAGGGCGAGCCGGGACAGGACCATCAGCCCGTCCAGGGCGTTGGACTTCCCGCTGCCGTTGCGGCCGATCACCACCGTCAGGTCGTGAAGTGGCAGACACTGGCCGGTGAAGCTCTTGAAGGAGGTCAGGCGTACTTCCTCCAAACGGGGAGTCTCCACCGGCCACCTCGTCTGTCGTCGCTGCGCGGAACGGTCGTTTCCTCAGCTAACCAGCAGTTCTCCTCACTCGTCCAACGGGCCGGGATCGCGGTCAGAGCGTGGCGAAGGCGTTCTCCAGGATGTCCAGGCCCTCGGTGAGGAGGTCCTCGCCGATCACCAGCGGGGGCAGGAAGCGGACGACGTTGCCGTACGTGCCGGTGGTGAGGACGAGCAGGCCCTCGGCGTGGCAGGCGGCGGCGACCTTCGCGGTGGCGGCGGCGTCGGGCTCCTTGGTGCCCGGCTTCACCAGTTCGACGGCGACCATCGCGCCGCGCCCGCGCACGTCGCCGATCGCCGGGTACTTGCCGGCCAGCTCCGCCAGCCGGGGCAGCATGATGTCGCCGATGCGGCGCGCGCGGGCCGGGAGGTCCTGCTCGCGCATCGTCTCGATCGCGCCGAGCGCGGCGGCGCAGGCGACCGGGTTGCCGCCGTACGTGCCGCCGAGGCCGCCGGAGTGCGCCGCGTCCATGATCTCGGCGCGGCCGGTGACCGCCGCGAGCGGCAGGCCGCCCGCGATGCCCTTGGCGGTGGTGATCAGGTCGGGCACCAGGCCCTCGTCCTCGGACGCGAACCACTGGCCGGTCCGGCAGAAGCCGGACTGGATCTCGTCGGCGACGAACACGATGCCGTGCTCCCGCGCGAACTCCGCGATCCGGGGCAGGAAGCCGCGCGCGGGCACGATGAAGCCGCCCTCGCCGAGGATCGGCTCCACGACGACCGCCGCCGTGTTCTCGGCGCCGATCTGCTTGGTGATCTGCTCGATCACCTGGGCCGCCGCCTCCTCGGCGCAGTTCTCCGCGCCGCTCAGCCAGCGGTACGGGTAGGCCATCGGGACGCGGTAGACCTCGGGCGCGAACGGGCCGAAGCCGTGCTTGTACGGCATGTTCTTCGCCGTCAGGGCCATCGTCAGGTTGGTGCGGCCGTGGTAGCCGTGGTCGAAGACGACGACCGCCTGGCGCTTGGTGTGGTAGCGGGCGATCTTCACGGCGTTCTCGACGGCCTCGGCGCCCGAGTTGACCAGGATCGACTTCTTGGCGTGGTCGCCGGGCGTGAGGCGCGCCAGTTCCTCGCAGACTTCGACGTACCCCTCGTACGGCGTGACCATCGCGCAGGTGTGGGTGAACTGCTCCAGCTGGGCGGTGGCGCGGCGGACGACGGCCTCGGCGCTGTTGCCGACCGAGGTGACGGCGATGCCGGAGCCGAAGTCGATGAAGCTGTTGCCGTCCACGTCCTCCAGGACGCCGCCGCCCGCGCGGCGGGCGAACACCGGCAGCACCGAGCCCACCCCCGCCGCGACGGCGGCGCTCTTGCGGGCCATCAGCTCCCGGGAGCGCGGCCCCGGGATCTCGGTGACGAGGCGGCGCCGCTGGGGGAGGGAGGGGCCGCCGGTCGTCTCGGTCGTGTCGCTCGTGGCGCTCATGAGGACTCCTCGTCGCGAAGGGGCGTGTGTCGGGTTCGTCCCTCGCAGGCTAGGGCCGCGCGGCGGCCGGGGGCACGCGCCGTGGCGGAGTGGTCGGCGCGGCTTCTTGGCCAATCCGTCAGGAGGTGGCCGGAGCCGGGCGCGCGGAGTGCCTAATGGTAATGTCGCGTACAACCATTAGAACGAGGGGAAGAGGTGACCACGTTGCCTGTGCCGCCCGCACTGTCCGAGCCGCCCGGGGAGGCACCCGGTTTCGCCACGGAGGCGGCGCCCGCCGGGCCCGTCGAACTGTTCGCCGGCTGGCTGCGCGAGGCCGTCGAGGCAGGCGAGCCGGAGCCGCACGCCATGACGCTCGCCACCGTGGACGCCGACGGCCACCCGTCGGCGCACGTGCTGCGGGCCGAACCCGTCGAGTTCTGGCAGGGCAGGCGCGACCGCGACCGCGACCACGAACGGCTGGCGTACGACCGCGACGGCGCGGCGGGCTGGAAGCGGGGACGACTGTGGCCGTGACTCCCGACCCGGCCGCCGTCCGGGACCACGTACTGGCGGCCCACCGCCGCCTCCGTGCCCTGCTGCCGCGCCTCACCGACGGCGACGAGCGCGCCCCGAGCGCCCTGCCCGGCTGGTCGAGGGCGCACCTGCTGTCGCACATCGAGGGTGTGGGCCGGGCCCTCGCGCGCCAGGCGCGGTACGCCGTGCGCGGCGAGCGCGTCGCCGTGTACGACGGCGGCCGTCCCGAGCGCGACGCGGGCATCGAGGCGGGCTCCGTGCGGGACGCGGGGCAGCTGCGCCGCGCCGTCGCCGCCGCGCTGGACGAGGCGGACGCCGCCTGGTCGGCGGTCGGCCCGGACGACTGGCGGCGGCCGGTGGGCTACCGCGACAGTGTGCTGACGGACGCGCTGCTGGCGTGGTGGCGCGAGGTGGAGGTCCACACGGCGGACGCCCTGCTCGGGTACACGCCGGGGGAGTGGCCCCGCCCGTTCTGCGCGCACGCCCTGGACTTCCTGTCGGCGCGGGTGCCGGAGGGCGTACGGCTGCGGCTGGCGGCCT
This sequence comes from Streptomyces sp. MS19, assembly GCF_047200595.1. Taxonomy (NCBI): domain Bacteria; kingdom Bacillati; phylum Actinomycetota; class Actinomycetes; order Kitasatosporales; family Streptomycetaceae; genus Streptomyces; species Streptomyces sp. MS19. The sequence goes on along the minus strand of NZ_JBJZOH010000036.1, from coordinate 7,784 downwards.
CGGACGGGCCGGAACGCGCGGAGTACGGCGCCGGGCGCGAGGTGGCCGTGGAGGGGCGGCTCGCCGACCTGACGGCCTGGCTCGCGGGCCGGACACCGGACGGCGCCCTGACGCCGCCGGTGGCGCGGCTGCCCGCTCTCGACCCCTGGCCGTGACGCGCGCCCGCGCGGCGGCGCCCCACGGCGCCGCCGCGTCGGGCAGATGTCCCAGGCGAACGGGTATGCGGCGGTCCCCCGTTGGGCAATCTCACCGGGCATCTCCCTACGGCTTCCCGGTCCCACGGGGTCTGCGCCGCGGGGGCACTAGATTGAGGGACGACGCACTGTCACCCGATCGCCTGCTCAGGGGGCTTGGCAGCGAATGACCACGAACGGCGCGCCTGACGCGCACAGCGCACGCGAGGACGCACCGCCCGTCCCCCGCCCGCCCGGCACACCGCCGGTGCCCCGGCAGGCACCCGACGCAGACGCGCCCCCCCTGGTCCGCTGGCTGCGCGCCCCACGCCCGCCCGCCGTACCCGGCGTCTGGCGCACGGGACACGTCCCCAAGCCCCCCGAGGACCCGGACCGCCTCGGTGACCGCGAGCTGCACGGCGGCGCCGCCCTCGCGGCGATCACCGGCTGGGTCGTGTGGTCGCTGTACGCGAACGGCTACCTGCCGTTCGTCACCTGGCCGCTCGACTGGCTGGGCGCGGACTCCTGGGGCACGTCGGCTGCCGGTCCGACGCTGTTGTGGCTGTACGAGCTGCTGTTCGCGTACCTCCTCGTCTACGCCTTCGCGCGCGTCGGGAACGGGCCCGCGCTGTGGCGGCGCTGGCGGCCGTCGCTGCTGCGCAGGGTGTGCGGCCGGTCCGACATCCCGCCGCTGCCGCCGCGCGCCACCGCCCGCGCGCTGGCGGCGCTGGCCGCGCTGTGGGCCGCCTGGCGGCTCAGCTTCCTCGGCATCTGGACGTTCTGGCTGGAGCCGCTGTACGCCGTCGTCCCCGACTCCTGGTGGCGCGACGGCGACACCACCGCGTACACCCTCGCGTACAACGCCCACTACCTCCTGTGGACCGCCCTCCTCGTCGCCCTCGCCGCCGCCGCGGGCGGCTGGCGGCACGTCCTGCGGCACTTCCCGCGCGGCGCCGCCGGGGGCACGACCGCCGCCGACCGCGCGCGCCTCGCCGACTTCGCCGAGCTGCGCGCCGCGGGCGCGCCCGCCGCCGCCGACCGGCTCGCCCGCGAGATCAAGGACGGCACGATGAGCGACCTCGACTACGCGCGCATCGAGCACGCCTGGCGCGCCGTCCGCAGCCGCCCCACCGCGCTGCCCGCCTTCGCCGGGGCCGCCGAGACCGAGGGCGCCGCCGCGTTCGTCCACCCCTCGGGCGACCGCGACCTGCCCGCCAGGACCGCCCGCCACGACCTCCTCACCGGCCAGGTCCGCATCGGCACCGCCCTGGACGAGGACCGCAACGCCTACGCCTACCGGGGCGAGGAGGTCGCCCTCGACCCGGCCGTCCTGGGCACATCGCTGCTCGCCGTCGGCCCGCCCGGCTCAGGCAAGACCGGCCGCGTCATACGCCCGGTCACCGAGGCCCTGTGCCTGCGCGCCCTCACCGGACAGGCCGCCGTGGTGGCCGTCGGCACGGCGCGCAGCGCGCTGGGGCCCGACGCCTCGTTCGACATCATCGTGCGCGTCGGCGACCCGGCGAGCACCCACCACCTCGACCCCTACGGCGGCGCCGCCGACAACGACGAGGCCGCCGCGCTGCTCGCCGAAGCCCTGGTCGGCGGCACCCGCGTGGACCCCGCCGAGGCCGCCGCCGTCCTCGTCCAGCTGATCGCGCCCTACCACGCGGCGTACGCGCGGCTGCCCGGCGTCCCCGAGCTGCGCGCCATGCTCGACGGCGCCCCCGCCCTCCTCGCGACCCTCCGCGACGACCTCGCCCACGCGGGCGCCACCCACCAGCAGCGCGAACTCGACGCACGCGCCCGCCAGGCCCAGCGCCCCGACGACCTCGGCCCCCAGCTCGCCGACCGGCTGGCCGTGCTGGACCGCGCGGGCTTCTCCCTCGGCGCGCGCCCGTTCTCGCTGAGCGCCCTCGTGCACCCCGTGCGCGTACGCGTCGATCTCCCGGGCGGCGGGCACGCCGAGGCGGGCCGCATCATCACGCGCCTGCTGCTCGCCCAGTTCACCACCGCCGCGACCACCCGGGCGGACCGGACCCTCTTCGCCTGCCTCGTGCTGGACGACGCGACCGCCGCCGTCACGCCCGGCACCGTACGCGGCCTCACCCAGCTGCGGCCCAACAACGCCGGTGCCGTCATCGCCCTGCGCACCCTGGACGACGTGCCGTCCGCGCTGCGCACCGGGCTGCTGGGCGCGGTCGGCTGCCGGATGGCGTTCTCCGGGCTGACCACCTGGGACGCAGAGCACTTCGCGCGCGCCTGGGGCACCGCGTGGACCGAGGACCAGGAGACGACGCGCACGCCCGACCGCGCGGGCGGCGTGCTACGGCGTACGGTCCGCGGCGTGCGCAAGCTGTTCACCGGCCGCGACACCACCACCGAGTCGGTCACCGTGCGGCGGGTCGAACGCGAGCGCTGGTCCGCGTCCGAGCTGGCCCACCGCGTGCCGCCCCGGCACGCGGTGGTGTCGATGACAACCGTCGGCGGCGAGCCGAGCCCCCCCGTCCTCGTACGGCTCGGCTGAGCCCCCGTGACCTGGGCGCACCGCGCGCCCGCCGCCCCCTATGGCGATCGATGTACCGTGATGGCACGTGTTGTCCCGGCCCCCGAGGTGACCCATGCAGCCCACGCTCGCCTCCCTGGCCCAGCACACCGGGCTCAAGCTCGCCGTGCTCTCCGGGGAGGGCAGGCTGGAGACGCCCGTGCGATGGGCGCACGCCAGCGAACTCGCCGACCCCGTCCCCTGGCTCGACGGCGGCGAGCTGCTCCTGACCACGGGCCTGAAGCTCGCCGTGGACGACGCCGACGCGATGCGGGAGTACGTGACGCGGCTGGCGGGCGCCGGGGTCGTCGGCCTCGGCTTCGGGGTCGGCGTCAACCACCCCGAGGTGCCGCCCGCGCTGCTCGACGCCGCACGAGCGGTCGGCCTGCCGCTGCTCGAAGTACCGCGTCCCACACCGTTCATCGCGATCGGCAAGGCCGTGTCCGCCGCCATCGCCGCCGAGCAGTACCGCACGGTCTCGGCCGGATTCGCCGCCCAGCGCGAGCTGACCAGGGCGGCCCTCTCGGACGGCGGGCAGCAGGCGCTGCTCGACCGGCTCGCCGTCCAGCTCGGCGGCTGGTGCGCCCTGTACGACCTGGCGGGGCGCGTCACCGGCGCCGCGCCCGCCTGGGCCGGGCGCCGCGCCGCCGCGCTGGCCGACGACGTCAGGGCCCTCGGGGAACGCCAGGCCCCGGCCAGCGCGGTCTGCGCCGGCGCCCCCGACGACGACCGCGTGGAGCTCCAGTCGATCGGCGCGGGCCGCACGCCCCGGGCCGTCCTCGCCATCGGCACCGGCGCGCCCCCCGGCACGGCGGAGCGGTACGCGGTGCAGTCCGCCGTCGCCGTGCTGACGCTGCTCACCGAGCGCTCCCGCGCGTACCAGGAGGCGGAGGGGCGGCTCGGCGGCGCGGTGCTGCGGATGCTGCTCAGCGGCGAGGCGGACCACGCCCGCGCGGTGGCGGGCCAGCTGTACGGCGGGCTGTTCGACGCGCCGCTGCGGGTCCTCGTCGCCGAGGTGCCCGGCACCGGCGAGGAACGCGACGCGCTCGGCCGCGCCGTCGTGACCGCCGCCGCCCGCGCTGGCGAGCCAGTGCTGGCGGCGGCCGTCGGCGACGGTCTGGTGTGGCTGCTGCCCGACGGTGGCGCCACCGCCGCGGCCTGCGGCGAGTACGCCGCCGCGGGGGAGCCGCCCGCCGGGCTCGTCATGGGCCTGTCGGCGCCGGCGGGTCCGGCCGCCGTGGACTCCGCCTACCGGCAGGCGCGTGAGGCGCTGGTGGTGGCCAGGCGGCGCGGCCGCGTCCTCGTGGAGCACACCGACGTGGCGGCCGGGTCGATCCTGCCGCTGCTGGCGGACGACGCGGTGCGCGCGTTCGCGGACGGCATGCTGGGCGCCCTGCGCCGCCACGACGAGCGGGGGAGGGGCGATCTGGTGGCGTCCCTGCGCGCCTGGCTGGCGCGGCACGGGCAGTGGGACGCCGCGGCCGCCGACCTGGGCGTGCACCGGCACACGCTGCGGTACCGCATGCGCAGGGTCGAGGAGATCCTGGACCGCTCGCTGGACGACCCGGACGTCCGGATGGAGCTGTGGCTGGCCCTGAAGGCGACCGCGCCGGGGACCTGAGGCCGTGCCGCCCGCCCGTGTGCTGACGGGGACAGCCGGACGGGGGCCGGGCGTGTGGCCGGGGTGGTCCCCGCGCGTGGTCCCTGTCCGTTCTCGACGGGCGGGCTGTGTTCTGCCGAGTGCACCGCGCGGCGGGCTGTCGCGGCGGGGTTTTCCGGGGGCAGTGGGTGGCCTGGACGGACGCCGCCCCGTTCCCCCCGGGGAACCGGTGGGGAACGGGGCGGCGGTGTCAGCAGTACGTGTTCTGCCGGCCCGTGATGCGGTATACGCAGTCGGCGTACTCCAGCAGCAGGAGCACCGCCGCGTCGTTGCGCGCCGTCTCGCGCGCGATGACGCTGCCCGGCGGGTAGAAGCCGCCGCCGCCGGCGCTGCGCGGGTACATCTCGAAGGTGTACGAGAAGATCCCCTGGTTCGCCCACAGCCAGTCGTTGATGGACCCGTCCGTGATGTACAGGTCGCTGGACTGCTGCGGCGTGTAGCCGTTGGTCCCCGCCATCTGCCGGCCGAGCGCCTCGAAGGCCGCCGCGTCGTCCGCCGTCAGGCCGGGGCCGGTGCGGTTGTACGTGTAGCCGTAGGGCCACAGCACCAGCTCGCCGTACGTGTGGAAGTCGATGTGCGCGGTGATCTGCTGCTGCCCGCCGATGACCCGGCCGCGCACGAAGTCGGCGACGACGCGCGTCTCGGTGGCCGACTCGGCGGACGGGCCCCGGTACGTCTCCGAGCCGGCCGAGCCGGACGAACCGCCACAGCAGCCCCAGCGGTACGCCCAGTTACGGTTCAGGTCGGTGCCGACGGAGGAGCTGCCCGGGGTGGGCTGCCGGTTCTTGCGCCAGCTGCGGAACGAGCCGGACTCCTGGTCGTACACCTTCCCGTCCGGGTTGACGGACGGGATGAGCCACACCTCGCGGGTGTTCAGCAGCTCGGTGATGCGGGCGTTGGTGCCGTAGCCGGAGGTCAGCACGCTGAGAGTGCGCAGCGCCATCTCGACGGTCAGGTGCTCGCGGGCGTGCTGGTTGTGGGTGAAGAGGACCTCGGGCTCGTTCTCGTCCGTGGCGGCGTTGTCGCTGATCTTCACGGCGATGATGTCGCGGCCCTGGTAGGAGCGGCCGATGACCCGGGTCGTGACCAGGCTCGGGTGGGCGGCCCTGACGGCGTTGATCTCCGCGACGGCGGCGGCGTACGTGTGGTAGTCGGAGGGGGCGTGGGGCCGGATGTCGGTGGCGGCGGTGCCGGGCAGGGCGCTCAGTTCGTACCCGAGCGCGCGCAGGCGCCGTACGTCGGCCGCGCTCGCCGTGATGACGACGGAGTCCGCGCGTACCTCGTCGATGGCCGTGCCGGTCCGGGAGAGCGCGGTGCGCTCGGCCGCGGTGCTCAGCCCCGCGACCTCCCACTGCTGGACGGTGGCGGCGCCCGCGGCGGGGGACGGGGACACGGAGGAGGCGGTGGCCTGCGTGCCGAGACCGGCGGCGAGGGCCAGCGCCACGAGGGCGGCTGCTGCGGTGCGCGCACGGCGCGCCGGTGTGCTGGGTCTGGTGCGGCGGAACGGTCGCAAGGCTTCTCCCTGGGGTGTCCGATGCGCCGGTGGGCGCCCCTCGTGGGGCGCCCCGCTGTGGTGCGCCAGGCTCGCGCAGAGCCATGCTCCGGCTCGTGACATGCTCCGGTCAATAGCGCCTCTCCGTGCCGCCCCGTGCCGCCTCCCTGCCGAAGTGGCGCACCACCGCACCCCACCGCGCCACGCCGGACAAGAAGCCGCGGGCGTACCAGCGCCTACGGTGGGAACCGAGGACAGCAGACACCACCGGAAGGCGGGCTCCGCGATGACGACGACCACTTCTCCGCAGCCGTTCTGGCTCGCCGGGCGGCAGGCGACCGGCGAGGACACCCTGGCGGTCACCTCACCCTGGGACGGCAGGACCGTGGGCACGGTGAGCGTCCCCACGGCGGCGCAGACCGAGGAGGCGGTGGCCGCCGCCGCGTCCGCCGCCGCCGAGTTCGCCGCCACCCCCGCGTACGTACGGGCCGCCGCGCTCGACCGCGTGGGCGCGCTGCTGGCCGCGCGCGCCGAGGAGATCGCGCAGCTCATCAGCGCGGAGAACGGCAAGCCCGTCAAGTGGGCGCGGATCGAGGTCGCCCGCTGCCAGTCCGTCTTCCGCTGGGCCGCCGACGAGGCGCGCCGCTTCAACGGCGGCACCGCCCAGCGCCTGGACGCCGACGCGGGCGGCGCCGGGCGGCTCGCGCTGACGCGGCGCGTCCCGTACGGCCCGGTGCTCGGCATCGCGCCGTTCAACTTCCCGCTCAACCTGAGCGCGCACAAGGTCGCCCCCGCGCTCGCCGCCGGCGCCCCGATCATCCTGAAGCCCGCCCCCGCCACCCCGCTCTCCGCGCTGCTGCTGGGCGAACTGCTCGCCGAGACCGAGCTGCCCGCCGGCGCCTGGAGCGTCCTGCCGGTGCCGAACGACGCGATGCCGGCCCTCGTGCAGGACGAGCGGCTGCCCGTCATCTCGTTCACCGGCTCCGTGCCCGTCGGCTGGTCGATCCGCGACTCCGTGCCGCGCAAGCGCGTCACGCTCGAACTCGGCGGCAACGGCGCGGCCGTCGTCCTCGCCGACTACGCCTCGGACGCCGACCTCGACTGGGCGGCCTCGCGCATCGCGACGTTCTCGAACTACCAGGGCGGCCAGTCCTGCATCTCGGTGCAGCGCGTGATCGCCGACACCGCCGTCTACGACCGCCTCGTCCCGCGCATCGTCGCGGCCGTCGAGGCGCTCGTCACCGGGGACCCCGCCGACGACGCCACCGACGTCGGCCCGCAGATCAGCGAGGAGGCCGCCCGGCGCATCGAGGGCTGGGTGAACGAGGCCGCCGACGCGGGCGCCAAGGTCCTCACCGGCGGCACCCGGCAGGGCGCCTCCGTCGCGCCGACCGTGCTGGAGGACGTCCCGGCCGACTCCAAGGTGGCGCGCGAGGAGATCTTCGGGCCCGTGCTGCTGGTGACCCGCGCGGACGGCGAGGAGGCGGCGTTCGCGGCGGCCAACGACTCGGAGTTCGGGCTCCAGGCGGGCGTGTTCACACACGACCTCCAGGCGGCGTTCCGCGCGCACCGGGCCCTGGAGGTCGGCGGCGTGGTGATCGGCGACGTGCCCTCGTACCGCGCCGACCAGATGCCGTACGGCGGGGTGAAGGCGTCGGGCGTCGGGCGCGAGGGTGTGCGGTTCGCGATGGAGGACTACACGTACGAGCGCGTCATGGTGCTCACCGGCCTCCAGCTCTGAGGCCGCTGTGACGTCCCGGGGGCGGCCGTGACAGCGCCCCCGGGACGCCGGTCAGCGGGCCAGGCCCAGCCTGTACCAGCCGGACTCCTTGAGGTTGCCGACCGAGTTGATCAGCCGGTTGAGCGTGTTGCGGGCCTCCTCGGCACCCGAGCCGAACTGCGACGCGGCCTCGCCGC
>NZ_JBJZOH010000035.1:0-54737 GCF_047200595.1 Streptomyces sp. MS19 | reverse complement strand
GATCATCGGCGACGGTCCGGTGATCCCGCTGGATCACGCGATCGAGTACCGCTCCGCGGACGCTTTCGACGTCCGGGCCCCGCCCCTCGTGCGTACCGGGCTGCGGCGAAGCTCAGGCGGTCTTCTCGTGCGGCGCCGAGCCGGGCCCGCGCTGCTTGGTGAGCCGGGAACGCGGCACCAGCGTCGGGTTCACGTTGGACCTGACGACATCCTCGGTGATCACGACCTGGCCGACGTCCTGCCGCGACGGCACCTCGTACATCACCGACATCAGGACCTCCTCCATGATCGCCCGCAGGCCACGCGCCCCGGTGCGGCGCAGGATGGCCTGGTCGGCGATGGCCTCCAGCGCCGGGAGGTCGAACTCCAGCTCCACGCCGTCCAGTTCGAAGAGGCGCTGGTACTGCTTGACGAGCGCGTTGCGCGGCTCGACCAGGATGCGCAGCAGGGCCTCGCGGTCGAGGTTGTGCACCGAGGTGATGACCGGCAGGCGCCCGATGAACTCGGGGATCATGCCGTACTTGACCAGGTCCTCGGGCAGGACGTCCGCGAGCAGTTCGGCGGCGTCGCGGTCACGCTGGGACCTGATGTCGGCGCCGAAGCCGATGCCCCGGGCGCCGGACCGCGCGCGGATGATGTCGTCCAGGCCCGCGAAGGCGCCGCCGACGATGAACAGCACGTTGGACGTGTCGATCTGGAGGAACTCCTGGTGCGGGTGCTTGCGCCCGCCCTGCGGCGGCACGGCCGCCGTGGTGCCCTCCAGGATCTTCAGCAGGGCCTGCTGCACGCCCTCGCCGGAGACGTCGCGCGTGATCGACGGGTTCTCGCTCTTGCGGGCGACCTTGTCGATCTCGTCGATGTAGATGATCCCCTGCTCGGCCTTCTTGATGTCGTAGTCGGCCGCCTGGATCAGCTTCAGGAGGATGTTCTCGACGTCCTCGCCGACGTAGCCGGCCTCGGTGAGCGCGGTCGCGTCCGTGATGGCGAAGGGGACGTTCAGCATCCGCGCGAGCGTCTGGGCGAGCAGCGTCTTGCCCGAGCCGGTCGGGCCGAGGAGCAGGATGTTGGACTTGGCGATCTCGATGACCTCGTCACGCGAGCTGCCGGAGTCCGCCTCGCTGGCGCGGACGCGCTTGTAGTGGTTGTAGACCGCGACGGAGAGCGCCTTCTTGGCGTCCTCCTGGCCGACCACGTAGCTCTCCAGGAAGTCGTAGATCTCCCGGGGCTTGGGCAGCTCACCCAGCTCGGAGTCCGGCGACTCGGCCAGCTCCTCCTCGATGATCTCGTTGCACAGGTCGATGCACTCGTCGCAGATGTAGACCCCCGGGCCCGCGATGAGCTTCTTCACCTGTTTCTGGCTCTTGCCACAGAACGAGCACTTGAGCAGATCGCCGCCATCACCGATGCGTGCCACGAGGTGCTTCCCCTTCGCCTGCGCACCGCCGGGGAGACGGCGCACTGATGCTTTCTGAAGACGACGGTACCTTGTTGCCCCGGGGAGTGGCCCCCCTTGACGGGAATCCCCCTCCACGGGGCCTTCCCGTCAAAAGGGGGCGGCCAGTCACTGTCCTGGTTGGTGCTGGTGGTACCGGTCGTACCGGCTGCTTGCTGGGTCGTGCGGGTGGTGCTGGGTGGTCCTTGGTTGCGCTTGGTGGTGCTGGGTGCCGCTACGGGCACGGACGGTGAGCGGTCACCGCCCCGTACCCGGGTCCGTGCTCAGACCGCGGTCGAGGAGCGCGTCGTGACGATCTGGTCGATCAGGCCGTACTCCACGGACTCGCCCGCGGTGAGGATCTTGTCGCGCTCGATGTCGTCCCTGATCTGCTCGATCGGCTGGGTGGAGTGCTTGGCCAGCATCTCCTCCAGCTGCGTCCGCATGCGCTGGACCTCACGAGCGGCGATCTCCAGGTCGGACACCTGACCGCGTCCCGTCTCACTGTACGGCTGGTGGATGAGAATCCTGGCATTCGGCAGCGCCATGCGCTTGCCGCGGGTGCCCGCCGCCAGCAGGACGGCCGCGGCGGAGGCCGCCTGGCCCATGCACACGGTCTGGATGTCCGGCTTGACGAACTCCATCGTGTCGTAGATCGCCGTCAGCGCGGTGAACGAGCCGCCGGGGCTGTTGATGTAGATCTGGATGTCGCGGTCCGGGTCCATCGACTCCAGGCAGAGCAGCTGGGCCATGACGTCGTTGGCCGAGGCGTCGTCGATCTGCACGCCGAGGAAGATCACGCGCTCCTCGAAGAGCTTCGCGTACGGGTCGTACTCGCGCACGCCCTGCGAGGTGCGCTCGACGAAGCGCGGGACGACGTAGCGGGCCTCGGCCGGCAGCCGGTCGTAGAGGCCCGAACCGGGGAAGTTGTTCATCTGGTGTGTACCGCCTTGGGATGGGCTGACTGTCTCGGCTGGGATCTCGGCTTCGCGTGCGGGGTGGGCGGGCTCAGGCGCCCGTGCCGCCGCCGCCCGCGATGTCCGCGGCACTGGTGATCACGCGGTCGAGCAGGCCGTAGTCCCTGGCCTCCTCGGCACTGAACCAGCGGTCCCGGTCCGCGTCGCGCTCCCACTGCTCCTCGCTGACGCCGGAGTGGTAGGCGGACAGCTTGGCCATCTTGCGCTTGGTGCGCAGCAGCTGCTCGGCGTGGATCTTGATGTCCGTGGCGGAACCGGCCAGCCCGGCGGAGGGCTGGTGGATCAGGATCTCGGCGTTCGGCAGCGCGTACCGCTTGCCGGGGGCGCCCGCCGTGAGGAGGAACTGGCCCATGGACGCCGCGAGCCCCATGGCGATGGTCACCACGTCGTTCTTCACGTACTGCATGGTGTCGTAGACGGCCATGCCGGCGGAGATCGAGCCGCCGGGGCTGTTGATGTAGAGGAAGATGTCCTTGTCCGGATCGGCGGCCAGCAGGAGCAGCTGGGCCGTGATCCGGTTGGCGATGTCGTCGTCGACGGGCTGGCCCAGGAAGATGATCCGCTCGTCCAGCAGCCGGTTGTAGACCTGATCACCGAGGCCACTGTTCAGCGGTTCCGCCATGGCGGAAGGCATCGAGAGCGTCACGTATCCACCTGCTCATTCTCGGACGGCCGGCGGCATCCGCCTGGCCGTCACTCGACGTCCGGGTTGTATCTACGGACCCTAACGCGCGGGTTCGGCGGACCCATCCCGACCAGGGAACTGTTCGCTGTGAGCGCAGGGTCCCGGCCCCCGTGCGCTCCGGGGCCGGGACCTGGTCCGGCTCATGTCCGCGCCGGGCCCCGGCGGTGCGCCGGGCCCCGGGTCCGCGGGCGGGGGTCAGGACTTGTCGCTGTCCTGCTCGCCGCCCTCGGCGGCGGTCTCGGCGGTGTCCGCCGCGTCGGCGGTGACGTCGGCCTGCGCGTCGGCGTCGGTGGCGGCGTCCTCCTCCTCGTCGTCGAGGCGGACCGGCTCACCGTTGGTGTCCTTGACGGTGACGGACTCGACGACCGTGGCGAGCGCCTTGCCCCGGGTCACCTCGCCGACGAGCATCGGCACCTGGCCGCCCTCGACGACGGCCTTGGCGAACTGGTCGGGGCTCATGCCGGAGGACTGCGCGCGCCGCATCAGGTGCTCGGTCAGCTCGTCCTGACTGACGTTGAGGTTCTCGGTGCGGGCGATCTGGTCCAGGACGAACTGGGTCTTGATGCCCTTCTCGGCCTGCTCGCGCAGCTCCTCGTCGAACTCCTCGGCCGTCTTCTCCTGGAGGTTCAGGTAGGCGTCGAGGTCCATGCCGAGCTGGGGCAGCTGGTGGTGTTCCAGGTTGTGCTTGCGGGTCTGGATCTCGTCCGCGAGGAGCTTCTGCGGCATCGGGACCTCGACCAGTTCGAGCAGCGCGTCGAGCACCTTCTCCTGGGCCTCGGTGGCCTGCTGGTACCTGCGCTCGTCGGCCAGGCGGCGGCGGCTGTCGTCGCGCAGCGCGTCCAGGGTGTCGAACTCACTGGCGAGCTGGGCGAAGTCGTCGTCTAGTTCCGGGAGTTCGCGGGAGGAGACGGTCTCGACCGTGACGGTCACCTCGGCCTCGCGGCCGGCCGCGGAGCCGCCCTTCAGCTCGCTGGTGAACGTCGCGGTGCCGCCGGCCTCCAGGCCCGTGACGGCCTCGTCCAGACCGTCCAGCATCTGGCCGGAACCGATCGTGTAGTTGACGCCGTCGGCGACGCCGTCCTCCAGCACGTCGCCGTCGACGCGGGCCTCCAGGTCGATCTTCACGACGTCGCCCTCGGCGGCGGCGCGCTCGACCACGGTGGTGGTGGCGAAGCGGTCACGCAGGCGTTCCACGGCCTCGTCCACGTCCTCGTCGGGGATCTCGACGGCGTCCACCGTGACCTCGATGCCGGAGTAGTCCGGGATCGTCAGCTCGGGGCGGATGTCCACCTCGGCCGTGAAGGTCAGCAGTTCGTTGTCCCGCAGCTCGGTGATGTCCACCTCGGGCTGGCCCAGCGGGTTCAGCTCGCCCTCGGAGACCGCCTCGCTGTAGAACTTCGGCAGCGCCTCGTTGACGGCCTCCTCCAGCACGGCGCCGCGGCCGAACCGCTGGTCGATGATGCGGGCCGGGATCTTGCCCTTGCGGAAGCCCGGCACCGTCACCTGCTGGTTGATCTTGCGGTACGCCGCGTCGAGGCTGGGCTTGAGTTCCTCGAAGGGCACCTCGACAGTGAGCCGAACCCGGGTGGGGTTCAGGGTCTCCACGGCGCTCTTCACGGTCGGTCTCCTTGGGGCTGACATCAGGGGAAGCACTTTTTGGGAAAAATCCTGGGAGCGCGGCGGAGGGGCGAGGTCGGTGGGGCGCCGATCGCGCCCCGCACGCGGACACACCACAGGCGCGCAGGCAGGCTACTCATAGTACGTGGTCGGGGTGGCCGGATTCGAACCGACGGCCTTCCGCTCCCAAAGCGGACGCGCTACCAAGCTGCGCCACACCCCGTCCGGCTCACGATGCGACACGTAGCGTACAGGGCCGCGCGCGGTCGGGTCCCCCGGGGCGGCGCCGACGGGACAGCGGCACGGAGCGGGCTCGGCACCGGTACGGCGCCGGGGCGGCTGCTACGATACGTGTCGCGCGCCGGGCGGTTCGGCAGGCCGGAGGAGTCCGACCGACCGTCACCACGAAGCCGGCGCCAGGCGGGCGTAGCTCAATGGTAGAGCCCTGGTCTTCCAAACCAGCTACGCGGGTTCGATTCCCGTCGCCCGCTCTTCACCGAGGCCCGGTTCCCCCGCGGGGGAACCGGGCCTCCTGCGTGCGCCGGCGGCCCGCCTACTCGCCGCCGAAGGAGCTGTTGATGGAGTCGTCCACGGAGTTGACCCCGTCGGTGATCGACTCCAGGAAGTTGTTTATGGGGTCGGCGGCGCCCGTGGAGGCGAGGGAGAAGCCGAAGAGGATGGCCACGATCGCGGGGCCCCACTTCATGGACCCGCTCCTGATCATGAAGAACAGGATCACCCCGAACAGGAGGGCCAGAGAGAACGAGATAACCACAACTGATCACACCTTACGGAAGGTTCGCCTCTGCTCCATCAACAGCTTGACCACGGCCGCGGCCACGCAGGAACCATCGTGCCATCAACTACGCCCCAGGTGGAGTGCGGTGACACTCCGTCCACCGCGCTCCGGCCACCTGCGGGCCTCCGGGGGCCGGCGAGGCCGCGTTACCGATCCGTTAACAGGCGGGTGCGCGTAGCCGGGGAATACGGGGGCAACAGAGTGGGCTCGGTGAATTACCCCGAGGCGCTCCGGAGCATGATTTCCCGGAAGAACACCCGCCCGTCAACCGGGGCGGCCACACCGGCGATTACAGCCCTTTTACACCCTCTCTTCACGGGGCGAACCATCCCACAACGGGCACCTTCCCGCCGCAATCCACACCGGGGTCGCGAATCGTCACCGAAATCTCCATGGGAAACACCACACCCCGCGACGCGGAATGTACGGATGCCCGGAGAGCCGCTATCGTGCGAACAATGTTGCACGTCCGTAATCAACAAGCGTCGCCGCACGCCGCCACGGCGCGCGCGGCCGACCCCCCACCTGCTGTCGCGGACGACGGTGCACGGGCCAGGCGCAAGGAGCGCGATCCGTTCTTCGACAACGCGAAGTACCTGGCCATCGTGCTGGTGGCGATCAGCCACGCCTGGACCCCGCTGCGTGACGACTCCCGCGCGGCCTCCGCCCTCTACACGTTCGTCTTCACCTTCCACATGCCGGCGTTCGTCCTCATCGCCGGCTACTTCTCCCGCAGCTTCACCGCCAGGCCCGACCAGCTGAAGCGGCTGATCACCGGCGTCGGGGTGCCGTACCTGGTCTTCGAGGTGCTGTACATCCTCTTCGCGCGGGCCGGGTGGGGCGGCGGCGACTCCGACCTCCCGCTGAGCCTCCTCGATCCCTACTACCTGACGTGGTTCCTGGTCGCGCTGTTCATCTGGCGTCTGACGTCACCGGTCTGGCGGGTCGTGCGCGCCCCGCTGCCGGTCGCGCTGGCCGTCGCGTGCATCGCGTCGATGTCCCCCCACTTCGGCAACGACCTGAACATCCAGCGCGTCCTACAGTTCCTCCCGTACTTCGTCATCGGCATGCTGATGCGCCGCGAGCACTTCACGTGGATGCGGCGCACGGAGGTGCGGGTGCTCGCCGTGCCCGTGCTGCTGCTCGCGCTCGCCGTGTCCTACTGGTCCGTGCCGCGCCTGGACCAGAGCTGGCTGTACCGCACCAACTCGGCGCAGGAGATGGGCGAGGCGGCCTGGGCCGGGCCGGTGATGACGCTCGCGATGTTCGGCGCCGGGCTGCTGCTGACCGTGGCGTTCCTGTCCCTCGTGCCGACGCGGCACACCTGGTACACGACGCTCGGCGCGGGCACGATCTTCGGCTACCTGCTGCACGGCTTCGTCATCAAGGCGTCGCGCTGGTGGGACTGGTACGACGTGGACGGCATCGACTCCCCCGCCGGTGTCGCCGTGGTGACGGCTGTCGGCGCCGTCGTCGTGACCCTGCTGTGCACCGCGCCGGTCAGGCGGCTGCTGCGGCCCCTGGTCGAGCCGTCGATGGACTGGGCGTTCCGGCAGCCGCCGCCCGCGAGGCAGGGCGGTGAGCGCGCCGTGGGCGACGGTCCACTGGGCGAGCGCGCCGCGAGCGAGCGGCGGACGGTGAACGCGGGCGGCTGAGCCGCGTACGCCCGCCCGTCAGCCGGTGGTCACGCCGTGGTCCGCCAGGTACGCCAGCGGGTCCACGTCCGTGCCGTAGTCCCGTCCGGCCCTCACCTCGAAGTGGAGGTGGGGGCCGGTGCTGTTGCCGGTGTCGCCCGTCTCGCCGAGCGCGGTACCGCCCCTGACGTCCCGGCCCTCGGCGACGGCGATGTCCGACAGATGGGCGTAGAGCACGTGATGGCCGTCCTCCATGCGGACGGTGACGAGGTTGCCGTAGTCCCCCGACCACCCGGCGGTGACCACGGTTCCCGGGCCGACCGAGCTGACGGGGGTGCCGACGGGCGTCGCGAAGTCCACGCCGGTGTGGTAACCGGCCGCCCAGTCCCCCGGATCGCCGTACGAGGCGGAGACGGGGTGGCCGCTGACCGGGGCCGTCCAGCCGTCGGGCGCCGGCCCGTCGCCGGCCCGGCGTCCACGGGCGCGGCCGAACGGTTCCTCCCACCGCCCGTACGGCGCCCACCGCTCCGCCGGGGTGAAGGACCCGGGAGCGGCGGTGTCGGGCGGCGCGGGCAGCTCGGGGAACCAGGAGAGCGGCGGGAGTTGGGGAAGCGGGGGGAACCCGGGCGCGTCCGGTGTCTCCGGGAGGCTCGCCCGCGGCGGCCCGTACGCCCGCTCCGCCGTCACGGCGCTCCCCCGGGGCGCGCCGTCCTCGACGGCCCCTGCCGCGAGGGCGCCCCGGCTCCCGTCGCCGCCGTCGCCGCTCAGGAGCGTCCACGGCCCCGCTATCGCCAGCGCCCCGGCGAGCGTGCCGCCGACCACCCTGCGGGTCAGGCGCGCGGCGGACGGGGAGAGCCGCGCGGGGCGGCGCTCGTGACGGTGTCTCGGGAGTGGCCTCATGACTCCGAGCCAAGGCCAGCGCGGGGCCGCCCGCATCCGCCCGGACCGGCGCGGCACGGCCGATCGGCCGACAGGGGCGCGCGCGCCCGGCGCGCGGCGGTCCGGTATCCACCCTGTTCAGCCCGGCGGGTCGGGGCGGCGCGCCGTGGCGCGGGCAACCGCCCCGCCGGGTGATCACTCCCGCCCGGTCATCCGCGGCTGATCATTTCCGGCTGATCAGCAACAGCGCCCGGTCGTCGTTCACATCGCGGGCGACGGCCTCGACGAGGTGCCAGGCCGCGCCCTTGAAGCCGGTGGCGACATACCGGTCCGCCTCGCCGGTGAGGCGGTCGATGCCCTCGGTGAGGTCGCGGCCAGGACGCTCCACGAGCCCGTCGGTGAAGAGCATCAGGACGTCGCCCGGCCGCAGCGTGCCCTTGGCGGGGTGGAACTCGGCCTCGTCCCACACCCCGAGCAGCGGCCCCTCGGCGGCGATCTCCTGCCAGCGCCCGGTGCCCGCGCTGAGCTGGACGCCGGGGAGGTGCCCGGCGGACAGCAGCTCGTAGTCGCCGCTCTCCAGGTCGAGGACGAGGTGGACGGCGGTGGCGAAGCCCTCGTCCCAGCTCTGCCGCAGCAGGTAGCCGTTGGCGGCGGGCAGGAACGCGTGGGGCGGCAGCGAGCCGAGCAGGCCGCCGAACGCGCCGGACAGCAGCAGCGAACGGGACGCGGCGTCCATGCCCTTGCCCGAGACGTCGGCGAGGACCACTTCGAGGACGCGCCGGCCGGGGCCGGTGCGCGCGGCGACGACGAAGTCGCCGGAGAACGACTGGCCGCCCGCCGGGCGCAGCGACATCTCGCGGTGCCAGCCGTCCGGCAGGGCGGGCAGCGCGCTCTGCGTCCTGATGCGCTCGCGCAGGTCGAACAGCATGGTGCCGCCGCGGCGCCACGGGACGCCGACACGGCTGCGGAACTGGGCGATCAGCAGCCCGGTCAGCGCCACCGCCGCGACGACGAGGATGCTGCCCGGCGTCACCGGGTCGGGCGTGCGCCGGTCGGTCTCGATGAACGCGGTCTCCAGCACCAGCGCGGTGGCGACGACGGCGTACAGGCCGAGCAGGCTCGCGGGGCGCAGCAGGAGGCCGCCCGCGACGAGCGGCAGGACCAGCGATTCGGGCGGGCACCACTCGGGCCAGGCGACGGTGGCCCCGGCGAGGAGGGGGACGAGGAGGAGCAGCGCGGCGAGGGCGGGCCAGTCGGAGCCGCTGCCCCTGAACCAGTCCACGGCGACGCGGCGCACGGTCGTGCGCAGGCGGTGGACGGCCTTGTGCGCGCGGTCTCCGCGGGCGCTCCGGGGCCGTTTCTCGCTGCGGCGTGCCATGACCTGGGACCTTATCCACCCGTTCGGCGGCACGTCGAACCTTTGGGGCGATCCGGTGGAGATACGGCGTGGTGCCGGTACGGGAAATGCGTCGCCATCCGCCGTGGGCCCTGTTAGGGATGGCGGTATGACGACAGAGACGACGGGCACGACCGCGCTTCGTGTGCTCGGGGCGGCCGACTGGGAGTCCTGGTACCGCTCGCTTGAGTGGGCGTTCGGCGGAGGATTCGAGCCTGCGGAGGAGCGGGCGGCCTGGCGAGAAGTGACCGAATTTGATCGGTCGTTCGCCCTGTGGGACAAGGACCGGATCGTCGGGTCGTTCAGTTCATTCTCCTTTCAGCTTTCGGTGCCCGGGGGCACACAGGTGCCCGCGGCAGGTGTGACGATGGTGCACGTGGCCCCCACGCACCGGCGGCAGGGGCAGCTGCGGCGGATGATGCGCGCGGGGCTCGACGCGGCGCGGGACGCGGGGGAGCCGCTCGCCGTGCTGACGGCCTCGGAGCCCGCGATCTACGGGCGCTTCGGCTACGGCGTGGCGAGCCATGTCCTCGACGCGACGCTGGACGTCGCGCGGACAGGGCTGCGGCTGCCGCCCGGCACGGAGGACGTACGGCTGAGCCTCGCCGACCCGGCCGACGTCATGGACCGCTGCGAGGAACTCTACGCCCGCCTGGTGCCTGCCCGTCCCGGCATGATCGTCCGGCGGCCGGCCTGGCGCGGCATGATCCTGCTCGACGCCCCGGCCGCGCGCGGCGGCGCCTCCCCCCGGCGCTGCCTGCTGGCGGAGCGCGACGGCGAACTCGTCGGCTACGCCCGCTTCGCCACGACGGCGCGGTGGGAGGCGACGGTCCCGGACGGCACGGTCCTGGTGAAGGACCTCGACGCGGCCGACCCGGCGGCGTACGCGGCGATGCTGCGCTTCCTGACGGAACTCGACCTGATGTCGACGGTGCGGCTGCCCAACCGCCCGGTGGACGACGCGCTGCTGCACCTCGTGTCGGACCTGCGCCGCTCGCGGCTGCGCGTCTTCGACCGGCTGCACCTGCGCCCGGTGGACGTCGGCGCGGCGCTCGCGGCCCGCGCGTACACGGCGGACGTCGATGTCGTGCTCGACGTGACGGACGCCTTCTGCCCCTGGAACGGCGGCACCTGGCGGCTGGGCGGCGGGCCCGGCGGCGCGGTGTGCGAGCGGACGGGCGACGCGCCGGACCTCGCGCTGGACGTGCGGGAGCTGGGCGCCGCCTACCTGGGCGGCACGTCCCTGGCGTCGCTCGCCGCCGCCGGGCTGGTGCGGGAACTGCGGCCCGGGGCGCTGACCGCGGCGGCGACGGCGTTCTCGTCACCGATCGCCCCCTGGCTGCCGCACGCGTTCTGACGGCGGGTGACGGCAGGGCGCCGGCGGCCTGCCGGGCCGGTTCGGGCGACGCGGCGGAACGTGACATCGTGCCGGGCGTCTCGCGCACGGCGGGAGCGCCCGGACGAACCCCGGGCCTGCCAGGACGCCCGGCCACTCGCGGCCGCCGGCGCCCGCGCCCCGTTCGGGCAGGACGACGACACGACGGGCACACATGTCCAGGCGTCCCCATGCCGGACATCGCGAGACGGCGGGAGCGGCCGGCCGGACCCCCGGCTCCCGGGACGTCCGGCCGCCGGCGGTCGGCCGGGGCGTGCGAGCGCGGGACGCCGGATCGCGGCTCTGCCGACCGCGTTCGTTGAGGAAGACGAAGCGGCCGGGCAGGACATTCGGCGTCGAGGAAGCCTGGAGGCGCCCGTGTGCCGGGTGTCGTGGGAACGGCGGGAGCGGCGGGCGCACTCCCGAGCCCGTGCACCGGAACCGGGAGTGCGTACGCCGCCCGGTGGCCGGGCCGTTGGCGCGCCCCCGCGTCGCGGGTCCGGCCAGACGCGGGCGGGGCCGCGGGGGCCGTTCAGGGGCGATGCTGGCAGGCGGGGCACCAGAAGAGGTTGCGTGCGGCGAGGGGGGCCGTGCGGATCTCGGTGCCGCACAGGAGGCACGGCTGGGCGGCGCGCCGGTAGACGTAGACCTCGCCGCCGTGGTCGTCCACGCGCGGCGGGCGGCCCATGGCCTCGGGGGTGTGCTCGGGGCGCACGGTGTCGATGCGGTTGAGGCGTACGCCCTCCCGCATCAGCGCGACCAGGTCTGCCCAGACGGCGTCCCATTCGGCCCGGGTGAGATCGCGGCCCGCCCGGTAGGGATCGATCCCGTGCCGGAACAGGACCTCGGCGCGGTAGACGTTGCCGACGCCGGCGACCACCTTCTGGTCCATCAGCAGCGCGGCGACCGGCGTGCGGCTGGCGCTGATCCGGCGCCAGGCGCGGCCGGGGTCCGCGTCGGGCCGCAGCGGGTCGGGGCCGAGGCGGTCCTCGACGGCCCGCTTCTCCGCGTCGGTGATCAGGGCACAGGTGGTCGGGCCGCGCAGCTCTGCGTGGCCGGTGTCGTTCCACAGGCGCAGGCGGAGCTGGCCCACCGGCGGGGGCGGCGGGCCTTCGCCGAAGGCGACCTTGCCGTAGAGGCCGAGGTGGATGTGGACCCAGCTGGTGGCGTCGCCGCCCGCACCGCCGGGGGCGGGGGACCAGCCGAGGAAGAGGTGCTTGCCGTGTGCCTCGGCCGCCGCGAGGGGGCGGCCGTCCAGCAGCGCCGCCCCGTCGGCGAACCTGCCCTGCGGGCTGTCGGCGCGCACCGGCCGCCCGCCGCCGAAGGCATGGCCGAAGTCGGCGGCGAGGCGGTGGATGGTGTGGCCCTCCGGCATGCGCCCGTCAGCCCTGAGCCGCCTCGCCCGGCAGCGCCGGGAGGGTGCCGTCCGTCTCGTAGGCGGTCAGCATGGCGATGCGGCGGGTGTGCCGGGCGGCGCCGGAGTACGGGGTGCCGAGGAAGGCCGCGACGAACGCCGTGGCCTCCTCCTGGCTGTGCATGCGCGAACCGACGGCGAGGACGTTCGCGTTGTTGTGCTCGCGCCCGAGGCGCGCCGTCTCCTCGCTCCAGCCCAGGGCGCAGCGGACACCGGCGACCTTGTTGGCCGCGATGGCCTCGCCGTTGCCCGAGCCGCCGATGACGACGCCGAGCGAGCCCGGCTCCTGCGCGACGCCCTCGGCGGCGCGCAGGCAGAACGGCGGGTAGTCGTCCTCGGCGTCGAAGACGAACGGGCCGCAGTCGACGGGCTCGTGGCCGTTCTCCGTGAGCCACTCCGCGAGGTGGGACTTCAACTCGTAGCCGGCGTGGTCGGAACCGAGGTAGACGCGCATGGGGACGAGTCTGTCATGGCCGCCGGCCGGCGAGACGCCAGGCCGCCGGAAGGGCTCCCATGGCCAGCGCGGCCTTCAGGGCGTCGCCGATCAGGAAGGGGACGAGGCCGGTCGCGGCGGCCTCGGACAGGCTCATCCCGGCGTCGAGCGCGAGGTAGGGGACGCCGCAGCCATAGGTGATCGCGGTGCCGACGGCCATGGTGCCCGCGGTGCGCGGGACGGTGCGGTCGCCGCCGCGTCCGGCGAGGGCGCCGACCGCCCAGGCGGCGAGCGTCATGCCGATGATGTAGCCGAACGTCGCGCCGCCGGGGCCGGACGTGCCGCCCTGGAACCACGGGACGCCCGCCATGCCGACGAGGGCGTACAGCACCATCGACGCCAGGCCGCGGCTCGCGCCGAGCGAGGCGCCGACGAGCAGCGCGGCGAACGTCTGGCCGGTGACCGGCACCGGCGAGCCGGGCACGGGGAGGGTCAGCTGGGCGGCGATGCCGGTGAGGACCGCGCCGCCGACGACCAGTGCCGCGTCACGCACCCGCGCGCGGGGCGCCGTGGCGGCGGGGAGCAGGTCGGCCAGAACGGCAGTGCTCATGGGGACTCTCCTGGAGAACGGGGGAAGAACGGGGACGGTGACGGGAACGGGCACGGGCGGGCCGTGGACCGCCGACTTGACGTCATCGTGACGCTATCGGACGCGACGGCCCTCTCCGGCGTGAGTTTCACGACACCCGGCCGTTGCTGCTGCTAGCGTGTTGTTGCAACTGCTTCGCAACTAATGGAGATGGGCAACGGCATGGCCACCTACAGCCTCCCCGAACTCCCCTATGACTACGCTGCGTTGGAGCCGGTCATCAGCGGCGAGATCATCGAGCTGCATCACGACAAGCACCACGCGGGCTACGTCAAGGGCGCGAACGACACGCTGGAGCAGCTGGCCGAGGCCCGCGACAAGGACCAGTGGGGGTCGATCAACGGCCTGGAGAAGAACCTCGCGTTCCACCTCTCCGGCCACATCCTCCACACCATCTACTGGCGCAACATGACGGGCGACGGCGGCGGGGAGCCGCTGGAGAAGGACGGCACGGGCGAGCTCGCGGACGCGATCGCCGAGTCGTTCGGCTCGTTCGCCCGGTTCAAGGCCCAGCTGTCGAAGGCCGCCGCGACGACGCAGGGCTCCGGCTGGGGCGTGCTGTCGTTCGAACCGGTCAGCGCCCGGCTGATCATCGAGCAGGTGTACGACCACCAGGGCAACGTGGGGCAGGGCTCGATCCCGATCCTCGTCTTCGACGCCTGGGAGCACGCCTTCTACCTCCAGTACCGCAACCAGAAGGTCGACTTCGTCGAGGCCATGTGGCGCGTCGTGAACTGGCAGGACGTGCAGGACCGTTACGCCGCCGCCAAGGCGCGCGCCACCGGACTGCTGCTCGCTCCCTGACGCCCTTCCGGGAGCCCACGGACCCCCGGCCGTCTGGATCGTCTTCTCACGGATCGCCGATCCTTCGGACAGGCGGGCGGGAAAGCGGGCGGCCCCGCGCGGAGGCATCGCGCGGGGCCGCCCGTGTCTGTGGGGCCGGGCCGCTCGCTCAGTCGAACTGCGGGCCGACGTCCCGCGTCCGCTTGATCTCGTAGAAACCGGGCGTCGAGGCGACCATCAGGGTGCCGTCCCAGAGCCGCGCCGCGGCCTCGCCCCTGGGCGCGGGCGTCACCACCGGGCCGAAGAACGCGATCCGCTTCCCGTCGGACCCCGGCACCGCGATGACCGGCGTGCCGACATCCTGGCCCACCAGGTCGATGCCCGCCTTGTGCGACGCGCGCAGTTCGGCGTCGTACGCGTCCGTGTCCGCCGCGTCCGCCAGCCCGGCGGGAAGGCCCGCCTCGGCCAGGGCGGCGACCAGGGTGTCCCGGGTCCTCGGCAGGCCCCCCGGGTGGAAGCGGGTGCCGATCGCCGTGTAGAGCGGGCCGAGGACCTCGCTGCCGTGCTCCTGCTCGGCGGCGATGCACACGCGCACGGGTCCCCAGCCGGCGCGCATGGCGTCCGCGTACTCCTCGGGCATCTCGTCGAGCCGGTCCTCGTTGAGCACGGAGAGGCTCATCACGTGCCAGCGGACCTCGACCGGACGTACCTTCTCCACCTCCAGCATCCAGCGCGACGTCATCCACGCCCAGGGGCACAGCGGGTCGAACCAGAAGTCGGCGGGCGTCTTGTCGGACATGTCAGGCTCCTCAGCGGTACGGAAGCGGGCACGGAACTCGCGGGGTCAACGACGCCGCGCGCCGTCGCATTCCACCGTGCGGGCCCGGCGCCGCCCGTGACATGCTGGCACGCGCCGAAGCGCCGACGCGCCAGGAGCCACGAGAGGAAGCACCGCAGTGCCCGGAGAGAACCTGACACGCGACGAGGCCCGGGAACGGGCACGCCTGCTGCGCGTGCACGGCTACGAGGTGGCGCTCGACCTCCGCTCGGCCGTCGCGCCGGCGCCGGCGGCCGGGCCGCGGACCTTCAGGTCCACCACGACGATCCGCTTCGCGTGCGCGGAGGAGGGCGCGGACAGCTTCGCCGACCTGCTGGCGCCGCACGTCCACTCCGTGACGCTGAACGGCGAGCAGCTGCCCGTGGACCGCGTCTTCGACGGCGCGCGGGTGGCGCTGCGCGGCCTCGCGGCGGAGAACGAGCTGGTGGTCGACGCGAGTTGCGCGTACAGCAGGACGGGTGAGGGGCTGCACCACTTCTCCGACCCGGAGGACGGCGAGACCTACCTCTACACGCAGTACGAACCCGCCGACGCGCGGCGGGTGTTCGCGAACTTCGAGCAGCCCGACCTGAAGGCGCCGTTCCGCTTCCGCGTCACCGCGCCCGCGCACTGGACGGTGCTCGGCAACGGCGCCGAGGAGTCCCGCGAGGAGCTGTCCGGCGGGGACGCGGCCACCTGGACGTTCGCCGAGACGAAGCCGATCTCGACGTACATCACGGCCGTCGTCGCCGGGCCGTACCACTACGCCGCCGACCACTACACGCGCGAGCTGCCCGACGGCACGACGCTGGAGATCCCGCTCGGCGCGCTCTGCCGCAAGGGGCTGGCGCGGCACTTCGACGCCGACGACGTCTTCCTCGTGACGAAGCAGGGGCTCGACTTCTTCCACGACAACTTCGGCTACCCCTACCCCTTCGGCAAGTACGACCAGGCGTTCGTCCCCGAGTACAACCTCGGCGCGATGGAGAACCCGGGGCTCGTCACGTTCCGCGAGGAGTTCGTCTTCCGGGGCAGGACGACGCGCGCCGCCTACCACGGGCGGGCCAGCACGGTGCTGCACGAGATGGCGCACATGTGGTTCGGCGACCTCGTGACGATGGAGTGGTGGGACGACCTGTGGCTCAAGGAGTCGTTCGCCGACTTCATGGGCGCGTTGTCGCTGACCGAGGCGACCCGCTTCGACGAGGGCTGGATCTCGTTCGCCAACCGGCGCAAGGCCTGGGCGTACCGCGCGGACCAGCTGCCCTCGACGCACCCGGTCACCGCCGACATCCGCGACCTCCAGGACGCCAAGCTCAACTTCGACGGCATCACGTACGCGAAGGGCGCCAGCGTCCTCAAGCAGCTCGTCGCCTACGTGGGGCGCGACGCGTTCCTCGACGGCGCGCGCCGCTACTTCGAGCGCCACGCGTACGGCAACACCCGCCTCACCGACCTGCTGTCCGTGCTCGCCGAGACGTCGGGCCGCGACATGGCCGGCTGGGCCGAGTCCTGGCTCCAGACGGCCGGCGTCAACTCGCTGACCCCCGAGGCGCTGTACGGCGCGGACGGCCGGATCACCGAACTGGCCGTCCGCCAGGAGGCCCCGGCGTCCCACCCGACGCTGCGCCCGCACCGCGTGGCGATCGGCCTCTACCGCCGCGTGGACGGCGCGGGCCCGCTGCTGCGCTACGCGCGGGCGGAGACCGACGTGACCGGGCCGCGCACGGTCGTGGCGGAGCTGGCGGGCGAGGAGCGCCCCGAGCTGATCCTCGTCAACGACGAGGACCTCACGTACTGCAAGGCGCGCTTCGACGAGGACTCGCTCGACACGCTGCTCGCGCGCCTCGGCGAGGTCGAGGACCCGCTGGCCCGCGCCCTGTGCTGGTCGGCGCTGTGGAACCTCACGCGCGACGGGCTGCTGCCCGCCCGCGACTTCCTCGGCCTGGTCCGCGACTTCAGCGGCGCGGAGAGCCAGATCGGCGTCCTCCAGATGGTCCACGCGTGGGCGCTGTCGGCCCGCGACCACTACACCGCGCCGGAGCGGCGCGCGGAGGCGGGCGCCGGACTGTCCGCCGTCGCGCTGACCGAGCTGCGCCGCGCCGCGCCCGGCAGCGACCACCAGCTGGCCTGGGCGCGCTTCCTGGCGAGCGCGGCGGACTCGGACGCGGACTTCCAGCTGCTCGGCGGGCTGCTGGCCGGCACCGCGCGGATCGACGGCCTGGACGTGGACCAGGAGCTGCGCTGGACGTTCCTCGGCCCGCTGGCCGCCACCGGGCGGATCGGCGAGGCCGAGCTGGACGCCGAGCTGGCCCGCGACGACACGGCGTCCGGCAAGCGCCACCACGTCCGCTGCCTGGCCGCCCGCCCGTCCGCCGGGGTGAAGGCGCGGGCGTGGGAGGACGTGGTGGAGTCGGACGCGCTGTCGAACGCGCTGGTCGAGGCCACCATCGACGGCTTCGCGCAGCCGGGGCAGCATGAGCTGCTCGCGCCGTACACCGGCCGGTACTTCGAGGTCATCGAACGGGTGTGGCGGACGCGGACGATCGAGATCGCGATGGCGATCGTCCGGGGTCTGTTCCCCGCGCTCCAGGGCGACCGGGACACGCTGGACGCGGCCGACCTGTGGCTGACGGAGCACAAGGAGGCGCCGCCCGCGCTGCGCCGGCTCGTCCTGGAGGCGCACTCGGACCTGGCGCGCGCCCTGCACGCGCAGGCGGCCGACCGGCGCTGAGGGGTACCGGCGGGCGCGGCCTGCCGTGTGCGTCGCGGTTTGCCGACCGGTCCGTGACAGAGGTGGGCCCGCGGGTGGCGGCGGGGAATCGGCGGGGCATGAGCGAAGAACTCCCGCCGCGCTCCCCGCCGGCCGCCGCTCCCCCGTGGGCCCCCGGCGCGCGGGACGCGGGGAGCGCGGCGGACGAACGGGCGTTGTCCGCGCGTCAGTTGCGGGAGCGAGGCGTCCCGGCCGCCATGGCGCGCTGCCTGTGCCGGCCCGGCGGCCTGTGGCAGTGGTGATGCCGCGCTGACGGCGTACGCGCCGGGGCGCGCGGGTGCGTTGACATGCGGACCGTGTACACGGTCCGGGGGCGGAAGGGCGGGTTCCGGGGCGCTGTGCAATGCGCATTTCCCGGGGTTTCCCGGACAGACTTATCGTCAGATTATCCCGCCAAAGGAATATAACTTCATTCCCGATACAAGATCTTCTTCGTCAAGTCCCCCCATACTTTGATCACTTCCGTATGATGACCGGTCGTCCTGCTGAGGTAATTCCGAACAAGGATGCCCATGTCACTGAGACCACCCCTGAGACCCCTGTCCCGTGTATCCCTCGCGGCCGGCCTGGTGGCCGCGCTGGCCCTCACGGGCGCGGTCCCTGCTCTGGCGGCGGACGACACTCCCCGCTCGGTGCCGGACAAGCCGCTCGGCGAGAAGTTCTCCACCCAGGACGCGGCGCTCCTGGCCGAGGCCAAGACGGCGGGCGAACCGTTCGTCACCATGCTGATCGCCGCCGAGCCCGGGGAGACCGGGGAGGTGGCCGAGACGCTCGGCGACCTCTCCGGCGCCTCCGTCGGCTACACGCAGGACGACATCGGCTATGTGCGGCTCACCGTCCGCACCGGCAAGGCCGACGCCGCCATCGCGGAGGCCACGGCGCTCTCCTCGGTCCACGCCATCGACATGAACGACCACCTACAGGTCCCCGACCCGCAGCCCGAGCCCGCCCAGGGCCGCGGCCACGGCTCCGGCGGCTCGCGCGACTACCCGGGCCCGGACGAGGACACCCGCGCGGACAACCCGTACCAGCCCGCCGGGGAGACCGGCGCCGTCGACTTCGTGCGCCACAACCCGCGCTACGACGGCCGCGGCGTCACCATCGGCATCCTGGACACGGGCATCGACCTCGGGCACCCGGCGCTCCAGGAGACCACCACCGGCGAGCGCAAGATCACCGACTGGGTGACCGCGACCGACCCGATCATCGACGGCGACGCCACCTGGCGCGCGATGACGACGGCGGTGAACGGCCCCTCGTTCACCTGGTCGGGACGCCAGTACACCGCCCCGGCGGGCGCGTACTTCGTCAACCGCTTCAGCGAGTCCGTCGCGGGCGGCGAGGCGGGCGGCGACCTCAACCGCGACGGCGACAGCACCGACGCGTGGACGCTGCTGTACGACCCGGCCGCCGGGACCGTCCGCGTCGACCTCGACGACGACGGCGACTTCACCGACGAGACCGAGCTGTCCCCGTACGGCGAGGACCACCAGGTCGCGTACTTCGGCACCGACGACCCGGCGACGGAGATCGCCGAGGCGGTGCCGTTCGTCGTGGAGGTCCGCGAGGACGTCCCGATGGACCCGTACGGCGGCGACTGGGTCGGCCAGGTCCGCGACTTCGTGAACATCGGCATCGTCTCGGGACGCCACGGCACGCACGTCGCGGGCATCACGTCGGCGAACGGCCTGTTCGGCGGCGCCATGGACGGCGCGGCCCCCGGCGCCAACCTGGTCTCCGCGCGGGCCTGCCTGTTCGTCGCCGGCTGCACCTACACCGCGCTGTTCGAGGGCATGATCGACCTGGTCGTCAACCGGGACGTGGACCTCGTCAACGTCTCGATCGGCGGCCTCCCGGCCCTCAACGACGGCAACAACGCGCGCGCCAGGCTCTACACCGAGCTGATCGACACGTACGACGTGCAGCTCTTCATCTCGGCGGGCAACGACGGCCCCGGCACCAACACCATCGGCGACCCGGCGGTCGCCGAGAAGGTCGTCGCGGTCGGCGCGGGCATCTCCGACGACACCTGGGCCGCCAACTACGGCTCCGAGGTGCGCACCTCGTACGACATGATGCCGTTCTCCTCCGCCGGTCCGCGGGACGACGGCGGCTTCAAGCCCACCATCGTCGGGCCCGGCGCGTCGATCAACTCCATCCCCACCTGGCAGCCGGGCAGCGCGGTCGCCGAGGCGGGCTACTCCCTGCCGCCCGGCTACGGCATGCTCCAGGGCACCTCGATGGCGTCCCCGCAGGTCACCGGCGCGTCCGCGCTGCTGCTTTCCGCCGCGCGCCAGCGGGACATCGACCTGTCCCCCGCCGACCTGCGCACCGCGCTGACCAGCTCCGCCAAGCGCATCAGCGGCGTGCAGGCGCACGAGCAGGGCGCGGGCCTCATGGACACCGAGGCCGCCTGGCGCCTGATCACGCGGGGCGCGACGGCGCACGAGTACACCGTCACCGCGCCCGTGGACCACGCGCAGTCCGCGTACCTGGCCACGCCGCACTCCGGCGCGGGCGTCTACGACCGCGAGAGCGCGCCCGCCGTCGGCGAGCGCGAGAACTACCAGGTGACGATCACGCGCACCACCGGCCCGAACCGCCGCGTGCTGCACACCCTCTCGCTGGCCAACAACCACGACAGCACCTGGCGCCTCGCCAGCAGCCCGCTCGTGCTGCTGCCGCTGAACCGGCCGGTGACCGTCACGCTCCAGGCGCGCCCCGGCTCGGTCGGCGCGCACAGCGCCATCCTGAACGTGAACGACCTCACGACGTGGGGCACCGACCACCAGATCCTCGCGACGGTCGTCGTCCCCGAGGAGCTGGCGGCGCCCGGCTACGACGTGACGCGCACCGACACGGTCAGGCGCAACGGGAACGACTCGTGGTTCGTGACAGTCCCCGAGGGCACGCGGTCCCTTGAGGTCTCCCTCGGTGGCCTCGCCGACGGCAGCCAGACGCGGTGGATCGCCCTCAACCCGTACGGCATGCTGGAGGACGACTCGGCCAGCAACCAGTGCTACCCGAACTACGAGTCCCCCGCCAACACCTGCCGCCCCGACGTGCGGTCGTACGACAACCCGGTGCCGGGCGTCTGGGAGTTCGAGGTCGAGTCGCGGCGCACCACACCGCGGCTCGACAACCGGTACACGCTGACCGCCACCGCCCTGTCCACCACCTTCGACCCGGAGACGGCGCGGATCGAGGAGGCCGAGGCGGGCGTGCCCGTGCCGGTCGAGTGGACGCTGACGAACGAGCTGGCCCCGGTCGAGGGCAGCCTCTCCGCCGGTGAGCTCGGCTCGGTCCACGAGGAGACGCCGACGATCGGCGACGGCGAGCGGCAGACGTGGGAGGTCGAGCTGGGCGAGGGCGTGTCGCGGTTCGAGGCGGTGATCGGCAGCCCGTCCGACCCGGGCTCCGACCTGGACCTGTTCGTCTACCAGGACGGCGTGCTCGTCGGCGAGTCGACCAGCTCGGGCTCCGAGGAGACCGTCACGCTGCCCGACCCGGCCGCCGGGACGTACACCGTCGAGGTGCACGGCTACGCGGTCCCGACCGGCAGCACCGCGTTCGCCTACCGCGACGCGTTCCTGAGCCCGCTGCTCGGCTCGGTCGCGGTGGACGAGGACCAGGTGATCGCGCTGGGCACCGGTGAGTCGGCCGAGGCGGCGGCCGAGGTGACCGTCAGCGCGGCGGCGGCCGAGGCGGGCGCCGGCCGGCAGCTGTTCGGCCAGGTCCAGCTGCTCAACGCCCGGGGCACGCCCACGGGCAGCGGCGGCGTGGTCGTCGAGAGCGTCACCGGCTGACCCCCGGACGGTACGTCCCGCGGGGGCGGGTGGACGGCAGCCGGCCGTCCGCCCGCCCCCGCGGCGTTCCCCGTGGAAGGATGGCGGGGCGCAAGCCGTAGACGTAAGGAGACACCAGGTGCCTGGCACGAATCTGACCCGGCAGGAGGCCCAGGAGCGGGCACGGCTGCTGGGCGTGGACAGCTACGACGTCGCGCTGGACATCTCGGGTGCGCAGGAGGGTGGCACGTTCGGGTCCCGGACGACCGTGCACTTCACCGCCCGGTCGGCCGGCGCCACGTTCATCGACCTGATCGCGCCCGAGGTGCACGAGGTGGTGCTCAACGGGACGGCGCTCGACCCGGCGGAGGTCTTCGCCGACTCGCGCGTCGCGCTGCCCTCGGTGCTTGAGGGGCACAACGAGCTGCTGGTCGTCGCCTCCTGCGCGTACACCAACACGGGTGAGGGCCTGCACCGCTCGGTCGACCCGGTGGACCAGCAGGCGTACCTGTACACGCAGTTCGAGGTGCCGGACGCGCGGCGGGTGTTCGCGTGCTTCGAGCAGCCCGACCTGAAGGCGACGTTCCGCTTCACCGTGACCGCCCCCGAGGGCTGGACCGTGATCTCGAACTCGCCGACGCCCGAACCGAAGGACAACGTCTGGGAGTTCGGCGAGACGCCGCGCATCTCGACGTACATCACCGCGATCATCGCGGGCCCGTACCACTCGGTGCACAGCACCTGGGAGGGCGACGGCGGCAGGACCGTGCCGCTGGGCGTCTACTGCCGCCCCTCGCTGGCCGGGCACCTGGACGCGGAGGCGATCTTCGCCGTCACGCGGCAGGGCTTCGACTGGTTCGAGGAGAAGTTCGACCACCCGTACCCGTTCGCCAAGTACGACCAGCTGTTCGTGCCGGAGTTCAACGCGGGCGCGATGGAGAACGCGGGCGCGGTCACCTTCCGCGACCAGTACGTCTTCCGCTCCAAGGTCACCGACGCGGCGTACGAGGCGCGGGCCGAGACGATCCTGCACGAGCTGGCCCACATGTGGTTCGGCGACCTCGTGACCATGGAGTGGTGGAACGACCTCTGGCTCAACGAGTCGTTCGCCACCTACACGTCCGTCGCCTGCCAGGCGCACGCCCCCGGCAGCCGCTGGCCGCACGCGTGGACCAGCTTCGCCAACTCCATGAAGACCTGGGCCTACCGCCAGGACCAGCTGCCCTCCACGCACCCGATCATGGCGGAGATCAACGACCTGGACGACGTCCTGGTCAACTTCGACGGCATCACCTACGCCAAGGGCGCCAGCGTCCTGAAGCAGCTCGTCGCCTACGTCGGCATGGACGAGTTCTTCCGCGGCGTGGGGACCTACTTCAAGCGCCACGCCTGGTCCAACACGCGGCTGACCGACCTGCTCACCGCCCTGGAGGAGACCAGCGGCCGCGACCTGTCGGCCTGGTCGAAGGCGTGGCTGGAGACGGCCGGGATCAACGTGCTGCGGCCCGAGATCACGGTGGACGACGCCGGTGTCATCACCGGCTTCGCCGTCCGCCAGGAGGCCCCCGCGCTGCCCGCCGGGGCCAAGGGCGAGCCGACGCTGCGCCCGCACCGCATCGCGATCGGCCTGTACGACCTGCGCGACGGCGCGCTGACCAGGACCGACCGGATCGAGCTGGACGTGGACGGCGCGCTGACACCCGTCCCCGAACTGACCGGCCGCGCCCGCCCCGACGTCGTCCTGCTCAACGACGACGACCTGTCGTACGCCAAGGTCAGGCTCGACCCCGAGTCCACGGCCGTGGTGTCCCGGCACGTCGGCGACTTCGCCGAGTCGCTGCCCCGCGCGCTGTGCTGGGCGTCCGCCTGGGACATGACGCGGGACGGCGAGATGGCCACCCGCGACTACCTCGCGCAGGTCCGCTCCGGCATCGGCAAGGAGACGGACATCGGCGTCGTCCAGTCGCTGCACCGGCAGGTGCGGCTCGCGCTGGACCTGTACGCGGCTCCCGAGTGGCGCGAGGAGGGCCTGGCGGCCTGGTCGGCGGCGGCCCTGGAGCACCTGCGGGCGGCCGAGCCGGGCAGCGACCACCAGCTGGCGTGGGCCCGCGCGTTCGCCGCCAGTGCCCGTACCGGCGCGGAACTCGACCTGCTCGCCGGGCTGCTGGACGGCTCGGAGAGCCTGGACGGGCTGACCGTGGACACCGAGCTGCGCTGGGCGCTGCTGCTGCGCCTCGCGGCGACCGGGCGGGCGGACGAGCCGGAGATCGAGGCCGAGCTGCGCCGCGACCCGACGTCGGCGGGCGAGCGGCACGCGGCCACCGCGCGTGCGGCGCGGCCGACGCCGGAGGCGAAGGCGGCGGCGTGGGCGCAGGTCGTCGAGTCCGACGCGCTGCCCAACGCGGTGCAGGACGCGGTGATCGCGGGCTTCGTGCAGACCGACCAGCGGGAGCTGCTGGCGCCCTACACGGAGAAGTACTTCGCCGTGCTCAAGGACGTCTGGGCCTCGCGCAGCCACGAGATGGCGCAGCAGATCGCGGTGGGCCTGTACCCGGCCGTCCAGGCGGAGCGGGCGACGCTTGAGGTGACCGACGCCTGGCTGGCGACGGCGGAGCCGGGCGCGGCGCTGCGGCGGCTCGTCACCGAGTCGCGCGCGGGCGTCGAGCGGGCGCTGCGCGCCCAGGCGGCGGACGCGGCCGCCGCCTGACGCCCCCTCATGACGCGCCCAAGGGCGCCCGGGACACACCGTCCCGGGCGCCCTGTCGTCTGCCGGGGCGCGGATCGTATGCGATCCGCCGTGCGTCCGGGCCGGAACGCGCGGGTGCGGCGGGTTGCGACCGGGGCGCGAGGTGAAGATGAGGTGACAGGCGGTCAGGGGGCGCATGCGGCGCGTTGGTGAGGGGTACATGCCGGGAAAGCGCCGGCCACTGGGCGCCGGGAAGCACGTGCGGTCATCTGCAAGAGAGTTCGGGGGAACGTCTCGCCGTACTCCTGTGTCCAGGAGGTACACCCATGCCGATCCTCAGCTTCACCCGCGATGAGGTGGAGGCCGAGGCGGACGCGCGTCCGTGGCGGCGCCAGACCGAGTTCCGCGAGGAGATCCAGCCGGACGAGATGGCCGACACGGCCGCCGTCTACGCGCGCGCGGCCGGTGAGGCGGACGACGCGGGCGACCTCGCGCGCGGCGCGACCGAGGTGAGCGCCGAGTCCGGCAGCCTCGACGGCGACGCGCTGGTGGACGCGGACGGCCGCATCAGGACGACCGCGCGAGGCCTCCAGGGCAACGGCGAGGACATGGACGCCGTCGTCGGCTATGTCGTGCGCGCCATGAACCGGGCGCTGGACGCGGACGAGGAGGTGCACGACATCGTCCTCGCCGACGGCGGCCTCGACACCAAGTACATCGAGCACCTCAACGCGGCCATCACGGAGTGGAACGGCTGGCAGGCGGCGCTGGAGGCCAGGCTGCGCCCCGAGGGCGGCGTACTGCTCGGCCCGCCCGTGCCCCTCACCATCGAGTACGGCGGGGAGTACGCGATGGTGTGGCCGAGGATGGTCACCATCGGCACCTACCAGTACGACTTACCCGCCGGCTTCGACGGCCGCATACGGCAGAAGTACCTCAAGAAGGCCGCCGCCGACGCCACGGCGGCCGACGGCGAGATCACCGACGCGCTCGACGCCTACCGCAGCAAGCTCGCCGAGTACGGCCAGGAGCTGGGCGACCTGGGCTACGACCTGTCCGACGGGCCGCTCGGCCTGTGGACGACCCAGCCCATGGGCGAGTACGCCGCGGACCGCCTCGTCGAGGAGATGGACAAGGACCACCCCGACCCCGAGGCGCTCCTGCGCTGGACGGAGACGCTCGACGCCATCGGCCTCGGCATCTACGACCCGGACCAGCCGGACAAGCCCCTGCGCGAGATGACGGCCGCCGAACGCGACTACCTGTCGGCGTTCTACGGCCGCCTCGACAAGAACGAACTGGCGCTCCTCGGCAGCCTCGCCGACGGCAAGGGGCTCGACCCCGGCGTGGCCGAGACGCGCTTCGCGACCGCCCAGCGGGTCGCCGACGGCCTGATGATGCTGATGAACCCCGAGGACGGCGGCTACGACCCGTCCACGGCGGCGGGCCGCGAGCAGATGCCGGCGGGCGTGCGCGACTTCCTGTACGGCGACCAGCAGGCGTTCATCGACGGCTTCGTGGACGTCTCCGTGCCGAACCGCGGCGGCCCCGACGACGCGTACTGGGACGCGCTGCGCGACTTCAACGGCTTCGGGCAGCTGATGGGCGCGGCGTCCGTCGCCCCGGGCGACGCGTTCGCCAAGGACATGGCGCACACGGCCGTCAACGTCCAGGGCCTCACCCAGTACCACTACTTCGACGGCGGCTACGGCGACATCCCCAACACCGGCAGCAACGGGCTGCTGGAGGCCGTCTCCCTCAACACCGACGCGAGCGCGGACCTGCTGAACGACAAGGCGTTCCGCGAGGGCGCGCTCGGCGTCCACTGGGAGGACTCCACGGGCGTCGGCGCGCTCGTGCGCAGCGGCACGACGGTGCCCGAGGGCGTCGGCCACAACGACCCGGAGGCCGAGAAGTACGTCCACGCGGCCTACAACGTGCTGGAGTACGCGGCCGGGCACGACAAGGACATCCTCGGCACCAGGAACCACAACATCTCCGAGTACGGCCCGATCGACCACACCGGGCTCCAGGACGCGATCGGCGACACGGCGCTCCAGTACATGGACATGATCTCCAAGGGCGGCACGGCGTCCGGGTTCGCGTCGAGCGCGGACGGCTTCACCGACCTGAACCTGCACGGCAGGGACTACCGCTACTCGTTCGACCTGTCGGACGCCGACCGCGAGTCGCTCTTCACGATCATGAACCAGTCGGGCGGCGACGTCCGCGAGGAGTTCTTCGGCGGCGTCGGCCAGTGGCAGGAGATGGCGGCGCACGACGCGTTCCGCCGGGACATGGAGGCGCAGGGGCAGCCGGACGGGCAGCGGCGCGGCGAGTCGTCCGTCTTCGACCACATCGGCCGGATCGCGGGCACGGTGCAGTACGTGCAGGAGGTCGATCCGGTCGCGGACACCTCGAAGAACCAGTTCACCGGCTACGCGGCCATCTCGACAGCGGCCAGTGTCATCAACACGATCGGCGACTTCGGCAAGGGCAACCTCGTCGGCCAGCTCGCCGCGTTCGGCCTCACCGAGGGGCTGCGCTACACGCTGCCCGACGGCGCCGCGGCGGTGGACAAGGCGCAGTGGGAGGCGGTCAACTGGGGTGACGTGAGCGCCCGCACGACCGTCGCGTACGCGGCGCAGCGCGCGGAGTACGGCGGGGCGCAGGAGCACGAGATCCCCACCCCGTCGAAGGGCGGCTTCAACCAGACGGACGTCATCGAGAGCGTCAGGAACATCGAGGGCGACGCGTACGGCCACTACTCGCAGGCCCTCATCAACGCGTACAACCGCGCCGCCGAGCCGCGCGACTGACGGCGCCCGGCGCCGCCCGTACGGGCCGCCTCCCCCGTCGCGGCGGGAGCGGCCCGGCGGGGGTCAGCGCCTGCGCTCGCTCACGATCACGAGCCCGGCGATCACCGCGAACAGCGCGAGGGGCGCGATGACGAAGAGGCTGAGGGTCTGGATGACGCTCAGGCCTGAGCCCGGGTCGTCGCCGTCGTCCCGGTAGAGAGCGAAGGCGGACGGGGAGGACAGCAGCATCAGCAGCGCCGTACCCGCGGTGACGGCCGCCGCGCGCCTCGCGGTGCGCTTCTTGTTCACGTTGACCACGTGACCACACTAACGAACGCGCGCCGGCCGCTCCCTCACGGCCCCGCCATCTCCTCCCGCACGGCCCGCACGAGGGCCGCCACCCGCCCCGAGGTGGTCAGCTCCTCCAGCGTCACGGGGCGCCCCGAACCGTCCGCCATCGGCAGCCGCCAGTTGGGGTACTCGCGCCATGTCCCCGGCATGTTCTGCGGCCTGCGGTCGCCCACCGCGTCGGGCAGCCAGATGCCGATCATCTTGGCGGGCGTCCTGGCGAGGAAGCGGTAGGCGGCGGCGATCTGCCCCTCCTCGGTGGCGCCCGGCGTCAGCAGCCCGAGCCGGGCGAAGAGCGCCAGCCACTCGGCGGTCTCGGCCAGCGCGCCGTTCAGCTCGTCGGTGCCGGGCGGGAGCAGGCCGAGGCGTTCGCGCAGCCGTACGTGGTCCCCGGCGAGGCGGGCGGCGGTGGACGGCAGGTCGTGCGTGGTGACGGTGGCCAGGCAGTCGGCGCGCCAGCTGTCCGCCGGGAGCGGCGGCTGCCCGCGCGCGGCCCAGTCCCGTTCGAACCACATCACGGACGTGCCGGAGATGCCGCGCTCGGCGAGCTGCTCGCGCACGCCGGGCTCGACCGTGCCGAGGTCCTCGCCGACGACGACGGCGCCCGCGCGCCGCGCCTCCAGCGCGAGCACGCCGAGCATGGCGTCCGCGTCGTAGCGCACGTAGGTCCCGTCGGCGGGCGAGGCGCCCTCGGGAATCCACCACAGGCGGAACTGGCCCATCACATGGTCCACGCGCAGCCCGCCCGCGTGCCGCAGCAGCCCGGCGAGCAGCTCGCGGTAGGGCGCGTACCCCTGCTCGGCGAGCGCGCCGGGCCGCCAGGGCGGCAGGCCCCAGTCCTGGCCCTTGGCGTTGAACGCGTCCGGCGGCGCCCCGGCGGTGATGCCGGAGGCCAGGACGTCCTGCTGGGCCCAGGCGTCCGAGCCGTGCGGGTGGACGCCGAGCGCCAGGTCGTGGACGAGGCCGATGGACATGCCGGACGCCTGGGCGCTGCGGTGCGCGCGGCGCAGCTGGATGTCGGTGAGCCAGGCGAGCCAGCTGTGGAAGTCGATGCGGTCGAGGTGGTCGCCGCGGGCGCGGGCCGTCTCGGGCGATCTGGGGTCGCGCAGCCCCGGCGACCAGGACCGCCAGTCGGGCCCGTACAGCTCGGCGAGCGCGGACCAGGTCGCGTGGTCCTCCAGCGCCTGGCCCTGGTCGGCGAGGAACGCCCAGTACGACGCGTACCTGCCGGGGCTCAGCGGGACGGCGCGGACGATCTCCAGCGCCTGCCGCTTCAGCGCCCACACCGCGTCGCGGTCGATGGGCGCGCCCTTCTCCAGGACGGCGGCGCGCAGGGCGGCGGCGCGGCCGAGGAGGCGGTCGGTGTGGTGGCGGGCGTCGGGGCCGAGGTACGCGTACTCGGGGATGTCCTCGATGCGCAGGTGGACGGGGTCGGCGTAGCGGCGCGTGCCGGGCCTGTAGGGGGACGGGTCGGTCGCCTCGCCCGACGCGCCGGGGACGGCGGCGTGCAGCGGGTTGAGCTGGATGAATCCGGCGCCGAGCACGTGGCCCGCCCAGGTGGCGAGGTCGGCGAGGTCCACGAGGTCGCCCATGCCCCAGGAGCGGGTGGACAGGAGCGAGTAGAGCTGCACGAGGAGGCCGTGGCTGCGCCCCGGGGGGCCGGGGAGGCGTCCTGGCGCGGCGATCAGGGTGGCGCTGCCGGTGCGGCCGTCGGGCGCGGTGGCGCGCAGGGTGTGGTAGCCGGGGGCGGGCGGCCCGTCGTCCCAGGCGAGGGTGCGCCCGTCGGCGGTCTCGATCCGCAGCTCGGTGCCGGGCGGGACGCCGGGGGGCGGTTCCTGGGGGGCGCCGCCGCGCAGGACGACGGTGGGCGGCAGGAGGCGGGCCGCGCCGGGGGCGGCCTGGTCGGGGTCGGCGCCGGGGTCGGCGCCCAGGGCGGTGAGGACGGCGGTCACCGTGTCCTCCGGAACGGTGACGTGGTTGCCTGGCGAGGGTTCGTAGGACGTGGCGACGCCGTGCGCCGCGGCGAGCCGCGCGAGCCGCTCTTCCATCAGATGTCTGCTGCCTCCGCGCCGGTGCCCACGGGGCCGCCGGTCTCCGACGTCAGCGGCGGCTCGGCGGCGAGCGGCGACTCGGACGTCAGGGGGGCGGCGGCGCCGAGCGGCGGTTCGCTGGTCAGCGGGGCCTGCGGTGCGCCGTTCTGGCTGGGCAGCGGACCGGGGTCCAGGCCGTACACCAGGTGTTTCAGCAGGTCGGCTTCCCTGTCGGGCGCGTCGATCCGGGCGGCTCCGGCCACGGGCTGACTCCGTTCACTGGGGGTGCGCAGGGGTTCACGCGCTGCGGCGCGCGCGGTACTGCTTGCTCTACCCCAGTGAACGCCAGGACACCCCTCCATGCGACAGGAAAGCGACGCAGCTCACCCCCCGTACGCCGGAGATTTTGCCGCCGCGTCCCGTACCCGGCGGCAACTTCTCCCGCCGGGGCCCGGCCACGGCGCTCACGCGGAGCGGCCCTCGATGCGGGCGAGGGCGTCGTCGGCGCCGTACGGGCGGAGGTAGGGCAGCCAGCGCGGGTCGCGGTGGCCGGTGCCGATGATGCGCCAGGCGAGCCCGGACGGAGGCCCCGGCGTGTGGCGCAGCCGCCAGCCCAGCTCGGCGACGTGCCGGTCGGCCTTGATGTGGTTGCAGCTGCGGCAGGCGGCGACGACGTTCTCCCACGCGTGCTGGCCGCCGCGGCTGCGCGGGATGACGTGGTCGACGCTGGTGGCGACGCCGCCGCAGTACGCGCACCTGCCGCCGTCGCGCGCGAACAGCGCCCTGCGGGTGAGCGGCACGGCGGTGCGGTACGGGACGCGGACGAACCGCTTGAGGCGGACCACGCTCGGTGCGGGGATGGCCTGCGTGGTGCTGCGCAGGAGCGCGCCCGATGTCTCCAGGCTGACGGCCTTGTCGTTCAGCAGGAGGATGAGTGCGCGGCGGACCGGTACGACGCCCAGCGGCTCGTACGACGCGTTGAGGACCAAGACGTGTGGCACGGACGCCCTCCGTTTCCGTCGGCGGCACGTGGCTCGCGCCGGGACGATCTCCCTCAGTGTGTCCCGCGGACGGCCCTTACCGCCACCACGATCGGCAATTGCGCCGTTTGTGTCGTTCGGCACACCCGTCCCCGGCGCTCCTCGCGCCCCCGGCGTGCCGTGCGGCGGGAGCGGCGTGGTCGGCGGAGGCGGCCCGCGCTGTCTACGGTGGACGACCGGGGCGGACAGCGGAACGAAGGGATCGAGTAGGCACCGTGCGCGACAACTGGGAGTCCTGGCTCACACACGGACTGCGGATCGCGCTGATCGTCGCGGTCGCGCTCGCCGTGCGGTTCGTCGTCCGGCGGGCGATCAGCCGGCTGATCTCGCGGCTCAACAAGGAGGAGACGACCACGCGCCGGTCCGCCACCAGGGGCGGCCCGCCGCTCACCTCGGAGCGCCGCCGCCAGCGCTCGGAGACGATCGGCTCGGTCCTGCGCAGTACGGCGTCGGTGGTGGTGCTCGGCACGGCGGCGCTGATGGTGCTGTCCGAGCTGGGCGTGCAGCTCGGGCCGCTGATGGCCAGCGCGGGGATCGCCGGTGTGGCCATCGGCTTCGGCGCGCGCAGCCTCGTCGCGGACGTGCTCAGCGGCATGTTCATGCTGCTGGAGGACCAGTACGGCGTCGGCGACACGATCGACGCGGGCGAGGCGAAGGGGACGGTCCTGGAGATCGGCCTGCGCATCACGACGCTGCGCGGCGAGGACGGCGAGGTCTGGTACGTGCGCAACGGCGAGATCAAGCGCGTCGGGAACCTCAGCCAGGGCTGGTCCACGGCCGGGGTGGACGTGGAGGTCCCGGCGGACGCGGACCTGGACCAGGTGCGGAAGCTGATCGACGCGGTCGGGCACGACCTGTCGCAGACCGCGCCGTTCGACGAGCTGCTGTGGGAGCCGGTGCGGGTGCTGGGGCTCGACGCGGTGTCTCGGGAGGCCATGGTCGTGCGGGTGGCGGCCAGGACGCTGCCGGGCGCGGGCGTCGAGGTGGAGCGTGAGCTGCGCTGGCGGATCAAGCGGACGCTGGGCGAGGCGGGGATCACGCGGGTCGCCGAGCCGGCGCGGCAGGGCGCCGTCCCGGCGCAGCCGGGCGCGGCCGCACCGCCGGGCGAGGCGGCCGGGGGCGGCGAGGGAGCGGCGCAGTGAGACGCCGCCGCCGGGGCGCGCCGCCCCGCCACCCCGGGCCGGCCGCCGGCCGGCCCGCGTAGCCGGACACGGACCGGCACCGCTCGCACCCGGCCATCACCACACGGCGCGGCGGGACTCCCCCGTACGACCGCTCACGGCATCCGATGTCCCCGCCCTTGGGACGTTCCGGACGCCGGGGTCGTGCGTCCGCGAGGCCCGCCCGCCGCGACCGGCGCGGCGGACATGTAGACGCCGGATCGCCTGGCGGGCCACGGACCGGCACCGCTCGCACCCGGGCCGCCCGCCGCGCCCCCTCGGCGCAGCAGGACTCCCCCGGGCCGACGCAACGGTCCGGGCAGGACGCGTACGGCCGCTGACGGCCCCGGGGCGTGCCGGACGCCGGGAGCGTGCGTCCGGGAGGCCGTCCGGCCGCCCGCCGCGACCGGCGCGGCGGGCGGGTGCAGCGGCCCCCACCGCGGACGGCCGGGCCGTGACCGTCACGCGGTGTGACCGTGAGTGTCGCCGAAAGGGCATGGCCGTGGCGTGCCCTCCTCGGCGAGAATGCCGCGCATGACGACCACGGCACCCGCCCGTATACGCGGCTACCGGCCAGGCGACCACGACGCGCTGCACGAGATCTGCATCCGCACCGGCAAGGGCGGCCAGGACGCGACCGGGCACTACCGCGACCCGGGCATCCTGCCCGCGATCTTCGCGTCGCCCTACGCGGAGCTGGAGCCAGGTCTCGTCTTCGTCGCCGACGACGGCGGGCCCGTGATCGGCTACATCGTCGGCACCGCCGACAGCACCGCGTTCTTCGCCGCCTTCCGCGAGCGCTGGCTGCCGACCGTGGCCGCCCGCTACCCGGCGCCGGAGGGCACTCCCGAGGGACCCGACGCGCACCTGCGCGACCTCCTGCACCACGCCGAACGCATGTTGGTACCGGAGATCGCCGCCGAGTACCCGGCGCACCTGCACATCGACCTGCTGCCCGAGGGCCAGAAGCGGGGTCTCGGCCGCAAGCTGATGGAGACGTACCTCGGCGCCCTGCGCGAACGCGGCGTGCCCGGCGTGCACCTCGGGATGGACCCGGCGAACACCAACGCCCTCGCGTTCTACGAGCGCATGGGCTTCGAGCGGCTGCCCGAGCCGCCCGGCCGGGAGGACGGCTTCCACCTGGGCCTGCGCCTGTGACCCGTCCGAACCAGGACTGAACCAGGACTGGACCAGCGCACGGCGCGCCGCCGCACTCCCCCACGCCACGGCGCGCGCCGGGAACCGTACGCTCCCGCCACGCGTGATCCCCGGCAGGGAACGGACAGTTCCGGAAGATCGCGATAGTGACAAGATCAAGGCCCGGACCTACGGGCCGGTCCCGTCGGGCGGCATACTGCTCGCCGTGGCCCCGTGCCGGACTTCGTGAGGGGGAGGGCCCGCACTGTGACTCACCCGTCCACCGCGCCCCCGGCGTCACCGCCGGGCACGGCGGCGACGGCCGCTCCCGTGCCGCCGTCGGCGCCGCCACCACCACCCGCGTCGCCACCGCCGCGCACGGCGCCGGACGCGCCCCGGCAGGCCGTGCCGCCCCGGCGCGGCGTCTGGGCGGAGTGGGTGGGACGGACGCGCCGCGCGGCCGGGACGGAACCCGGCAGGCTGCGGATCATCGGCGCGCTGCTCGCCGGACTGCTGCTGCTCTTCGGCACGGTGACGGCGTATCAGGTGCACGCCAGGGCGGCCGCCGCCGAGTCCGTGCGGGACAACGGCCAGCCGATGAGCGCCATCGCGGCCGACCTGTACCGCTCCCTCGCCGACGCGAACACGACGGCGGCCACCGGCTTCCTGGCGGGCGCGGCCGAGGACCCGGCGGTCAGGCAGCGGTACGAGACGGACATCGCCAACGCCGGTGCCCAGCTCGCGCGCGCCGCCGCCGACACGGACGGCACGCCGGAGACGCGCCGGTACCTGGAGTTCCTCAGCCGTGAACTGCCGGTCTACACCGGCCTGGTGGAGACCGCGCGCGCCAACAACCGGCAGGGCTTCCCGCTCGGCGGCGCCTACCTGCGCTACGCCGACGAGCAGATGCAGCGCGACGACGGCCTGCTGGACGCGGCCGAGGCGCTGTACCGGCTGGAGACCGAGCGGTTCCGCGACGACATGGCGGACGCGGCGAGCAGGCCGTGGGCCGCCCTGGTGCTCGGCGTCCTGGTGCTGGCCGCCCTCGCGTGGGTGCAGCGGCGGCACTTCCTGCGCACCAACCGCGTGCTGAACCCCGGGCTGCTCGCCGCGAGCGCCGCGTCGCTCGTCCTGCTGCTGTGGCTGGGCGGGGCGCACGCGATGTCGCGGACGGCGCACGACGGCGCCGACGACGGCGCGCGGTCCCTGTCCGCGCTGAACAGCGCGTGGATCGAGACGCTGAAGGCCCATGGCAGCGAGAGCCTGACGCTGGTGGCCAGGGGCGGGAGCAGCGAGTTCGAGGACAGCTACCAGCAGAGCATGACGGCGCTGCGCGGCGACGGCGACAGCGACGGCGGCGACGAGGGGCGGCCCGGCCTGCTGGCCGAGGCGGCCGGGCTCGCCGGTGACGGCGCGGTCGCCGCGATCGTCGCCGAGGCGGCCGAGGCCACCGACGAGTGGCACACCCGGCACGGCGAGGCGCGCGAGGCGGAGCTGCTCGGCCGTTACGACGACGCCGTCCGGCAGGTCATCGGCGCCAGCGACTCGACGGGCGAGACGTTCGACAGGGTGGACGACGCGCTGCGGCGCGCGGTGGCGCACGAGCAGGAACGGTTCGACTCGGCGGCCGGGCGCGCGCACGGCACGCTGAAGGGGCTGACGCCCGGGGCCGGGGTGCTCGCGCTGCTGGGCACGGCGGCGGCCGGGATCGGCATCGGCCGCAGGCTGTCGGAGTACCGGTGAGGAGGCGCGCTGCGATGAACAGCACGGAGGACACCGCGAAGGACACCGCGAGGACCGGAGGACGCGACGGGGGGCGCGCCCGGCTCACGCTGCGCGGCACGCTGTCCCTCGCCCTGTCCGCCGGGCTCATCCTCGCCATGGCCGTCACCGCCAGCCCGGCGCCCCCGCCCGACGACGACCACGGCGACGGGACGGGCGACCAGGACCCGACGACCCTGACCGCCCCCCAGGCCGCCGAGGGCCCCTGCGACGACGGCTACCGGCCCGAGCAGAGCCGCCCCGCCGCGCGCGTGCCGGGCCGGGCGGTGCAGGAGATCCGCGAGCGCGGCTCCCTCACCGTCGGCGTCGACCAGAACAGCTACCTGTGGGGCTACCGCGAGCCGGGCACGGGCGACATCGTCGGCTTCGACATCGACCTGGTCGAGGCGATCGCGCGGGACGTCCTGGACGACCCGGCGCCCGACATCATCTACCGCGCCATCCCCACCGACCAGCGCGAGGAGGCTGTGCTGAGCGGCCGGGTGGACATGGTGGTCCGCACGATGTCCATCACGTGCAGACGGCTGGAGAACGTGGCCTTCTCCACCGCGTACTTCGAGACGGGCCAGCAGCTCCTCGTGCCGCAGGGCTCGGAGATCACCGGCTTCGACGACTCCCTCGCGGGCGAACGCGTGTGCAGCGCCGCCGGGTCGACCGCCGAGGCGCTGCTGCGGGACGAGCCGCACGGCGCGCACCTGGAGACGGAGGCGAACCATCTCGACTGCCTGGTGCTCGTCCAGCTCGGCCTGGCCGACGCGCTGG
The DNA here is from genome assembly GCF_047200595.1 of Streptomyces sp. MS19. Classification (NCBI taxonomy): domain Bacteria; kingdom Bacillati; phylum Actinomycetota; class Actinomycetes; order Kitasatosporales; family Streptomycetaceae; genus Streptomyces; species Streptomyces sp. MS19. The sequence continues at coordinate 19,546 of NZ_JBJZOH010000035.1, read as the reverse complement.
TGACGGACGCCGCGCTCGCCGCCGGGCACATCGCGCAGGACCCGTCGATGCGGCTCGTCGGCGAGCCGCTGCGCGGCGAGTTCTACGGTGTCGCGATGAGCCAGGAGAGCCCCGACCTGGTCTCCTGGGTCAACGCGGTGCTGGAGGACTTCCGCGCGGACGGCTCCTGGCAGGCGGCCTACCGGCAGTGGCTCGCCGACTACCTGGGCGACGCGTCCCCCGCCCCGCCCGAGCCGCGTTACCGCGACTGAGCGATCCGTGGAGCGGACCGGCGGTGAACGGGGAAGGGATGCGGCACGACCGACAGCGAGACGACCAATCGAGGGGAGAGCGATGGCCCCGGACGCCGGCGGCAGGACGCTCAGCCGTGAAGAGGTGGACCGCGCGCTGGCGCGGCTCGGCGCCGAGCACGAGGCGATCGAGTCGTCTCTGCTCGCCCTCCAGGACCACGCGGGCCGCAGACTGCTCGACGGCGCCGAGCTGACGGGCACGACCCGCGAGCGCTGGTCGCACGCCGAGGAGACCGTCACCGCCCTGTGGAGCTGGTTCGACACGGCGACGGCCGCGCTGGCGGACGCCCGCAGACTGCGCGCGCGCCGCCGCCACCCGTCGGCCGACGAGCTGGCGGAGCTGACGTCGGTGCTGACCGGCGACGGCATCGTCCTGGCGGGCAGCGGCGGGCGGTTGGTCGAACGGGTCGGCTGGGCCGAGCTGGTGGAGCGGATGAACGCGGGGTACGCGCGCGTCCTCGACATGGTGATCGCCGCCGACGCCGTCTGGTCGGCGCTGCCCGCCCGCATAGACTTCCTGGCCGCCGAGCAGCACCGGCTGCGCGACCTGGCGCACTCGGCGGGCGTCCGCCCCGGCACGCACCCGGCGGGCGACGAACTGGCCCGCGTCACCGAGGAGTTGACAGCTCTGCGCGCCGAGGTGATCGCGGACCCGCTGGCGTTCTGGCTCCCGGCGGGCGGCAGCAGCGCGCCGGGCGGCGGCCGCCCCGACACGGCGCGCTACGACCGGGCGGCGCGGGCGCTGGACGACATCAGGCGCGAGGTGGAGGCCGTCATCGACGTGCGCAAGGACGCCGAGGCGCGGCTGATGCGGCTGCGGGACGTCCTCTCGCGCGCGGACCGCACGCTCGCCGAGGCGCGGACGGCGCGCGGCGAGGTGCTGGCGAAGATCGCCGCGTCCGAGGTCCCGGCCGTCTCCGGGCCGTCCACCGTGCTGCACGAACGGCTCGCGCAGGCCGCCGACTTCAGGCGCCGCGCGCTGTGGCACCGCCTGTCGCCGCTCCTGGAGGACCTGGAGGTGCGGGCCGAGGAGGAGCTGCAACGGGCCCGCGCGTCCCTCTCGGCCGTGACGGCGCCGCTCGCGGTGCGGGCGGAACTGCGCGGCAGGCTGGACGCGTACAAGGCGAAGGCCGCGCGGTTCGGCAAGGCGGGAGAGCCGATCCTCGTGGAACGCTACGACGTGGCGCGGCGGATGCTGTGGTCGGCGCCCTGTGACCTGCGAGCGGCGGAGGACGCCGTGCTGCGCTATCAGCGGGCGACGGCCGAGGCGCTGGTGTCGGGGCCCGTCGGGTCCGGCGAGGTGAGAGGTGGTGACGCGTCATGAGCGGTGAGCGCCCGGCGGGGTGCCAGCGGCCGGGCTGCCCGGGGCGGTACGAGGACGTGGGCGGCGGCGCGCTGTACTGCGACGTGTGCGGTCTCGCGCCCGTGGTGTCGGCCGAGGGGATGATCGGGCCGACCTCCACCACCACGACGGGCCGGCAGGCGTCCGGCCGGTCGGTGCCGTCCCAGCGGTCCCAGGAATCACAGGGTTCACAGGAGACACAGGGTTCGCAGGAGTCACAGCCCTCCGGCTGGTCCCTGCGGTCAGGCGGGTCAGGATCCGCGCGCTCGCAGTACTCGCGGCGCTCGGTCTCCGGGCGGCTCGCGCGGGCCAAGTCGGGCGGCCAGCCCAGCCGTTCGGTCTCCGTGCGCAGCTCACGCTCGTCGGCCGGCGCGTCGGGCCGCACCCGCCTGGGCGCCGGGCTGGTCGCCATGCCGCCCGAGCCACGCCCCGAGCCGCTGACCGCCGTGCTGGAGAACCCGGAGGTCCCCGAGCGCAAGCGGTTCTGCGGGAACGCCGAGTGCGGCGCGCCGGTGGGCCGTTCGCGCGGCGGCAGGCCCGGCCGTACGGAGGGCTTCTGCACCAGGTGCGGCCACCCGTACTCGTTCCTCCCGAAGCTCCAGCCGGGCGACGTGGTGAAGGGGCAGTACGAGATCGCGGGCTGCCTCGCGCACGGCGGCCTCGGCTGGATCTACCTGGCCATCGACCTGGCCGTCTCGCGCCGCTGGGTGGTCCTCAAAGGCCTGCTGGACGCGGGCGACGAGGACGCGCGGCAGGTCGCCATCTCGGAGCGCCGCTTCCTGGCCGAGATCGAGCACTCCAGCATCGTCCGCATCTACAACTTCGTGGAGCACCTCGACCAGCGCACCGGCAGCGTGGACGGCTACATCGTCATGGAGTACGTCGGCGGCAGGTCGCTCAAGGAGATCGCCAACGACCGGCGGACCCGCGACGGCCGCCGCGACCCCATGCCGGTCGAACAGGCCTGCGCCTACGGCATCGAGGCGCTGGACGCGCTCGCCTACCTGCACAGCCGCAACCTGATCTACTGCGACTTCAAGGTCGACAACGCCATCCAGCAGGGCGACCAGCTGAAGCTGATAGACATGGGCGCCGTGCGCCGGATGGACGACGAGGTCAGCAACATCTACGGCACGCCGGGGTTCCAGGCGCCCGAGGTGGAGGACCTCGGCCCGTCCGTGGCGTCCGACCTGTACACGGTGGCGCGGACGCTGGCCGTCCTCACCTTCGACTTCCAGGGCTACACGACGATCTACCGGGACAGCCTGCCCGACCCGGAGTACATCGACGTCTTCCGGGAGTACGAGTCGTTCTACCGGCTGCTGGTGCGCGCGACGGACCCCGATCCGCACCGGCGTTTCGCGTCGGCGCAGGAGATGGCCGAGCAGCTCACCGGCGTGCTGCGGGAGATCGTCGCGACGCGGACGGCGCAGCCGCAGCCCGCGGTCTCGGCGCTCTTCGGCCCCGAACCGCGCGTGGTGGACCACGAGTTGGTGCCGCGCGCCGAGGGGCCCGTCTCGCGGCTCGGGTGGCGGGCGGCGCACCGTCGGCGCCGCGCCGCCGCCCCGCCGCCGCTCCCCGCGCCGCCGCCGGGACCGGCGCCGATGCCGGGCGCGCCCAGGACCGTGGCGCTCGGGCTGCGGGAGACCGTGCTGGCCCTGCCCGCGCCGAAGGTGGACCCGGACGACCCGAACGCGGGCTTCCTCGCCGGCCTGGCGACCAGCGGCCCGGCGGACACGCTGGCCGCGCTCGCCGGGGCGCCGGGCGAGTCCGTCGAGCTGCGGCTGCGCGAGCTGCGCGCCCAGCTGGAGACGCCGGGCGACGAGGCGCTCGCGGCGGCGCGGGCGCGGCTCGACGCGCTGGCGAAGCGGCACGGCTCGGACTGGCGCGTGGTCTGGTACCGGGGCCTGGTGGCGCTGGCCGCCGAGGACTGGGAGACGGCCGCGCTGTCGTTCGACGCGGTGTACGACGCGTTCCCCGGCGAGATCGCGCCGAAGCTGGCGCTCGCCGTGTGCGCGGAGGTGCTCGGGCAGCTGGACAACGCGGCGGACTACTACGCCGTCGTGTGGGCGACCGACCCGAGCCATGTGAGCGCGGGCTTCGGCCTGGCCCGGGTGCGGCTCGCCACGGGCAACAGGCACGGGGCCGTACGGGCGCTGGAGTCGGTGCCCGAGACCTCGGCGCACTGGACGGCGGCGCGGGTCGCGACCGTACGGGCGCGGCTGCGCGAGCGCGACCCGGCGGAGGACCTGCTGCCGGACCTGCTGGCGGCCGGTGCACAGGTCGAGCGGCTGCGTGCCGCCGGTCTGGAACCATGGCTGGGCGAACAGCTGTCCTGTGAGGTGCTGGGGTCCGCGCTCGACTGGGTACTCACCACCGCCGGGGAGCCGTCCCGGCCGGGGACTGATCCTTCCGGGCGGCTGCTCGGCGGACCGCTGGACGAGACCGGGGTCAGGCTGGGCCTGGAACGGTCCTACCGGCGGCTCGCCCGGCTGGCGCCGACCAGCAGTGAACGGACCGAACTGGTGGAGGCGGCCAACCGCTTCCGCCCGAAAACATGGGTGTGACGATGCCGCAGCTCGACCAACTCTCCGCCTGCCCCGGCTGTGGGGAGCCGCTGGAGGACGACGACCGCTTCTGCGGGGTCTGCGGCACGGACGTGCAGACCGTCGCGCGCGGCACGCGTCCGCCGGGCGCCGGCGGCACCGAGCCGGACTTCCGGCTGCCGCCGCCGCAGGACACGGTGGCGTCGCGGATCGAGGCCCAGATCGAACCGGACCCGGCGCCCCAGGGCCAGGCGCCCGACCCGCGCCAGGCGCCCGACCCGCGCGCGGCCGCGCGGCCCGCGGACCCGCGTTCCCCGGCACCGCCCGCGCCGCCCGCGCCGCCCGCACCGCCCGCGGCCCCGGCTGCCGCACCCGCCGCGCAGACCAGCGGCGCGCAGGGCACCTCCGCCTACGCGGCCCCGCCCTCCCCGCCCGCCCCGCAGCCGCCCGCCGACCCCCGGCGCGCGCACCAGGCCGCCGCGCCCCCGCGCGAGGCCCCCCGCCGCGTCTGCGCCGTCTGCGGCAACGGGCACGTGGACCAGGACGGCTTCTGCACCGAGTGCGGCCGGTCCCAGCCGGGCGACCGCGACCACGTGGAGCGCGCCCTCGGCGGCGTCGCCGCCGTCAGCGACCTCGGGCACCGGCACCACCGCAACGAGGACGCGTTCACCGTCTCCACCACCGCGCTGCCCGACGGCTCCCCCGCCGTGCTCGCCGTGGTCTGCGACGGCGTCTCGTCGTCCACCCGCCCCGACGACGCCTCCGCGACCGCCGCGCGCGCCGCGCTCGACGCGCTGCTGACCCTGCTGCCGCAGGGCGTCCCGGGACCGCGCGCGATGAACGACGCGCTGGTGTCGGCGGCGCACGCCGTGACCGCGCTGGCCGAGACGACCGCGCCCGAGCCGGGCCGCAACTCCCCGGCGTGCACGATCGTCGGCGCCGTCGCCTCGGGCCGTCTGCTGACGGTCGGCTGGATCGGCGACAGCCGCGCGTACTGGGTGCCCGAGGACCGCTCGGCGCCGTCGGCGCGGCTGACGGAGGACGACTCGTGGGCCGCGCAGATGGTCGCGGCCGGGCTGCTCAGCGAGGCCGAGGCGATGACGGACCACCGGGCGCACGCGATCACCGCCTGGCTCGGCGCCGACGCGGTCGAGATCGAGCCGCACACCGCCTCGTTCGAGCCCGACAGGCCGGGCGTCGTCATCGTCTGCACGGACGGTCTGTGGAACTACGCGGACGGCGCCGAGCAGATGGCGGCCGTCGTCCCCGCCGACGCCGCCGCCGAGCCGCTGGCCGGGGCGCGCCACCTCGTACGCCACGCCCTCGACTCGGGCGGCCACGACAACGTGACGGTCGCCGTCATCCCGTTCCCGGCCCCCACCGCCTGACGGCCCGTCCGGCGCTCCCCCACCGCAGCACCGCAGCACCGCACCGCACAGCCGCAGCGCAGCACGGGCAGTCCCCCACTCCGTCGCCGTCCACGACACCCGAAGGAGGGACCGCGCGTGATGGACAGACCGGGACGTTTCGCCGTCGAGGTGTTCCAGAACGAACACCTCCCCGCCGCGGGCCGCGAGGTGAACGCCGTGGTGACCGTCACGGCGGCCGCCGGCCCCGCGCCACCGCCCGCCGCCGTCGTGCTGCTGCTCGACACGTCGGGCTCCATGCAGTACCCGCCCGGGAAGCTGTGGCAGGCGGCGCGGGCGGCGGCCGCGGCGATCGACACGCTGCGCGACGGCGTGGAGTTCGCCGTCGTGACCGGCACGCACGAGGCCGCCGAGCTGTTCCCGGGCGGCGGGCGGCTCGCCGTCGCGGACCCGGCGGCCAGGGCGGCGGCCAAGGAGGCGCTGCGCCGGCTGCACGCGTCGGGCGGCACGGCCATCGGTACCTGGCTCACCCTGGCCGAGCGCCTTCTGCGCACCACCGCCGCAACCGTGCGGCACGCGGTCCTGCTGACGGACGGGCGCAACGAGCACGAGTCCCCCGAGGCGCTGCGCGCGGCCCTGGACGCCTGCGCGGGCCGCTTCACCTGCGACGCGCGGGGCGTCGGCACGGACTGGAAGGTCGCGGAACTGACCGGCATCGCCCACGCGCTGCTGGGGACCGCCGACATCGTGGCGGGACCCGAGGGCCTCACCGACGACTTCACGGCCCTCATGGGGACGGTCATGGGCAAGGGCGTGGGTGACGTGTGGCTGCGCGTGTGGACGCCGCGTGACGCGGTGGTGCGCTTCGTGAAGCAGGTCGCGCCGTCCGTCGTGGACCTGACCGAGCGGCGTGCCGAGGTGCCGCCGCGCGCGGGCGACTACCCGACCGGCGCGTGGGGCGACGAGAGCCGGGACTACCACCTGTGCGTGGAGGTGCCCGCGGCCGGGATCGGCGAGGAGATGCTCGCGGCGCGGGTGATGCTGGTCGTGCCCGACCCGGCGGCGCCGGACGGCCGGCCCGCGGTGACGCTGGGGCAGGGCCTCGTCCGCGCGGTGTGGACGGACGACGTGTCGGCCGTGACGGCGATCAGTCCGCAGGTGGCGCACTACACCGGGCAGGAGGAGCTGGCCGGGGCGATCGACGAGGGGCTGCGGCTGCGGAAGGCGGGTGACGGCGCGGGCGCGACGGCGCGGCTCGGCCACGCGGTGCGTCTCGCGCACGCCTCCGGCAATGTGGCGACCGCGAAACTGCTGGCGACGGTAGTGGACGTGCAGGACGCGGCGACGGGTACTGTTCGACTGAAGACTGCGGTCAGCCAAACCGATGAGATGACTTTGGCGACCCGGTCGACACGGACCGTCCGAGTGAAGCAGTCGCACGACGCGAGAGAAGAAGCCGAGCCGAGCAGCGAAGCCGAGTGACGACGTGAGGTAAGGGGAGGCAGTCACATGCCGACGTGCCCGAACGGCCACCAGTCGGTGGCCGAGGACTGGTGCGAGGTGTGCGGGCACCGTATACCGGCGCCCGCCGCCGGTATGCCCCCGCCCCCGCCGCCGCCCGGCGGCGGGTACGGCGGCGGTGCCACCGGCGGCCACGCGGCGCCGCCGCCGTGGCCCGGGTCCCCCGGCCACCAGCCGCCCCCGCAGCCCCCGTACCCGGGGCAGGGCGGGCACGGCGGGCACGGTGCGCACGGCGGCCCGCAGTACGGCGACGTGAACCAGGCGACGGCCGCGATGCCGCCCGTTCCCCCCGCGGGGCAGCAGGGCGGCGAGACGTGCCCCCAGTGCGGCACGCCGCGCGAGGGCCGGGCGCCGTTCTGCGAGGAGTGCCGCTTCAACTTCCTGACCAACTCGCCGACGGCCTACCTCCCGCCGGTCCCCGGCCAGCGGCAGCCCGACTTCGGGCAGCAGCAGGGCGGCGCCCCCGCGCAGCAGTTCCCGCCGCAGGCGCCGCAGCGCCCAGCGGACGACTGGACGCTGCCGCCGCCCTCGCACCAGCCCCCGGCCCACCAGCCGCCGCCGTACCCCGGCATGCCGGGCGCGGGCCCGCGCCCCGACGACAGATCCGGCTCCTGGCTGGTCGCCATCGGCGCCGACCCGCAGTACTTCACCGCGATGATGCGCCGCTCCGGCCCCGAGGCCGCCCAGCTCAGCCTGCCCGCGTACGCGCCGGACCAGCAGATGCCGCTGACCGGCCCGCAGGTGACGATCGGCCGCCGCCGCCAGTCCACCGGCGAGTCGCCCGACATCGACCTGTCGCGCCCCCCGGAGGACCCGGGCGTCTCGCACCAGCACGCCGTGCTCGTGCAGCAGGGCGACGGCGGCTGGGCCGTGATCGACCAGGACTCGACCAACGGCACGACGATCAACATGGCCGAGGACCCGATCCAGCCGTTCGTGCCGGTGCCCCTCAACGAGGGCGACCGCGTCCACATCGGCGCCTGGACGACGCTCACGCTCTACCGCAACCAGTCCTGACGGCGGCCGTGACCGGCTGTGACCCGTCACGGAAGGTCACGGCCCGTCCCGCCCTTCCGTTCCGACTGCAACGGACCCTTTACCCACCCGCCCGCCCCCGCCGCCTACCATCACTCGTGTGACTGGAGAAATACCCGCGATAGCGGTCGAGGGACTGCGCAAGCGGTACGGGGATGTACAGGCCGTGAACGGCGTGACGTTCGAGGTGGCGCGGGGCGAGTTCTTCGGCATCCTCGGCCCGAACGGGGCGGGCAAGACCACCACGCTGGAGATCGTCGAGGGCCTGCGCGAGCCCGACGAGGGCACCGCGCGGCTGCTGGGCGAGCCGTCCTGGCCGCGCGACCCGAAGCTCCTGCGCCGCATCGGTGTGCAGTTGCAGGCGTCCGCGTTCTTCGACAAGCTCACCGCCCGCGAGCAGATCCACACCTTCGCGGCCCTCTACGGCATCGCGCCCGAGCGCGCCGACGCCATGCTGGAGAGCGTCGGCCTGACGGAGAAGCGCGACGTCCGCGACGACAAGCTCTCCGGCGGCCAGGCCCAGCGCCTGTCGATAGCCTGCGCCCTCGTGCACGACCCGGAGCTGGTCTTCCTCGACGAGCCCACCACGGGCCTCGACCCGCAGGCCAGGCGCAACCTGTGGGACCTGCTGCGCGAGATCAACTCCTCGGGCCGCACCGTCGTCCTCACCACGCACTACCTGGACGAGGCAGAGGTCCTGTGCGACCGCGTCGCCATCATGGACAAGGGCCGCGTGCTCAAGGAGGGCACCCCCGCCGCGCTGATCGCCGAGGCCGGGGTCGCCACCCTGGAGGACGTCTTCCTCCAGCTGACCGGACGGGAGTACCGCGGATGAACCCCGGAGCGTTCCGGGCACTGTCCCGGGCCATGCTGAAGGGCCTGCTGCGCGACCGCACGGCGCTGTTCTTCACCGTCCTGTTCCCCCTGATGTTCCTCGCCCTGTTCGGCCTGCTGTTCCAGAAAGACGAGGGCGCGAGCGTCACGGTCGTCGAGGTCGGCGACGTGGCGGTGCTCGACGACATGCCGCAGGAGCAGCTGGCCGCCCTGTCGGACGCGCTGACGATCGAGCGCTCGGCCGACCGCGCGCAGGCGCTGGAGGACGTGCGCCAGGGCGACGTGGACGCCGCCGTCTGGGAGGAGGACGGGGAGATCCAGCTGCGCTACTCGGCGGCGGACGCCACGGCGGCCGGCACCGTGCAGGGCCTCATGCAGTCGATCGTGCAGTCGGCGAACGTCGCCGCGACCGGCCAGGAGCCCGCGCACACCCTGGCCACCGACCGGGTCGAGGACGAGTCGACCAAGCCCATCCAGTTCCTGACGCCCGGCCTGCTCGGCTGGGCGGTCGCGACGGGCGCCGCGTACTCGTCGGCGTTCACCCTGGTCACCTGGCGGAAGAAGCGCATCCTGCGGCGGCTGTGGCTTGCGCCGGTCAGCCCGGCGGCCGTGGTCGGGGCGCGCGTCGGCGTCAGCCTGGCCGTGGCCCTCGTGCAGGCGGCGATCTTCATCGGCGTCGCCTCGCTGCCCGCCTACGGCCTCCAGCTCAGCGGGAACTGGTGGCTGACGATCCCGCTGGTCGTGTGCGGCACGCTGGCGTTCATGTCGATCGGGCTGCTGATCGGCGCGCTGGTCGGCTCCGAGGAGGCGGCGAACGGCGCGCTCCAGGTCGTCGTGCTGCCGATGGCGTTCCTGGCCGGCTCGTTCTTCCCGACCGACATGATGCCCGGCTGGCTGCGCGCCGTCTCGAACGTGCTGCCGCTCAAGCACCTCAACGAGGCGGTGATGGACGTCCTCAGCCGCGACGGCGGGTGGGGCGAGGCGCTGCCGACGATGGGCGGGCTGCTGCTGTTCGCGGCCGTGCTGACGGCGGTCGCCGCCCGCTTCTTCCGCTGGGACAACGCGTGAGCGCCCGCGTCAGCCGGGCGTGTTGACCATGGACGCGGCGGCGTACACGAGGTAGTTCCACAACTGGGTCTCCTGCTCCGGCGGGAGGCCCAGTTCGTCGAGGGCGGCGCGCATGTGCCGCAGCCAGGCGTCGTGCGCCTCGCGGTTCACGGCGAACGGCGCGTGCCGCATGCGCAGCCGCGGGTGCCCGCGGTTGTCGCTGTAGGTGCGCGGTCCGCCCCAGTACTGCATGAGGAAGAGCGCGAACCGCTCCTCGGCAGGACCGAGGTCCTCCTCCGGGTACATCGGCCGCAGGACCGGGTCCCCGGCGACCCCCTCGTAGAACCGGTGGACGAGGCGGCGGAACGTCGGTTCGCCCCCGACCTGTTCGTAGAACGACTGCTGCTCGGTCACCGTTCCATCGTCGCAGACGCCCGCGCGGCCGGGGCGGCGGGAGTCCGGCGGGCACCGGCACCGGCTCGCCCCCTCGTCGCGGCCGGTGACACGGCGCCCTTCGGCGTCGGCGGCTCCCGGGACCCGCCCGGCGGCCGGTTCCGGGGCGCCACGGCGAGGTCACGCCTGTCTCCGCGGGGACGGCCGTGCTCCGGCGGGGCTCGACGCACGCCAGGTGACCATACGAGCAGGTATGTGCCGCCGCAAGCCCACCGCCCTGGCAGGTTCCCGCCGCTTTCCGGCGCCCCGCCGCGGCGTCTTCGGCACCCGGTGTCCAGGGTCTGTCCGGCGGATCTTGTCACGGCTCACGGCTCCCCCGGATGCGGTGCGTCGCAAGGCGCCGCATCGCAGCTCATACCCGGCCGTATTCGCGCGATGCGGCAACACAGCGAGGTTCCCCCAGGCCCGGAGGCCTGGGAGGTACCCCCATGCCGGCGTCGTGAGACAGGCAAAGTCCGCCGGACGCCCCCGTTGAAGACGGACCCTAGTGCGCCGGGGACGCCAGCGGCGTCACGCCGAGGCCTGGCAGGCCGCCCGCGCGGCGGACGGCGGTCGAGCCGAGGGCCGTGCGCAGCCGCAGCCACGGGCCGCTGGCCAGGACGGCGGACGGGCCGGGGGCGCGGAGGAAGCCGAGGGCGTGCGCGGCGTGGACGGCGCGCAGCGGCAGGGACGTGCCGGGCAGGTGCCGGGACCATATCTCCTCGGCCAGCGCGTCGAGCGCGGTCCGCGTACGGCCCTGGTCGGGCAGGGCCTCCGTGCGGCGGCGGAACTCGGCGATCACCGACGCGGCGGCGTCCCGCGCGGTGCCGTCGGGCAGGTCGGCCAGCGGGCGCCAGGCGCCGCGCGGCGGCAGCATTCCGGCCCACGACGGACCGGTCACGGCCGCGGGGACGGGGACGGCGCCCCGTTCGGTGTCGAGCGTCTCCAGCAGCTCACCGGCCGAGACGGTGGTGTCCAGCTCGGCCGGCGCGCGCAGCGCGACGACGCGGACGGCCAGCACGCCGAAGCGCGCGGGCCGGGTGAAGAGGGCGAGGGCGGGCCCGTCGGCGCGCAGCCGGGCGGCGGCCGTGCGGTCCCAGCGGAGCTGGCGGCCGAGGAAGGCGGCCAGGTCGGCGGCCTCCCCCGGCACGGCCAGCTCCAGCGGTTCCGGTGCGCTCATGCGGCGGGCGCACCGGCCGGGCCGGCGGTGTCGGCCGAGTCGTCCATGTACGCCTGGAGGAAGGAGCGTTCCTCCCCCGTCAGCCGCCGCGGCCTGGCCGCCTCCAGGTCGTACGGCACCACCACGGTGACGGCCCGCGCGTACACGGCGGTGTCGTCCTTGACCTCGTACGCCACCGTCGCGGACGCGCCGCCCAGCTTGGCCACCCACGTCTCGATCGTGACCGGCGTGTGCCGGTGCGTGAGCGGCTTCAGGTAGTCGATCTCGTGCCGCGCCACGACCGAGCCGCCGGTGAACGCGCCGGACGCGGCCTCCCGCGCCAGCCGGAACATGAAGTCGATCCTGGCCTCCTCCAGGTAGCGGAGGAAGACCACGTTGTTGATGTGCCCGAAGGCGTCCATGTCCGACCAGCGCAGGGGGCACTGGTAGATGTGCCGCACGCCGCTCAGCCCCGCGTCAGCTTCTTGTAGGTGGTGCGGTGCGGGCGGGTGGCCTCCGGGCCGAGGCGCTGGATCTTGTTCTTCTCGTAAGACTCGTAGTTGCCCTCGAACCAGAACCAGCGGGAGTCGCCCTCGTACGCCAGGATGTGCGTCGCGACGCGGTCCAGGAACCACCGGTCGTGGGAGACGACGACCGCGCAGCCGGGGAACTCCAGCAGCGCGTTCTCCAGCGAGGAGAGCGTCTCGACGTCCAGGTCGTTCGTCGGCTCGTCGAGGAGCAGCAGGTTGCCGCCCTGCTTGAGGGTGAGCGCGAGGTTGAGGCGGTTGCGCTCGCCGCCGGACAGGACACCGGCGAGCTTCTGCTGGTCCGGTCCCTTGAAGCCGAAGGCGCTGACGTACGCGCGCGACGGCATCTCGACCTGGCCGACGCTGATGTGGTCGAGACCGTCCGAGACGACCTCCCACAGCGACTTCTTCGGGTCGATGTTGCCGCGCGACTGGTCGACGTAGCTGATGTCCACCGTCTCGCCGACGCGGACCTCGCCGCTGTCCACGGACTCAAGGCCGAGGATCATCTTGAACAGCGTGGTCTTGCCCGCGCCGTTCGGGCCGATGACGCCGACGATGCCGTTGCGCGGCAGGGTGAACGACAGGCCGTCGACCAGCACCTTGTCGCCGAACGCCTTGTGCAGGTCGCTGACCTCCACCACGACGTTGCCCAGGCGCGGGCCCGGCGGGATCTGGATCTCCTCGAAGTCCAGCTTCCTGGTCTTCTCGGCCTCGGCGGCCATCTCCTCGTAACGGGCGAGGCGGGCGCGGGACTTGGCCTGGCGGCCCTTCGCGTTGGAGCGGACCCACTCCAGCTCGTCCTTCAGGCGCTTGGCGCGCTTGGCGTCCTTCTGGCCCTCGACCTTGAGGCGCGCCTCCTTGGTCTCCAGGTACTTGGAGTAGTTGCCCTCGTAGCCGTGCAGGCGGCCGCGATCGACCTCGCAGATCCACTCGGCGACGTTGTCGAGGAAGTAGCGGTCGTGGGTGATGGCGACGACGGTGCCGGGGTACTTCGCGAGGTGCTGCTCAAGCCACTGGACGGACTCGGCGTCGAGGTGGTTGGTGGGCTCGTCGAGCAGCAGCAGGTCGGGCTGCTCCAGCAGCAGCTTGCACAGCGCGACGCGGCGCTTCTCGCCGCCGGAGAGGGTGGTGACGGGCCAGTCGCCGGGCGGGCAGCCGAGGGCGTCCATGGCCTGTTCGAGCTGGGCGTCGAGGTCCCAGGCGTTCGCGTGGTCGAGCTGCTCCTGGAGGGTGCCCATCTCCTCCATCAGCTCGTCGCTGTAGTCGGTCGCCATGAGTTCGGCGATCTCGTTGAAACGGTCGAGCTTGCCCTTGATCTCGGCGACACCCTCCTGGACGTTCTCCAGGACGGTCTTCGTCTCGTCGAGCGGCGGCTCCTGGAGGAGGATGCCGACGCTGTAGCCGGGGGTGAGGAACGCGTCGCCGTTCGACGGCTGCTCGATGCCGGCCATGATCTTCAGCACCGTGGACTTGCCGGCGCCGTTGGGACCCACGACGCCGATCTTCGCCCCGGGCAGGAAGCTCTGCGTGACGTCATCGAGGATGACCTTGTCGCCGTGCGCCTTGCGCGCCTTGCGCATGGTGTAGATGTACTCAGCCAAGAGAAACCGTCCGGCAGATCAGTCAGTGGGTGTGTGGTCGTCGGCGCCCGGCAGCGGGGCTGCGGCTTCCATCCTGCCGCATGGCACCGGGGCGGCGGAAACCGGTGGCGCCGGAACGCCGGAGGGGCGGACCCGTACGGGCCCGCCCCTCGTGGGCGTCAGCGCGTGGCGGCCGGTCGTGCCGGACGGTCACGCGGCTGCCGCGGCTGCGTCAGTCGTCGCCCCGGGCGCCGCGGCGGCGGACCAGGAAGACGACGGCGCCGCCGACGACGAGCAGACCGACCGCGATGCCGCCGAACAGCGCCGGGTTGGTGCTGCTGCCGGTCGCGGCGAGGTCCTCGGAGTCGTCCTCGGTGCCACCCGCGGGCGCCGGGGTGTTGCCGGTCTCGTCGGCGGGCGGCGCGGCCGGGGTCTCGGTCTGCGCGGGCGCGCAGTCCACGGTCACGGTGTGCTCGCCCACGACGCCGCCCTCGGCGTCGGTGACCTGCACGGTCAGCTCGGTGTCCTCCTCGCCCTGCACGAAGACGGGCGCGGACGTCTCACCGGGCGCGACCTCGACGGTCTGGCCGCCGACGGTGTAGGTGCCGGGCGCGTCACCGCCGTTGGTGATCGTCACCTCGATGCCGCCGCCGCCCTCGGCGCACTTCTCCTCGAAGTGCGCGGCGGGCGCCGGGCTGCCGGGGGAGGTCCAGGTGACGCCGGCGCCGGCCTCGATCGAGGTGCTCTCGGTCCCGGCCAGGATCATCGTCTGGGTGACCTGCCCGATGCCGGTGAAGACGCGGCCGATGGAGACGGCCGACGACGCGGTGGCGGTCAGGGCGCCCGCGCCGTCCTCGGCGCCCTCGGGCACCGAGAAGAACAGCTGGTCGCCGTCGTGCAGGTTCTCCAGCTCGACGGGCGCGCCGCCCGCGTCCACCACGCTCAGGCCCGCGGCGGTGGCCGCCTCGTCGAGGACCGCGGTGACCGTGTCGGCGGTGGTGTCCACCGTGACGGGGCCCGCGAGGCCGCCGGGCTGGCCGGCGACGGTGGCGGGCGTCAGGGAGAGCGAGGCGCCCGGCTCCTCGGTGTCCGTCGCGTTCTCCAGCAGCCACTCGGTGACCTCGGCGGCGGCGGCGTCCTGCGGGACGGCGTCCACGCCGTCGGACAGCTCCCAGATGGCGGCCTGTGTGGCGGCGGCGGCCTGGGCGTCCTCAAGGGACTCGACCCCGGCCGCGCCGGCCAGCTCGTCGGCGCTCACGACGGGGAACGCGTGCTGGAGGACCCACTGGATCTTCCCCGCGTCCGCGTTGTCGTGCAGCTTGGAGGCGTCCCAGTCCACCTCCTGGTAGCGGGCCTCGGGCTTGGTCTTCGTGAACAGGTCGATGCAGTAGGTGAGGAACGTGCCGCCCGAGTCGGACGTCAGCTCGAACAGACCACCGTTGTAGTCGTCCGTCTCGCCGTTCTGCGTGGTGACGTCGATGGAGCCAAAGGTGACGAGGCCGCCCAGCGTGGCGGTGGCGCCCTGGGGCTGCTGGGGTGTCTCGTCGGCCGTGGCCGTCGTCGCGGTGACGAGCGCGCCGGCGCCCAGCAGACCGGCCGCGATGGCCGTTGCCGCAACGCGGGTGAGGCCCCGCTTGCGCACTAGGTTCATGGTGTGTGTGCCCCTCCGGATAACGCACGGGGCCAAGGGAGCGCGGACGCGAGGTCCGGCTGCCCCTTCGACATCTCCGGAGTCCCCGTGCGTACGGGCGATCGTAGAGAGGGCGTGCGGCGGTGCACCCGGCGGGGTGCCAACTGCCGTGCGGTGAGGTCGAATCGTTACGAACCGGGATCACCTGATGTCGGGCGTCGCCCGCCAACACCCCAGGGATCACCTGAAATCACCCCAAGTCGCTCTCAGTCCCCTGAGTCGCCCGAGTCCCGCCCCGTCGGCCCCGTGCGTGACGGCGCGGCGTCAGCGGATGGTACGGGACAGTTCGGCCTCACCGGTGGGGGACGCGGCGACGACGTACCGTTCCCGCACCTCGCGGTAGCGCAGGAGTTCGGCGGCGACGGGTTCGAGGACGTGCGTGTGGCCGCACTCGGCGGCGATCCGCCGCAGCCGCCACTCCTCCTGCGACCCCGACGCGCGGGCCGGGCCGCGCGCCGCCATCCGGCAGCCCCACGCCAGCAGCGGCGCGCCGCACGAGCCGCAGGCGAGCAGCAGCACCGGCAGCCAGCCCGCGACCACGGGCCGACCGGTCAGGGCGAGCACGAGCCAGCACAGGCCGAGGATCTGGGCGGCGAGCAGGAACGCCTGGCCCGCCCCGGCGGCGGACCACCAGCGGGGGCGCGGGAGCCGTTCGGTGGGCTGGCCGACGAGCGCGGCGGCGAGTGCGCCGGGGAGGGCGGCGGCGCCGCGGCGGGCGGCGTCGCGGACGGCCCTGGCCCACGGTTCGGGGAGGCCGTCGGCGGCGTCGTCGGCGAGGCGGCGGACGGCCTCCTCGACGGCGGGCGCGGCGACGGCGGGCGGCCCGGCCTGGGCGCGCTTGGCGGCGAGGGCGGCGGGCTCGCCGCGCCGTTCGGCCTGGCGGCCCGCGAGGTGGCGCAGGGCCTGGGCCCAGGGGGTGCCGCAGGCGCGGTCGGCGCGGCGCAGCCAGGCCCGTTCGGCGTTCTGCCCGGCGGCGGGCGCGCCGACGGCGGCGGCGAGGCGGTCCTCGAAGTCCTCGCGCGCCTGCGGGGTCAGGCCCGCGGGCGCCTCGGCGCCGTCGGCGATGTACAGCGGGCCGAGGCGGCGGGCGACGCCGTCCACGTCGGCGGCGAGGCGGCGGGCGGCGGCCGTGCGGGGGGCGACGAGTTCGCCGACCGCCTGGCGCAGTTCGGCGATGCCGTCGCCGGTGAGCGCGGAGACGGGCAGGACGCCCGCGCCGGGCTCGCCGTGCTCGCCGAGGGCCACGCCGTGGTCGTCCAGCAGGCGGCGCAGGTCGTCCAGGACGGCGTCCACGGCCTCGGCGGGCAGGCGGTCGGTCTGGTTGAGGACGATGATGCTGACGTCCGCGTGCCCGGCGAACGCGCGGAGGTACCGCTCGTGGAGCAGCGCGTCGGCGTACTTCTCCGGGTCCACGACCCAGATCACCGCGTCCACGAGCGTCAGCAGCCGGTCCACCTGCTCGCGGTGCGCGGGGTCCACGGAGTCGTGGTCGGGCAGGTCGAGGAGGATCAGGCCGCGCAGCCCGGGGTCGAGGACGTGGGCGCGGCGGCGGGCGCGGGCGGGGACGCCGAGGCGTTCGAGGAGCCCGTCGGCGGGGAGTTCGCGGCCCGCCTCCCAGGTGCAGGAGACGGCGGTGGCGGTGGTGGGGCGGCGCACGCCGGACTCGGACAGCTGGGCCCCGGCGAGCGCGTTGAAGAGCGTGGACTTGCCGCTGCCGGTGGCGCCCGCGATGGCGACGGCGGTGTACGCGGTGGGGAGCCGGTCGCGGGCCGCCGCCTCGTCGAGGACGCGGCCCGCCTCGGTGAGGACGGCGTCGTCGAGGCGGGTGCGGGAGAGGCCGACGAGTTCGCGCAGCGCGCCGAGCCGGACGCCGAGGGGGCCGTGGTGGATCGTGCTGGCGGTGGTGTCGGTCACCGGGTCCCTCCGGGGGCTGTCTGGGCGGTGGGGGCGGCTTCTGCGGGGGCGCGGGTGCGGCCGGTGTGCAGCGCGTGGACGGCGGAGAGCGCCGCGACGAGGGCCACCTGCGGCTCGGCCGTCACGGCGAGGTCCTGGAGGGGGGCGGCGCGGCGTTCGCGTTCGGCGCGCAGGGCGCGGTCCACGCAGCGGTTCAGCTCCTGGCGGCCCTGGTCGCGCAGCCGGGCGGCGGCGCGGGTGCCGAGGACGCCGGT
This sequence comes from Streptomyces sp. MS19, assembly GCF_047200595.1. Taxonomy (NCBI): domain Bacteria; kingdom Bacillati; phylum Actinomycetota; class Actinomycetes; order Kitasatosporales; family Streptomycetaceae; genus Streptomyces; species Streptomyces sp. MS19. Next base: position 2,005 of record NZ_JBJZOH010000035.1, on the reverse strand, counting down.
GAGCGACTGGTGGGCGAGGGCGCCGCCGGTCCTGCCGCCGAGGAGCGCGGCGGCGAGCAGGGCGGCCGTCTCGCCGTCGTCGCCGCCCGCGCCGCCGCTCCTGCGGCGGCCGGTGGTGTCGCCGCGCAGCCCCGCCGAGATGCGGGCCTCGTCGGTCAGTTCCTCGACGCAGCGGCGCAGGCGGCGGACGAGGACGCCGACGCGTTCGCGTACGGCCTCGGGGGTGTCCACGCCGCCGGGCGGTGCGCCGCGTTCGTCGCGCCAGGCGGCGGCGACGCGTTCGTCCGCCGTGGCGACGGCTTCGGCGAGCAGGGCGGTGAGGGCGGTGGTGAGCGCGTCGAGCAGTTCCTCGGCGCTGGCGTCGTCGGGGAACGCGAGCCAGTGCGCGCGTGCCTCGCCGGCGAACAGCCCGCCGTCCGTCAGGCAGGCGCGTACGGTCTTCGCGGCCTCGGCGTACGCCTCCGTGACGCGCTGGCCGAGCCGGACGGCGGTGGCGTACTGGGCGGCGCTTTCCCCGGCCAGCGCCGCGACGCGCGGGCGCAGCGAGGCGACGGCGCCGCCCGCCGTACGGGTGACGGTGGCGGCGCGGGTCGCCGGGTCCTGCGCGCAGCGGGCGAGCCACTGCCGCAGGGCGGCCACGGCGGTGCCGGGCAGGAGCCCCGAGCCGCCCCCGGCGGACTCGGGCAGTTCCGGCACGGTGAAGCGGGGGACGCCGCCGAGCCCGGCGCGTTCGAGCAGCGCGGCGTAGTGGCGTGACACCTCGCCGGCGATCTGGTGCGGCACGCGGTCGAGGACGGTGGCGAGGGTGACGTCGTACTCCTGCGCGCTGCGCAGCAGGTGCCAGGGGAGCGCGTCGGCGTAGCGGGACGCGGTGGTGACGAGGACCCAGATGTCGGCGGCGCAGAGGAGATCGGCGGCGAGGTCGCGGTTGGCGGCGACGAGGGAGTCGATGTCGGGGGCGTCCAGGAGGGCGAGTCCCGGGGGCAGGGACCTGACGGTCTGTACGGCCAGCGCGGGCGGTGCGTCGCGGGGCGGCGGCGGTGGCTGCTCGGCGTCCTGCCGGGGCATCCGAACGCGGCCGAGCTGCGGGATGACGTGGCCGCCGGCGAACCAGTCGCGGTCGTCGGGGTGGCAGACGAGGACGGGCATGCGGGTCGTGGGGCGCAGGACCCCGGCCTCGGTGACGCGGCGGCCGACGAGGGAGTTGACCAGCGTGGACTTGCCCGCGCCGGTGGAGCCGCCGATGACGGCGAGGAGGGGCGCGGTGGGTTCGCGCAGGCGTGGCAGCAGGTAGCCGTCGAGCTGCGCGAGCAGTTCGGCGCGTGACCGCCGGGCCCGTTCGGCACCGGGCAGGTCCAGCGGGAAGCGCGCGGCAGCGAGGCGCTCCCGCAGTACGGTCAGCGCGTCCAGCAGTTCGGGCCGTGCGTCCAAGATCGCCACATGCGCAGAATGCCCAATTTGAAGCCGTTTCCCAAGCATATTCGCCCGTCTCCACGGCATAACGAGTGCGCAACACCCCTCGCGGGAGCCTGCAAAATCGCTGCGCTCCTCGCACTCGCCTGCGATTATCGGGGCTGCTTCACCGAACCTCCACACGGCGGCGCTGCCGTGAAGCAACCGGGACGAACCCCTCGAAGCCCTATCCTGTGCGCTGGCGAGGTCACCGAGGGGGCACCGTCCCACGCCATGACCACCACCCAGCCCCCGTAGCTCAGCGGATAGAGCAGGTGCCTTCTAAGCACTTGGCCGCAGGTTCGAGTCCTGCCGGGGGCACCACCGCCGCGGCGCTGGCGTTTGAGCAGGTCAAGCGGGGCGGCAATGACTACCGAGGCGAAGTGGACTCCCCCCTTCCACTGGGTGGCGAGTCCGGCTGACACCGGCTTGAACCGGAGCTCCACGGGCGCTCGTCCCATATTCGTCCCAGGGAACCGGGTGTCGGCCACAGGTCTTCGGCCCACAGCGAAACGGCCCCGGGGGGGGGGGGGGGGGGGGGCCAGGGGAAGGG
>NZ_JBJZOH010000034.1:0-54824 GCF_047200595.1 Streptomyces sp. MS19 | reverse complement strand
TGCGGGACCGTTCGCACGTGGACGCGGACCGGATCGAGCGGGAGGCGCGCGGCCGCCTCGGCGACGCGCGGTACGCCGAGGCGGCTCGTGAGGGCGCGGAGGCCGGGTGGTCTCACCTGGCCGGGGTCACGCTCGCTTCCTGAACGTCGAGACGGCCCACAGGTAGCCGAGGACGGCGAGCCCCGCGCACCAGGCGACGGCCGCGATCGCGTCGCCGCCCGACGGGTCGCCCGTGAGCAGGCCGCGGAGCGTCTCGATGATCGGGGTGAAGGGCTGGTACTCGGCGAACTGCCGCACGCCGGTGCCCATCGTGTCGGCGGGGACGAACGCGCTGCTCAGGAAGGGCAGCATGATCAGCGGCACGGTGGCCATGCCCGCCGACTCGACGGTCTTCGCGGCCAGGCCGATGGCGACCGTGAGCCAGCTGGCGCCGAAGGCGAGCAGGAACACGAGTCCGGCGGCGGCGAGCCAGTCGGTGAACCCGGCGTCCGGGCGGAAGCCCATCGCGAGGCCGACGCCGGCGATCACCGCGTCCGCGGCGAGGCAGCGGACCGTCGTGGCGACGACATGGCCGGTGAGGACGGCGCCGCGGGAGACGTCCATGGTCCGGAAGCGGTTGATGATGCCCTTCGACATGTCGTCGCTGACGGAGGTCGCGGTGGCGCCGAGGCCGTAGCTGATCGCCATCACCATCAGCCCCGGCACCGCGTAGTCCACGTAGTCGCCTTCGACGGCGAAGGCGCCGCCGAACACGTAGACGAACATCAGCATCATCACGACGGGGAAGAGGATGGCGTTGAAGACCGTCACGGGATTGCGGACCGTGTGGCGGAAGTTGCGGCGCAGCATGATCGCCGAGTCGCCGAACGCCGTGCGCAGGGTGCTCATTCGGCCACCGCCTCGGTGCTCGGGCGGCCGGTGAGGGCGAGGAAGACGTCGTCGAGGTCGGGGGTGTGCACGGAGAACTCCTGGGCGTTGAGCTGGTGTTCGTCCAGCCGGTCGAGCAGGGCGCGCAGCGAGCGGGACTCGCCGTCGCTGGGCACGCGGAGGGTGAGGTCCTGCTCGTCGCGGGTGGCGCCGTCGAGGACGCGGGCGGCGAGGTCGAGGTGGGCGGGTTCGGCGAAGCGGAGCCGGACGTGGGTGCCGGGGACCTGGCGCTTCAGCTCGTCGGCGGTGCCCTGGGCGACGAGGCGGCCCTGGTCGAGCACCGCGATGCGGTCGGCGAGCTGGTCGGCCTCGTCCAGGTACTGCGTGGTGAGGAAGATGGTGGTGCCCTCGGCGAGCAGTTCGCGGACGATGCCCCACATCGTGCGGCGGCTGCGCGGGTCGAGGCCGGTCGTCGGCTCGTCGAGGAAGATGATGCTCGGGGCGCCGACCAGTGTCATCGCCAGGTCGAGCTTCCTGCGCATGCCGCCGGAGTAGGTGGCGGCCATCTTGTCGGCGGAGTCGGCGAGTTCGAAGCGCTCCAGCAGGCCGGAGACGAGCTTGTCGCCGGACGGCACGCGCTTGAGGTCCGCCATCATCCGCAGGTTCTCGCGGCCGGTGAGCAGGTCGTCCACGGCGGCGAACTGGCCGGTGACGCCGATGGCGGCGCGGACCTGCCGGGTCTGCGTCAGCACGTCGTGCCCGGCGACGTGCGCCGTCCCCGCGTCGGCCCTCAGCAGCGTCGTGAGGATGTTGACGGTGGTCGTCTTGCCCGCGCCGTTGGGGCCGAGCAGGGAGAAGACCGTTCCCGCGGGGACGTCGAAGTCGACGCCGTCGAGCACGGCCTTGTCCCCGTATGCCTTCCGCAGTCCCGAGACCGCGATCGCCGAACTGTTCATGCCCGTTACGGTCGCGGGCCGCGCTGACACCCCCCTGACACGGCCCTGACACCGGTCAGGCGTTGGCACGCAGGTGCGCCCGCGCCCACGTCTCGAAGGCGGTGACGGGGATGCCGAGGTCCGTCGCGAACCGCGGGCGGGCCGGCTGGCCGGCGGCATCCAGCCATGCGAGGGCGGCCCCCATCGGCGGCATCCCGGCGGCGACGGCCTCCTCCTCCGTCATGTCGGGGGCGGACAGGGGTGTGCCGAGGACGCGGGAGAGCACCGCGGCGATCTCCGTCATCGTCAAGTAGTCGCTCGCCAGCTCCAGTTCGACGCCGTGGAACCGGTCCGGGTCGGCGACGGCCGCCGCGGCCGCCGCGCCGATGTCGTCCACCGCCACCAGCGACAGCCGCGTCCCCGGACGCAGCGTGCCCACCAGGCCGCCCTCGATGCCGCGCGGGAACAGGTAGCCCATGGAGGGGAGGAAGTTGTCCATGAAGAACGCGGGCTTCAGGAGCGTCCAGTGCGCGAAGCCCGCCTCGCGCACGCTGTCCTGGATCGCGCTCTTGGCGCTCAGCGAGGGCTCAAGCGCGGCCCAGCGGCCCTCGGCCCAGCCGGGCGTGCCGGTGTGCGAGCCGATCCCGGACGCGGAGGTGTGCACGAACTGCGGCACCCCGGCGGCCTTCGCGGCCCGCACGAGCCCGACGCCCTGGGCCACCTCGCCCGCGAAGTCGAAGCCGTCCGCCGTCGCGGCGGGCATCTGCACGGAGAAGACCGCGCGGGCGCCCTCGGCGGCGCGGGCCACGGAGTCGCGGTCGCGCAGGTCGCCGGTGACCAGTTCGATGCGGAACGCCGCCAGCGCAGCGGCGCGCTCCGTACCGGGATCGCGCACCAGGGCGCGTACGGGGGCGCCCGCCGCCCGGAGCGCGCGGGCGGTGGCGCCGCCCTGCCTGCCGGTGGCGCCGGTGACGAGGACGGGTGCGGGGTTCGGGGACATGGGCGCTCCTCGGCTGCTCGGTCGCTCCGCCACAAAACGGCGGGGCCCGCCGTTTCCGTCCGCGCTACGATACGGCGGGGCCCGCCGTTTAGCCAACCCCCGGAGGTCGCACCCGTGCCCGAGCAGCAGCGCGTCGACGCCCGGCGCAACCACGCGCTGATCCTCGCCGTGGCCGAGCAGGAGGTCGCCGCCCGCGGCGCCGACGCGTCTTTGGAGCAGATCGCCCGCACGGCGGGCGTCGGCTCGGCCACCGTCCGCCGCCACTTCCCCACCCGACGCGCACTGCTCGAAGCCGTCGCGCGGGAACGGATCGACACCCTCTCCGCCCGCGCCCACGACCTGGCCGACGGGGACGACAGCCGCGAAGCGCTCCTCACCTGGCTCGGCGAGGTCGTCTCGTACTGCGTCACCATCCGCGGACTGGCCGCCGCGCTGTCCTACGGCCCCGCCCCCGACGCGGCCTCGGGCAACGCCTGCTCGACGGCGCTGGAGGAAGCGGCGGAACCGCTGCTGCGCCGCGCCGCAGGGGACGGCGCGGCGGCGCCGGGCGTCACCGTCGCCGACCTCATCACCCTGATCGTCGGCATCACCCTGGCCACCGAGCACCACCCGGAGCCCGCCGCCCGCGCGCACCGGCTGTTCCGGCTGGCCGCGACGGGGCTGCTCCCGCGCGGCTGAACGCGTGGCAGCAACCTGTCACCGGCTCGCGGGCCCACGGGGCGGCGGCGAGCATGGAGGGCATGACGACCAAGACCTTCCCCCTCGGCGGCGACCTCACCGTCAACCGGCTCGGCTTCGGGGCGATGCGCCTGCCGTTCAGGACGCTCGCCGGGCCCCCGCGCGCGCCCGAGGAGGGCGCCGCCGTGCTCAGGCGCGCCGTCGAACTGGGCGTGGACCACATCGACACGGCGGGCTTCTACAACCGGGGCGACGTACGCGCCAACGAGCTGATCCGCGCGGCGCTGGCCCCGTACCCCGACGGCCTCGTGATCGCCACGAAGGTCGGACCGTTGCCGGGACCGGACGGGATGCCCAGCGGGCAGGCGTCCCCCGGGCAGCTGCGCGGCCTGGTCGAGGCGGACCTGCGCGCGCTGGGCCTCGACCGGCTCGACCTGGTCTACCTGCGGGTGGGCGGGATGTCGGGCCCCGGCGGCGAGTCGGTCGCCGAGCGGTTCGCCGCCCTGGCCGAGCTGCGCGAGGAGGGCCTGATCCGCCACCTGGGCGTCAGCAACGTGGACGCGGCCCAGTTCGCCGAGGCCCGCGCGGTCGCGCCGGTCGCGGCGGTGCAGAACCAGTTCGCGGACGACACGGGCCTGCTCGCCGAGTGCGAGGCGGCGGGCATCGCGTACGTCCCGTTCTTCCCGCTCGGCGGCGGCGGCACCCCGCTCGACACGGCCAGGCTCGACAGGGTCGCCGTGCGCCTGGGCGCGACCCCGCAGCAGGTCGCCCTCGCCGCGCTGCTGGCCCGCTCCCCCGTGACCCTCGCCATCCCCGGCACCGGCGACCTGCGCCACCTGGAGGAGAACGCCGCGGCGGGCGACCTCGAACTCAGCGACGCCGACCTGGCCGACCTGGAGGGCTGACCCGCCAGGTCAGGAGCGCCCGGCGATGGTCTCGTGGTGGCGGATGACCTCGGCGATGATGAAGTTCAGCAGCTTCTCCGCGAACGCCGGGTCGAGCTTCGCGTCCTCCGCCAGGCCCCGCAGCCGGGCGATCTGGCGGGCCTCGCGCGCGGGGTCGGCGGCCGGGAGGTCGTGCTCCGCCTTGAGGCGGCCGACCCGCTGGGTGCACTTGAACCGCTCGGCGAGCATGTGGACGACGGCCGCGTCGATGTTGTCGATGCTGTCGCGCAGCGAGGTCAGCTCCGTGCGGACGGACTCGTCGAGGTCGGTGCTGCTGTTCATAGGGGCCACCCTATGACGGGCCCGTCAGCGGATCGCGCCCGCCGTCAGACCGCCCGCGAGACGCCGCCGCGCGAGGCCGGAGAAGACGGGCACCGGCAGCGTGATCAGCGCCCCGGTCCGTCCCGTACTGCCCGAAGAACGCGCGCAGTCCCACCGCCGCCGTCCACCGCGCGTCGTCCAGCGGGTAGGCGCCCGGTCGACCGGTCCATGTCCAACGCGGCGGCTCTATGGGGACTCCAGGGTCGGGATCAGGTCCGTGCGGCTGAAAATACTTCTCAGGGAATCCGGGTCGTGGTCGAGGAGGTCCTGCACGTCCTGTGGGCTCATCTTGATGTGATCGGCTTCCGGCATGTCGGTGAGTTCGAGTCCCGGTCGGCACAGGCGGTAGCTGCCACCCAGCTGGTAGTACGCGAAGGGGAGACCGATGGCCTGCATACGCAGCATGAGGTCTCGTTCTTGAAGGGTGGGCGCGGAGACCCTCACCCCCCTCCGGGTCAGTTCCGGGATGACCTCTTCGTACGACGCTCGTGACAGAGGATTGCCCGTGACATCGACTCGCCGCAGGTGGGGGCAAGCAAGAAGAGGCGAAAGATCCTGGAGGAAATTCCGCGCGATCTCCAGGTCTCGGATCGACGGGCAGTCACCCACCCCTTTCACAGTGCGAAGTGCACTGTCGGATATCACGAGGCGGGTCAGCCGGTCCAGGGGTGCCAGGAGTGGCAGCTCAGGCGAGCCGCTTCCCACCAGAAGGAGGATCTGCAGGCCGGAACATTCCGAGACACCCTCGTACGTCCGCGCATGACGCACCTTCAAGTACGTGATGCCTCGCACCTCGGCGGCCTCGAACGGCGGCGAGGACGAGAGTTCTTTGCCAACCGCGTGAAGAATGCGCGCATCCCACGTCATGACGCTCCTTTTCGACCACTACGACTACTCGTTCCACACCCGGTAATGATGTGTGGACCTCTTCGAGTATTCGCTCCCACCCGTCGGCCGATGCTACAGCGGCCGGCCCGTTGTTCCGTTCGCGGGCGGGAAGTCACCGTTTGACGCAACGGTCGGGAAGACGGCGGTGCCGGGCAGCGCCGTGGCCCGGCGGGCGTGCGCGCGTCAGCGGCCGGAGGCCGGGAACGCGGCGGCGCCCGCCCCCTCGGTCGGGGAGGGGCGGGCGCCGGTGTGTCCGCACGGCTCTGTACGGCACGTTCTTCTCTTTTTCCAGGAGGGCGTGGCTCCGGTCAGGCCGCCAGCGAGCGGTCGGTGGGCCGCACCGGGTAGGGCAGCGTGGACTCGCCGGTCAGGTACCGGTCCACACCGCGGGCCGCCGCGCGGCCCTCGGCGATGGCCCAGACGATCAGCGACTGGCCGCGCCCGGCGTCACCGGCGACGAAGACGCCGTCCACGTTGGTGGCGTACGAGGCGTCGCGCGCGACGTTGCCCCGCGCGTCCAGGTCGAGGCCGAACTGCTGGACCAGCCCGTTCTCCTGGTCGGTGCCGGTGAAGCCCATCGCCAGGGTGACGAGCTGCGCCGGGATCCGCCGCTCGGTGCCGGGCAGCGGCGTGAGCTTCCCGTCCACGAACTCGACCTCGACCAGGTGGAGGAACTGCACGTTCCCCTCCTCGTCGCCCTCGAAGTGCGTGGTGGACACGGAGTAGACGCGCTCGCCGCCCTCCTCGTGCGCGGAGGTGACCTTGTACGTCATGGGGAACGTCGGCCACGGCTGGTGCGCGGGACGGTCGTCGCCCGGCCGCGGCATGATCTCCAGCTGGGTGACGGACGCGGCGCCCTGCCGGTGGGCGGTGCCGACGCAGTCCGCACCGGTGTCGCCGCCGCCGATGACCACGACGTGCTTGCCCTCGGCCGAGATCGGCGAGGTGACGAGGTCGCCCTCCTGCACCTTGTTGGACAGCGGCAGGTACTCCATCGCCTGGTGCACGCCGTTCAGCTCGCGCCCCGGCACCGGCAGGTCGCGGGCCGTGGTGGCGCCGGCCGCGATGACGACCGCGTCGAACCGCTTGCGCAGCGACGCCGCGTCCAGGTCGCGCCCGATCTCCACGCCCGTGCGGAACTTGGTGCCCTCCGCCCGCATCTGCTCGACGCGCCGGTTGAGGTGCCGCTTCTCCATCTTGAACGCCGGGATGCCATAGCGCAGCAGGCCGCCCACGCGGTCCGCGCGCTCGAACACGGCGACGGTGTGGCCCGCCCGCGTCAGCTGCTGCGCGGCGGCGAGCCCGGCCGGGCCCGAGCCGATGACGGCGACGGTCTTGCCCGACAGGCGCTGCGGCGGCTGCGGGGTGACGGCCCCGGCCTCCCACGCCTTGTCGATGATGGTGACCTCGACGTTCTTGATGGTCACCGGCGCCTGGTTGATGCCCAGCACGCAGGCGGACTCGCACGGCGCCGGGCACAGCCGCCCGGTGAACTCCGGGAAGTTGTTCGTCGCGTGCAGCCGCTCGCTGGCCGCGCCCCAGTCGCCGCGGTAGGCGTAGTCGTTCCACTCGGGGATGAGGTTCCCGAGCGGACAGCCGGTGTGGCAGAACGGGATGCCGCAGTCCATGCACCGCCCGGCCTGCTTGCTGATGACGGGCAGCAGCGAGCCGGGGACGTAGACCTCGTTCCAGTCGCGGACGCGCTCCTCGACGGGGCGGGACGTCGCGACCTCGCGGCCGGTGGTGAGGAAGCCCTTCGGGTCAGCCATGGGACGCCGCCTCCATCATCTTCTCGTGGGTCTCGGACTCGGAGAGTCCCGCCCGCTCGGCGGCGTCCTTGGCGGCGAGCACGGCCTTGTAGGTGGTGGGCATGATCCGGGTGAACCGGGCCGCCGAGGCGTCCCAGTCGGCCAGGAGTCCGGCGGCGACGGTGGAGCCGGTCTCGTCCGCGTGGCGGCGCACCACCTCGTGCAGCCAGCCACGGTCTGTGTCGTCGAGTTCCTCGACGGCGACCATGCCGGTGTTGACGCGCGCCGGGTCGAGGTCGATCACATACGCGACGCCGCCCGACATGCCGGCCGCGAAGTTCCGGCCGGTCGCACCGAGCACGACGGCCCGGCCCCCGGTCATGTACTCGCAGCCGTGGTCCCCCACGCCCTCGGCGACGACGAGGGCGCCGGAGTTGCGGACGCAGAACCGCTCGCCGACCCGGCCGCGCAGGAAGATCTCCCCGCCGGTCGCGCCGTACGCGATGGTGTTGCCCGCGATGGTGGAGTACTCCGGCAGGTGGTCGGCCGCCCGGTCGGGGCGGACGACGAGCCGGCCGCCGGAGAGGCCCTTGCCGACGTAGTCGTTGGTGTCGCCCTCAAGGCGCAGCGTCACGCCGCGCGGCAGGAAGGCACCGAACGACTGGCCGGCCGAACCGGTGAAGGTGATGTCGATCGTGTCGTCCGGCAGTCCGGCGCCGCCGAACTTCTTCGTCACCTCGTGCCCGAGCATCGTGCCGACGGTGCGGTTGATGTTGCGGACCGCGACCTGGGCGCGCACCGGGTGCGCCTCCTCGGCGGTCGCGGCGGACAGGGCGTCGGCCGCGAGGCGGATCAGCTCGTTGTCCAGCGCCTTCGCCAGGCCGTGGTCCTGGTCGGCGACGCGGTGCCGCGCGGTGCCCTCGGGCAGCTCCGGCACGTACAGCAGCGGGGCCAGGTCGAGGTCCTGCGCCTTCCAGTGGTCCACGGCGCGGGAGACGTCGAGCAGCTCGGCGCGGCCGACGGCCTCCTCCAGCGTGCGGAAGCCCAGCTCGGCGAGCAGCTCGCGGACCTCCTCGGCGATGAACTCGAAGAAGTTGACGACGAACTCCGGCTTGCCCGTGAACCGCTCGCGCAGCACCGGGTTCTGCGTCGCGATGCCGACCGGGCAGGTGTCCAGGTGGCACACGCGCATCAGGATGCAGCCGGAGACGACCAGCGGCGCCGTCGCGAAGCCGAACTCCTCGGCGCCGAGCAGCGCGGCGATCAGGACGTCACGGCCGGTCTTCAGCTGGCCGTCCGTCTGGACCACGATGCGGTCGCGCAGCCCGTTGAGCAGCAGCGTCTGCTGGGTCTCGGCGAGGCCCAGCTCCCAGGGGCCGCCCGCGTGCTTGAGCGAGGTGAGCGGCGAGGCGCCGGTGCCGCCGTCGTGCCCGGAGATCAGCACCACGTCGGCGTGCGCCTTGGAGACGCCCGCGGCGACGGTGCCGACGCCGACCTCGGAGACCAGCTTCACGTGGACGCGGGCCGCCGGGTTGGCGTTCTTCAGGTCGTGGATCAGCTGCGCCAGGTCCTCGATGGAGTAGATGTCGTGGTGCGGCGGCGGCGAGATCAGGCCGACGCCCGGCGTGGAGTGCCGGGTCTTCGCCACCCACGGGTACACCTTGTGTCCCGGCAGCTGGCCGCCCTCGCCTGGCTTGGCGCCCTGGGCCATCTTGATCTGGATGTCATCGGCGTTGACGAGGTACTCGCTGGTGACGCCGAAGCGGCCGGAGGCGACCTGCTTGATCGCGCTGCGCCGCACCGGGTCCACCAGGCGGTCGGAGTCCTCGCCGCCCTCGCCGGTGTTCGACTTGGCGCCGAGCCGGTTCATGGCGACGGCCAGCGTCTCGTGCGCCTCCTGGGAGATGGAGCCGTAGCTCATCGCGCCGGTGGAGAAGCGCTTGACGATCTCGCTGACGGGCTCGACCTCGTCCAGCGGCACGGGCTGCCGCTCGCCGTCCCGCAGCCGGAACAGGCCGCGCAGCGTCATCAGCCGCTCGGACTGCTCGTTCACCCGGGAGGTGTACTGGCGGAAGATGTCGTAGCGGCGCTCGCGCGTCGAGTGCTGGAGGCGGAAGACGGTCTCCGGGTCGAACAGGTGCGGCTCGCCCTCGCGCCGCCACTGGTACTCGCCGCCGATCTCCAGGCGCCGGTGCGCGGGGGCGACGCCGGACGCCGGGTACGCCTTGGCGTGGCGGGCGGCGACCTCGCGCGCGATGACGTCGAGCCCGGCGCCGCCGATCTTGGTCGTGGTGCCGTGGAAATAGGTGTCCACGAACCGCTCGTCCAGGCCGACCGCCTCGAAGACCTGCGCGCCCCGGTAGGAGGCGACGGTGGAGATGCCCATCTTGGACATCACCTTCAGGACGCCCTTGCCGAGAGCCTTGATGAGGTTGCGGATGGCGTCGTTCGCGTCGATGCCCGGCAGGTACGTGCCCCGGGCGACCAGGTCCTCGACCGACTCCATGGCGAGGTACGGGTTGACGGCCGCCGCGCCGTAGCCGACGAGCAGCGCGACGTGGTGCACCTCGCGCACGTCGCCCGCCTCCACGAGCAGGCCCACCTGGGTGCGCTGCTTCGTCCTGATGAGGTGGTGGTGCACGGCAGAGGTGAGCAGCAGCGACGGGATGGGCGCGTGCTCGGCGTCGGAGTGCCGGTCGGAGAGCACGATGATGCGGGCGCCCTCGGCGAGGGCGGCGTCCACCTCGGCCTCGATGGCGGTCAGCCGCTCGGCGAGCGCGGCGCCACCCCCGCCGACGCGGTAGAGGCCGGAGACGGTGGCCGCGCCGAAGCCGGGCAGGTCGCCGTCCGCGTTGATGTGGATCAGCTTGGCCAGCTCGTCGTTGTCGATCACCGGGAACGTGAGGGTGACCGTGCGACAGGACGCCGGGGTGGCCTCCAGCAGGTTGCCCTGCGGGCCGAGCGACGAGTGCAGGGAGGTGACCAGCTCCTCGCGGATGGCGTCCAGCGGCGGGTTCGTGACCTGTGCGAACAGCTGCGTGAAGTAGTCGAAGATCAGCCGGGGCCGTTCCGAGAGCGCCGCGATGGGGCTGTCGGTGCCCATCGAGCCGATCGGCTCGGCGCCGGTCATCGCCATCGGCGTGAGGAGGATGCGCAGCTCCTCCTCGGTGTAGCCGAAGGTCTGCTGGCGGCGGGTGACGGACGCGTGGGTGTGGACGACGTGCTCGCGCTCGGGCAGGCCGGCCAGCTCGATGACGCCCGCCTCCAGCCACTCGGCGTACGGGTGCTCGGCGGCGAGCCGCTCCTTGATCTCGTCGTCCTCGATGATGCGGTGCTCGGCCGTGTCCACCAGGAACATGCGGCCGGGCTGGAGGCGGCCCTTGCGGACGACGCGCGCCGGGTCGATGTCGAGGACGCCGACCTCGGAGGACAGCACGACGAAGCCGTCGTCGGTGACCCAGTAGCGCCCCGGGCGCAGCCCGTTGCGGTCGAGGACCGCGCCGACCTGCACGCCGTCGGTGAACGTGACGCAGGCGGGGCCGTCCCAGGGCTCCATGATCGTGGAGTGGTAGCGGTAGAACGCGCGGCGTGCCGGGTCCATGGACTCGTGGTTCTCCCACGCCTCCGGGACCATCATCAGCACGGCGTGCGGCAGCGAGCGGCCGCCGAGGTGCAGCAGTTCGAGGACCTCGTCGAAGCTGGCCGAGTCGGACGCCTCGGGGGTGCAGACGGGGAAGACCTTCTCCAGCTGCTCCTGGCCGCCGAAGAGGTCGCTGGCCAGCTGCGACTCGCGGGCGCGCATCCAGTTGCGGTTGCCGCGGACGGTGTTGATCTCGCCGTTGTGGGCGACGAAGCGGTAGGGGTGCGCCAGCGGCCAGCTGGGGAACGTGTTGGTCGAGAAGCGGGAGTGCACGAGCGCGATGGCGCTGGTCAGCCGCCGGTCCGACAGGTCGGGGAAGAACGGCTCCAGCTGCCCCGTGGTGAGCATGCCCTTGTAGACGAGGGTGCGCGCGGAGAAGGACGGGAAGTAGACCCCGGCCTCGCGTTCGGCGCGCTTGCGCAGCACGAAGACGAGGCGGTCCAGCGCCAGGCCCGTGCGCCCGCCCTCGCTGTCGGCGACGAAGAGCTGGCGGAACGCGGGCATCGTCTCCCGGGCGGCGGCGCCCAGCAGCTGCGGGGCGACCGGGACCTCGCGCCAGCCGAGGACGGTGAGCTTCTGCTCGGCGGCGATGGCGTCCACCCGCGCGGCGGCCTCGTCGGCCGCGGCCTGGTCGGCGGGGAGGAACGCGGTGCCGACCGCGTACGCGCCCGCGTCGGGCAGCGTGAACGGCACGGCCTCGCGGAGGAAGGCGTCCGGGATCTGGAGGAGGATGCCGGCGCCGTCGCCGGTGTCCGGGTCGGAACCGGTGGCACCGCGGTGTTCGAGGTTCCGCAGCACGGTCAGCGCCTGGTCGACCAGCTCGTGGCTGGCCTCGCCGGTGAGCGTGGCGACGAAGCCGACGCCGCACGCGTCATGCTCGTCGCGCGGGTCGTACAGGCCCTGTCGTGCCGGGTGGGACGCGGAACGCATCGGCTCTCCCGTCGTCGTCTTTGGCTGGTGCTTGCTTCCGAGGGACGACGTTGGCCCTGGCGTTCGTTAAATTTTCGTGCAGGTTACACGATGGTCCGGTTCTCGGGAAGCGGATACAGAGGTCCACGATACGGACTTTGCACCGGGAAACCGTGCCGGGAATGGCGGATATGGCCGCCCGGGACGGGCGCCGAGGGTGGGGGGCCGCCGCTCGCAGGCCACCGGACCTATGCCCGGTGTCAAGGAGCTGAAACCCGCCAGAAACAAACTCACCCGGGCGGCATGTCCGGTGGCATAGCGCGTACGGCGGTGTGCGGTATTCCCGATCATGGGAAGTTCGGCGGGAAAGTCCGGAAGGCGGCGTCCGGCACGGAAGATCCGCCCGTCCGGCCGGGTCCGTTCGGGCGCTGTGCCCCGAATGCGCTGGGGCGCGTCTTCCGGGTCTTGTCGGGTCAGGCCGCGTTGTCGGATGCGGTGCATCGCAAGGCGGAGCATCGCAGCTCGTACTCGTTTCGTACTCGCGCGATGCGACAACGCAGCGAGGTTCCGTAGCCGACAGAGCGTGCCAGGGAAGACCCGCGAAGACGCGCCCTAGCCGAGCGCGGTGCCGAAGAGGGCGCCGAGGCCGTAGGTGATCCCGGCCGCCGCGGCGCCGAGCGCGAGCTGCCGCAGCCCGCTGAACCACCACGGCCGCGCCGTCAGCCGGGCTACGACGGCGCCGCACAGGAACAGGCCGAGCAGCGCCAGGGTGACCGCGGGCCACAGGGACGAGGCGCCGAGCAGGTAGGGCAGCACCGGCAGCACGGCGCCGACCGCGAACGCCCCGAAGGACGAGACGGCCGCGACGGCCGGCGACGGCAGGTCGTCGGGCGCCACGCCCAGTTCCTCGCGGGCGTGTATCTCCAGCGCCTGCTCGGGGTCGGCGGACAGCTGCTCCGCCACCTTGCGCGCGAGCCCCGGCTCGACGCCGCGCCGTATGTAGACGTCGGTCAGCTCGTCCAGCTCGTCGGCCGGGTGGCGGCGCAGCTCGACGCGTTCGACCTCGATCTCGGCCTGCACCAGCTCGCGCTGGGAGGCGACCGAGGTGTACTCGCCCGCCGCCATCGAGAACGCCCCGGCGGCCAGGCCCGCCATCCCGGCGACGACCACGGTGTGGGCGGAGGCGGAGCTGCCGGCGACGCCGGTGATCAGGCCGAGGTTGGAGACCAGGCCGTCCATGGCGCCGAAGACGGAAGGCCGGAGCCAGCCACCGTTGACGTCACGGTGGCTGTGGTGGGCTTCGGCGTTCTCGCTCATGGTGCGGGGGGGGGAGGGCGAAGGGGTCAGGCGGGCTTCGCCGGGGAGGGGTCCGCGTCGTCGCCGGTGTCCCGGTCGGTGTCCGCCGTGCCCTTGGCCGTGGACCCTGCGCCGACCTCGGCGGTGACGGGCTCGGCCTCGTCGGCGGCGGTGTCGGCGGTGGCCTCGGAGGCGTCGGCCGTGTCAACGGTGTCGGCGGTCTCGGCGGGCCCGTCCTCCGTGCCCGGCTCGACGGCCTCCTCGCGTCCCGGCCGCCGCTTGGCGGAGAGGACGAAGTACGCGACGGCGGCGGCGAAGACGAGGATCGACGTCCAGCCGTTCAGCCGCAGGCCGAGGAAGTGGTGCGCCTCGTCGATCCGCAGGTACTCGATCCAGAAGCGGCCCACGGTGTACGCGGCGACGTACAGCGCGAACGCCCGCCCGTGCCCCAGCTTGAAGCGGCGGTCCGCCCACAGCACCAGCAGGCCCACGCCGAGGCACCACAGCGACTCGTACAGGAACGTGGGGTGGAACGTCCCGGCGTCCAGGCCGTTGTCGATCTCGACGGCCCACGGCACGTCGGTGGGGCGGCCGTACAGCTCCTGGTTGAACCAGTTGCCCCAGCGGCCGATGGCCTGGGCGAACGCGATGCCGGGCGCCAGCGCGTCGGCCATCGGCGGCAGCGCGATGCCGCGCCTGCGGCAGGCCACCCAGGTGCCCAGCGCGCCACCGGCGATGGCGCCCCAGATCCCGATGCCGCCGTCCCAGATCTTGAACGAGTCCACCCAGTCGCGGCCCTCGCCGAAGTACAGCTGGTTGTCCGTGATCACGTGGTAGAGGCGCGCGCCGATCAGACCGGAGGGCACCGCCCAGACGGCGATGTCGGCGACCGTGCCCGGCCTGCCCCCCCGCTCGACCCAGCGCTTGCCGCCGAGCCAGATGGCGAGGAAGACGCCGATGATGATGCACAGCGCGTACCCGCGCAGCGGAAGCGGTCCGAGGTGGATCTCGCTCTCGCCGGGGCTGGGAATCGAGGCCAGGATCTCCATGGTGCCCCCGACGCTACCGTGCCCGGCGCCCGCAGGGTAATCCACGGGCCCGGACGGGACGGACTCTCACGATCGGCGCGCGGTACGTCACGGAGCGCGACATCCGGCCGACGGGCGGACACGGCCCGGCCGCACCGGTGGATCAGCCGGGTCCGGCCGGCAACGCGCCGAGGACGGCCGCGAGGCTCCGCGGGTCGCGGCGGGCGATGTTGTGGCCGACGGGGATCTCGTGGACCCGCCAGTCCGCGTCGTCGCGCAGCCGTTCGGTCAGCGTCACGAACGGGCTGCCCGGCCACGCACCCCCGCTGATGAACGTCCGGCCGAGCGCGCGGCCGGGGTCGCCGCCCAGGCGGATCGACTGGACGAAGCTCGGCAGGGGGTGCGGCCGCGCGCGAGGGTCGAGCCCCTCTGGGACCGCGACCCACCGGCCGTCGGCGCGGGAACCGGCGATGAACAGCTCCCGGAACTCGTCACTGGTCAGGGACCAGCACGAGTCCCCGTCGTCCGGGACATAGGCGTCGATGAAGACGAGCTGGCCGAGGCGGTCGCCGAGCCGGTCCGCGACACCGGCGATCACCATCCCGGCGTAGCTGTGCCCGCACAGCGCGACGGGCGTTTCGTCGCCGCGGTCGACGATCTCGGCCACCTGGTCGACATGGGTGTCGAGGTTCGGCGGACGGTCCCGGTCGGCCGGCCCGTCCGGTTCCAGACCCACGAGGGTCACCGCCTCGACGTGATGGCCGTCCCGTCGCAGCTCGGCAGCCACCGCGTCGAACACCCACCCGCCCTGCCAGCCGCCCGGCACCATCACGAATCTCATCAGGTCATGGTACGCAACCGCAAATCCGGCGCGTCCGGCCGGTGGGCGCACGCCTCACCCGTGACCCGGGGTGGTCACGGGTGCCGGGTGGGCCGCGGGTGCCGCCGGGTCAGGAGGCGGCGGCCAGGTCCTCGACGCGGGAGCGCAGGGAGTCGGGGGTCAGCGGTTCGGAGGAGCCGTAGATGTCCTCGCCGTTGAGCAGGACGGTGGGCGTCGCGTTGAAGTCGCCGCTGGTGAACGCCGCGTTGGACCGGCCGACCCAGGAGTCGTGCTCCCCGTCCTGGACGCAGGTGCGGAACGCCGCGGTGTCCAGGCCGTCCACCTCGGACGCGAGGTCGAGCAGGCGCGTCTTGTCGCCGAACGCGTCGTCCGTCTCGGCGGGCTGGTTGGCGAACAGGGTGTCGTGGTACTCGGGGAAGCGGTCCGCGTCACGGGCGCAGGCGGCGGCGTTCGCGGCGTACTTGGAGCCGTTGCCGCCGACGTTGCCGTCGATGATGGACACCAGGTGGTACTCGACGCGCAGCGAGCCGTCCTCCGTCAGGTCGTGGACGGTGTCGCGGAACGTCTCCTCGAACTGGCCGCAGGCGGGGCAGCGGAAGTCCTCGTAGACGGTGAGCGTCGCGGGGGCGTCCGCCCGGCCCACCACGACCGGTTCGGCGCTCGCGCCGCTCGCCGAGTCGCCGCCGCGCCCGGCCGCCACCACGCCGAGCCCCGCCGCCGCCGCGAGGGCGACGACGGCGATCCCGCCCACCTTGACCGTGCGGACGCGCCGCTCGGAGTGCTTCTCGCGCTCCCGCTGCTCCCTGAGCCGTTCGCGGGCGCTGCGCTTGCCTTGTCGGTTCTTCTCGCTCACGCCTGGGCCAACGAACCCGGCACGCCCAGGACACGCCCGGAGCGCGGCCGAATGCCCGGCGGGCCGGCGCGCGTCAGCGCTCGGTGCGGTCGGCCGTCTCCTGCTCCCAGGGGACGCTGAGCCACGGGCTCTCCTGGTGCGTGGACAGGATGCGGTGGGCCTCGCGCATCTCCGTGTACCAGTCGCCGAAGCCCTCGCTGTCGAAGTGCAGGCAGCGGCCCAGGACATAGCCCATCGCGAACTCGGACCACGAGCGGTACGCCTGCCGCGCGACCGCGCCGGTGCGCAGGACGGCCGCCTCGGTCTCGGCGACGCTGCTGTACCGCGCGCCGAGCCCCCAGCGGGCCATGCAGGACGCGCGCCCGAGGTCCCAGGACACGACGGACCGCACGCACGCCCCCTGGTCGAGGAGCCCGTCCGCGCGGAACCGCGCCTCGTACCGCAGGACGCGGCCGATGACGTCCTGGACGAGCGCGATGTCGGCGTCCAGGTCGAAGCCGGGCGGCTTGCCGGTCCTGTCCACGACGTCGGCGGTGCGCGACAGGACGACGCGCTCGGTGGTCTCCCGCCACTGCCCCGGGCCGGGGACGGCGCCGTACTCCAGGATCATCGCCTGCCGCACGCGCAGCACGAACTCCCAGGCGGGCGAGATGACTTCGCAGCGCAGCAGGCGCTGCTGCATCCGCTGCCAGCCGGGGCGGCCGCCGACGCCCCACCAGCGCCGCAGGAGCGCGCGTTCCTCCGAGTAGCCGCCGCTCTGCCAGCCGAGCTGGTTCCAGGGGGCGCCGTTGTTCACCATCAGCAGCGCGCCGCAGGCCATGCCGTGCGCGAGCGGTCCGGAACGGGGCCCGTTCCACAGGGTCTTGAGCTGGTCCTCGGCGACCGGATGCCTGGCCGCCTTGCGCCAGCGGCGCGTGTCGGCGGGCAGATACGTCTCCGCCGGGGTGCCGGGGTTGAGGGCGAGCCAGCGGATGGAGCGGGGCAGGGCGCGCGCGAGGTGCTGGAGCTCGACGCGTTCGAAGACGCGGTCGGCGACGGGGCGCGGCAGCGCGCCGCGGGTCCAGACGGGGAGGCTCAGTCCTTTGAACCGCTCGTCGTGGAAAGGGGTGTAGGGGAACGGGCGCCCCGAACCGGCCGTGGCGTCCGCGAGTTCACGCGACGTGGGGAGGAAGAGGTCCGTGCCGGCCAGGACGGCGAGGAAGGTGTCCCAGTCCGCCGAGTTCGCCGCGTCGTACAGCCGTTGCTCCACCGCCGAAGGCGGCTGCCACGGTATGCCCTCCGCTGACCCGTCGGTGCCCATGGCTCCCGACTGTACCGGAACGCGGCACGGTGGCCGCGTCCCGGTGTCGCCGTGTGGTCACGGGGTGCGGTCAGCGCCCGGCGCGCACGCCCCGGGCCAGTTCGGCGGCCAGGGCGCGGACCCCGGCCGTGGCCGCCGCGGTGTCGGCGCCGCCCTCGTCGAGCCTCTTGACGAACGCCGTGCCGACGATGACGCCGTCCGCGTACGCCGCGACCTCCGCGGCCTGCTCCGCCGTCGAGACACCAAGGCCGACGCAGACCGGCAGGTCGGTGACGGCCCTGGTGCGGCGTACGAGGTCGGCCGCGCCCCCGCCCACCGACTCGCGCGTGCCGGTGACGCCCATGATCGACGCCGCGTAGACGAAGCCGCCGCCCGCCGCCGTGACGGTGGCGAGGCGCTCGTCGCGGCTGCTGGGGGCGACGACGAAGACGGTGGCGAGGCCGTGCGCCTCGGCCGCCTTCCGCCACTCGGCGGACTCCTCGACGGGCAGGTCCGGAAGGATGCAGCCGGCGCCGCCCGCGGCGGCGAGCCCGGCCGCGAAGCGCTCGGGGCCGTAGCGGTCCACCGGGTTCCAGTACGTCATGCACAGGACCGGGACGCCGGTGGCGGCGTGGACCTCGCCGACGGTGCGGATGACGTCGGCGATCCGCACGCCGTTCCGCAGCGCGACGACGTCGGCGTTCTGGATGACCGGGCCGTCGAGGACCGGGTCGCTGTAGGGCAGGCCGATCTCGATGACGTCGCAGCCGCCCTCGGCCATGGCGACGGCCGTCTCGATGCCGCGTCCGACGGTGGGGTAGCCGGCCGGGAAGTAGCCGATCAGCGCGGCCCTGTTCTCGGCGCGCGCCGCCGCCAGGACGTCGCTCAGGTGCTTGCCGTTGCCGCTCATCGGTCCGTGCCCTCCTCGTAGAGCCCGAAGTAGCGGGCGGCCGTGTCCATGTCCTTGTCGCCGCGCCCGGAGAGGCTGACGACGAGCAGGCCCTCGGGTCCCAGCTCGCGGCCCAGGGCCAGCGCCCCGGCGAGGGCGTGCGCGGACTCGATGGCGGGGATGATGCCCTCGGTGCGGGAGAGCAGGCGCAGTGCCTGCATGGCCTCGTCGTCGGTGACGGCGACGTACTCGGCGCGTGCGCTGTCCTTCAGATGGGCGTGCTCGGGGCCGATGCCCGGGTAGTCGAGGCCGGCGGAGATCGAGTACGGCTCGGTGATCTGGCCCTCGTCGTCCTGGAGGACGTAGCTGCGGGAGCCGTGCAGGATGCCGGGTTCGCCCAGGGTCAGGGTGGCGGCGTGCTCGTCGGTCTCCACGCCGTGTCCCCCCGCCTCGCAGCCGATCAGCCGGACGCCCTCGTCGGGCAGGAAGGGGTGGAAGATGCCCATCGCGTTCGACCCGCCGCCGACGCAGGCCACGACCGCGTCGGGCAGCCGCCCGGCGCGCTCCAGGACCTGGCGGCGCGCCTCGACGCCGATGACGCGCTGGAAGTCGCGCACCATGGCGGGGAACGGGTGGGGCCCGGCGACGGTGCCGAACAGGTAGTGGGTGTCGTCCACGGTGGCGACCCAGGCGCGGAACGCCTCGTTCACCGCGTCCTTGAGGGTGCGGCTGCCGGACGTGACGGCGACGACCTCCGCGCCGAGCATCCGCATCCGCGCGACGTTGAGCGCCTGGCGCTGCGTATCGACCTCGCCCATGTAGATGGTGCAGTCGAGGCCGAGGAGGGCGCAGGCGGTGGCGGTGGCGACGCCGTGCTGTCCGGCGCCGGTCTCGGCGATGACGCGGCGCTTGCCCATGCGGCGGGTGAGGAGCGCCTGGCCGAGGACGTTGTTGATCTTGTGCGAGCCGGTGTGGTTCAGGTCCTCGCGCTTGAGGAAGATCCGCGCGCCGCCCGCCTGCTCCGCGAAGCGCGGCACCTCGGTGAGCGGGCTGGGGCGGCCGACGTAGTGGACGAAGAGGTCGTCCAGCTCGGCGGCGAAGGACGGGTCCTGGAGCGCCTTCTCGTACGCGGCGGTGACTTCGTCCACGACGGAGCGCAGGGCCTCGGGGACGAACGTCCCGCCGAAGGCGCCGAAGTAGCCGCCGGTGGTGAAGGCCGACCCGTCGGTGGCGGGATGGAAGAACTGTGCGGGATGTGGCTGTGCGGACATGGGTGGTCGTCGCCTCCCGGGCGATCGGTGACAGGGGCGTGGCTCGCCGGACGGCCGCCGCGCCGCGCGGTCACGGGACCCGGGGTCCCGCCGCCGCGGCGTGCGGCCGTGCCGTGGTCAGCGCCATCGCCGCCCGTTGACCTGGCCGGGCTCGCAGCCGATGTGGTAGCGCACCCGGCGGCCGAGGACCCGCCGGGCGGGGGCCCGGCAGCCGCGCGGCCTGGCACCGCGCGCCAGGCAGGCGAAGGCGCCGTCCCCGGGGCGGGGGCGGGCCGTCGCTGCCTGGTCCGTGCGGCTCCTGGGGGTCATGGGAGGGGTCAGCGCCCCTGCCGCAGCGCGGGGTGGGCCCCGGCCGCCACCAGGTCGGCGACGGCGGCGCGCGGGTCGCGGCCGGTGACCAGGGACTCGCCGACGAGGACGGCGTCCGCGCCGTCGTTGGCGTAGGCGATGAGGTCGTGCGGGCCGCGCACGCCGGACTCGGCGACCTTGACGATGTGGCCGGGGATCTCCGGCGCGACGCGGGCGAAGGTGGAGCGGTCCACCTCCAGGGTCTTGAGGTTCCTGGCGTTCACGCCGATGACGCGGGCGCCCGCGTCCACCGCGCGGTCGGCCTCGTCCTCGTCGTGGACCTCGACCAGCGGCGTCAGGCCGATGGACTCGGCGCGCTCGATCAGGGAGACCAGGGCCTCCTGGTCCAGCGCGGCCACGATCAGCAGGGCGAGGTCGGCGCCGTGGGCGCGGGCCTCCCACAGCTGGTAGGCGGTGACGATGAAGTCCTTGCGCAGCAGCGGGGTGTCCACCCGGGCGCGGACGGCCGCCAGGTCGTCCAGGGAACCGCCGAAGCGGCGGCCCTCGGTGAGGACGGAGATGGCGGCGGCGCCGCCCGCCGCGTAGTCGGCGGCGAGCGCGGCGGGGTCGGCGATGGCGGCCAGGGCCCCCTTGGACGGGCTGGAGCGCTTGACCTCGCAGATGACGGTGACGCTGTCGCCCTTCAGGGCGGCGACGCCGTCACGCGCGGGCGGAGCGGCGGCGGCCTTGGCCTTCAGCTCGTCGAGGCTGACACGCGTCTGCCGCTCGGCGAGGTCTGCGCGGACTCCGTCGATGATCTCGTCGAGCACACTCACGCGACGGGCCCCTTCCGGTCGGGCTGGGGAAAAGCATCAGACACATCGATGGTATCCGGCCGCAAGGGGAGGTCTCGCACCGCCCGCTCCCCGCCCCCTCCGCGGGGCGGTCGGGGCGCCGTGCCTGGTCAGGGGCTCAGGGCGGCGCCGGGGGGCAGGTTGCGCAGGACGGTGAAGAGCGTGGCGATCAGGCCGAACGCCCAGGCGGACGGCCCGGGGCGGGCCCACCGGGGCGCGGTGCCCCGTACGGCGTGGGTGAGGAACGCGGCGAGGAGCGCCGTTCCGCCGAGGACCACGAGGGCGTTGGCGTGGAGCGCGGCGAGGGGCGCGCCGTGCGTCAGGGCGTGGACGCTGCGGAGTCCGCCGCAGCCGGGGCAGTGCAGGCCGGTCAGCGCGAGGACGGGGCAGGGCGGGTAGTGGCCCGGCTCGTGCGGGTCGACCAGGGCGACCCAGCCGCAGGCGGCGGCGGTGAGGGCGAGGATCGCGAGCGCGGCGCCCGCCCTGCGGGCCGGCGGGGCGGTGGGGTGCGGGGGACGGTCCACTCCCCCAGCCTCGGGCCGCACCGGGCGCGGCGCACGGCGGAGGCGGTCGTACGGGTAGGAGGACGTTCCCTGCGGGACCGGGACGCCTGCGGAGGCGGCGGCCGACTTCGCGTGGCACCGGGTCACCGCCTCGGGCCGAGGCGGAGAAGGCCGACAGCGATACGGCGAGCCGTGGTGACCGATCCCGCCCGGGGCGGACGAGGCGCCGTCCGGGCAGGCGCGAAGCCGGGCGACCGCTGGCACGCTGCCCAAGCGGTCCGGACGCTCGCGCCGCGGTAACGGCGGCGCCGGAGACGACGACAGGCAGCGTGCGCCACCCGGTCCGACGCGGGTGCGCGGCGGGCGGGACGCCTGTGACCGTACGGCGGTTGCCCGCTGTCGGGGTGGTTTCTCCTCGGGGTGCGGTGTGGTGATCCATATCACCGCGAGCGGTCGCCGGAGGGAGGTGACCGATGTCACCCGGTCGCGGACGTGGGCCGTCCGGCGGCCGGGTGGGGGGCGGCGGTGGTCAGCTGCCGACGGTGGCCTGCTCGGACTTGCTCCCGGCGGCGCTGTCGAGGGGGGTGCCGGTGTGCGCGAGCTCGGCCTCGGCGCGGGCGGCGACGACACGGTGCCGCTCGTCCGGGATCTGCTGCTGGCCGTAGCCCATGGCCCGCATGACCGCGCCGGCGACGCAGGCCAGGGCGAGGACGACGAGGCCCGCGAGGACACCCACCGGCTCGGCCATCACCGTGTAGGCGCTGCCGATGCCGAATCCGACGAAAGCGATCAGGACAGCGGTCCAGGCGGCAGGGCTGTTGCCGTGGTGGTACTTGTCCGCCATGTGTGTGATTCCTCCTGGCTCGGTCGGCGTGGGTGTTCGCTCACCCACCCGACAACCATTGTTGCAGTCGGCCCCGACACCCCGGACGGGGTGGGGTGTCAGGTGGGGTCCTCACCGCGGTCGAGGGCGCGCCAGATGTTCTCCGGCCGGTCCGGGTCCACGGGACGTGCCCGTCGCGCGGGGCCTGCGGGACCGCGCTCGCGGCGGCCCGCCCGTTCGTACCGGCCCGACATCGCCGGCCACTGCCGACCGTAACTCAGCGCCAGCAGCCCCGCGAAGAGCAGCAGCAGCCCGCCGAGCGCGGAGACCCAGGGCCAGCCGGTGTGGTCGACGCCGGTGACGGCGGCGTGGGTGAGGCCCATCACATCGGCGGCAGAGCGTTCCAGGGCGGCCGAGTCGCCGGCGCCGAGCAGCGCGGTGCCGATGGCGCCGGCGCCGCTGAGGGCGAGGAGCGCGGCGACGACGGCGCGGCCCGCGTTGCGTACGGCGAAGACCGCGACGAGCGCGGCGAGACCGACGAGGGCGAGCGCGCTGGGCAGTCCCGAGACGGCGCTGCCGCTGGCGGTGACCGGCAGTTCGGCCCCGCTGCTCGACGCGGTCCCCTCGCCCCAGGTCTGCCCGGCGGCGATGAGGACGACCGCGGCGCCCACGGCGCCGCTCAGCAGCGCGGCTGCGAGGGCGCGGCGGGGGGTGGGGGAACTGTCGCCGCCTGTGGGGTCACGCTTCACCCCTCCACGCTACCGCGCAGCTTTCCGGCGGCGGCCACCGCCCTGAGGACGGCCGCCGCCTTGTTCCTGCACTCCTGGTCCTCGGTCGCGGGGTCGGAGTCGGCGACGACGCCCGCGCCCGCCTGGACGTACGCCGTGCCGTCGCGCAGGAGGGCCGTGCGGATGGCGATGGCGGTGTCGGCGTCGCCCGCGAAGTCGAGGTAGCCGACGCAGCCGCCGTACACGCCGCGCCTGGTGGGCTCCAGTTCCTCGATGATCCGCAGGGCGCGCGGCTTGGGGGCGCCGGAGAGCGTCCCGGCGGGGAAGCAGGCGGTGAGGGCGTCGAACGCGGTCCTGCCGTCGGCGAGCTGCCCGGTGACGGTCGAGACGATGTGCATCACGTGGCTGTAGCGCTCGACCGACATGAAGTCGACGACCTCGACGGTGCCGGGGGCGCAGACGCGGCCGAGGTCGTTGCGGCCCAGGTCCACGAGCATGAGGTGCTCGGCGCGCTCCTTGGGGTCGGCGAGCAGTTCCTCGCCGAGGCGGGCGTCCTCCCGCGGCGTGGTGCCGCGCGGCCTCGTGCCCGCGATGGGGTGGAGGAGGGCGCGCCCTTCCTCGACCTTGACGAGCGCCTCGGGGCTCGATCCGACGATGTCGAAGCCGCTCGCGCCGTCCTCGCCCGCGAAGCGGAAGAGGTACATGTACGGGCTCGGGTTGGTGGCGCGCAGCACCCGGTAGACGTCCAGGGCGCCGGCGGCGCAGGGCGTCTCGAAGCGCTGGGAGGGGACGACCTGGAACGCGTCGCCCGCCCTGATGTGCTCCTTCACCGTCTCGACGGCGTCCTGGTAGGCGGCGCTGCCGAACCGCTCGGTACAGGGCGGCAGTTCCGACGCGGGCAGGACGGCGTAGCCGGAGCCGGTGGCGGGGCGGGCGAGGTCGGCCGTCATCGTGTCGAGGCGGGCGACGGCGCCGGCCCACGCCTCGTCCACGCCGGTGTCGAGATCGTTGTGGTTGATCGCGTTGGCGATCAGCAGGACCGTGCCGTCGCGGTGGTCGAGGACCGCGAGGTCGGAGGCGAGGAGCATCGTCAGCTCGGGGAGGCGCAGGTCGTCGCCCGCCAGGTCGCCGATGGACTCCAGGCGGCGGACGACGTCGTACCCGAGGTAGCCGACCATGCCGCCGGTGAACGGGGGGAGGTCGGGGTCACGCGGGGTGTGCAGGACGCGCAGCGTCTCGCGCAGGACGTCGAGCGGGTCGCCCTCGGTGGGGACCGACACGGGGGGTGTGCCGAGCCAGTGGGCACGGCCGTCGCGGACGGTGAGGGCGGCGGAGCTGCGGACGCCCACGAAGGAGTACCGGGACCAGGTGGCGCCGTTCTCCGCCGATTCGAGGAGGAACGTGCCGGGACGCTCGGCGGCGAGCTTGCGGTACAGCGCGATGGGGGTGTCGCCGTCGGCGAGGAGGCGCCGGGTCACGGGGATGACCCGGCGCTCCTTGGCGAGCACCCGGAAGCGGTCGAGGTCCATGGCCGGTCAGCCTACTGGCCGGGCGGACGGGACGTCCCCGCTGCCCGTGAGGGGCAGGGCGCCCGCGTCGAAGCAGGTGCGGTCGCCGGTGTGGCAGGCGCCGCCGACCTGGTCAACCTTGACGAGCACGGTGTCGCCGTCGCAGTCGAGGGCGACGGACTTGACGTGCTGGACGTGGCCCGAGGTGTCGCCCTTGACCCAGTACTCGCGGCGGCTGCGGCTCCAGTAGGTGCAGCGGCCTGTGGTGAGGGTGCGGCGCAGTGCCTCGTCGTCCATCCAGCCGAGCATGAGCACCTCTCCGGTGTCGTACTGCTGGGCGATGGCGGCGACGAGGCCGTCGGGGGTCCGCTTCAGGCGGGCGGCGACGGCCGGGTCGAGGGCGGGGGTGCTGGAGGGCATACGTCCATTCTGCCGCGCCCCGGTGTCACCACCTGTACCAGCGTCCGCGGGGGCCGCCGGTCCCGCCGGGGCGGACGAAGAAGCCGATCAGCCAGATGATGAGGACGAGGGCGGCGACCCACCACAGGATGTCGGCGAGGAAGCCGAAGCCGAAGAGGATCAGGACGATCAGGGCGACGACGAGCAGGGGGACCATGGGCGGGCGGACCTCCGCGGCGGTGGGTACCGGAGAAGTCCGGTAACAGGGGGAACGGGCTGGAACGGGCGGCGTACGCACGGACTGTATGCGGTGGGTGGCGGGCGGCGGGTGCAGCGACGCGCCAGGCTGTGCGGCGTGCCAGGGCGCGTTCGGCCGCAGGGCGGGGGGTGCGGACTATGGTGGGCGTATGTCGACCCATGCGAAGCGTGAACGGCTGGTGCTGGCCGAGCTTTTGGAGGAGGCGGGCCCGGACGCCCCGACCCTGTGCGAGGGATGGACGACCCGGGACCTGGCGGCGCACCTGGTGGTGCGTGAGCGGCGCCCGGACGCGGCGGGCGGGCTGGTGATCAAGCCGCTGGCGGCGCGGGGGGAGCGGGTGCGCGACGAGTTCGCGGCCAGGCCGTACCCGGAGCTGGTCCAGTTGTTCAGGAGCGGGCCGCCGAAGGCGTCGCCGTTCTCGCTGAAGCAGATCGACGAGGCGGCGAACACCGTCGAGTTCTATGTGCACGGCGAGGACGTGCGGCGCGCGGGCGGCGGGCGGCCGCCGCGTGATCTCGACCCGGTCTTCTCGGACGCGCTGTGGCGGCGGCTGGAGACCGCGGGCCGGATCATGGCGCGCAAGAGTCCGGTGGGGCTGGTGCTGCGGCGGCCGAACGGGCAGACCGTCGTGGCGCACAAGGGCGCGCCGGTGGTGACGGTCACCGGGGAGCCGGGGGAACTGCTGCTGTTCGCGTCGGGCCGCCAGGACGCGGCGCGGGTGACGACGGAGGGCGACCCGGACGCGGTGGCGCGGGCGAGGGGCGCGAAGCTCGGCCTCGGCTGACGCTCCGGCGGCGCGTGCGGAGCGAGGCGCGCGGCCCCCGGCGGCGGACGCCCCGGGGGCCGCGCGTCATCGGCGTTTCTTCGTCCGTGTGGCGTCCGCGCGTGCCGGGAGGGGCGGCCGGGGCGGGTCAGCTGGCGTGCTGGCTCTTGCTGATCCGGTTGATCCTGCTGAGGGTGTTGGCCTGGCGGACGGCCTCGCGCAGTTTCTCGGCCAGGCTCGGCGGCTCACGGTCCTCGTCCGCGATGGGGCGGGGGGATGCGGTGCCGGTCACGTCTGCTGCCTTCCGGTTGTCAGAGCCTCCGGAACCCTAACGAGGGAGTTGCCCGGATCACAACGGTTCGCGGGGCACGGAACGGTGAAAGCGTGAAGATCGTGACCTGGGCACATGCGTTCGCGTTCCGTTGTCGGACCCCCGTGCCAGACTGCGATCACCGGCGCCGCCCGGCGGACTGCCGGGGGCGGGTGGTGACGCGTGAGGGGCGACGACGTGGGGGTGACGGCGATGGGTGCGGGCACGGTGCTGCCGGGGAACCTGGCCGAGGCGGTCGCGGCCGAACTGGCGGGCGAGCGGATACGGTTCCTCTTCTTCTGGAAGCCGGAGCCGGTGACGCCTGGTGTGGTGGGTCCCGAGTGCCTTGGCCAGTGGTGGGAGGGCGAGTTCACCGAGGGCGGGCATGTGTTCCGGACAGCGGAGCACTACATGATGGCGCACAAGGCGTGGCTGTTCGGGGACACGGAGATCGCGGACAGGATACGGGCGGCGGGGCATCCGCGGGAGGTGAAGCGGCTGGGCCGCCAGGTGCGGGGATTCTCCGAGGAAGTCTGGCGCGAGCACCGCACCGGCATCGTGACACGCGGGAACCTCGCGAAGTTCGGCGGCTCGCCCGAGCTGCGCGACTACCTGGTGGGCACGCGGGACCGCGTGCTGGTCGAGGCGAGTCCACTGGACCGCATCTGGGGCATCGGGCTGGGCGCGCGGAACGAGGACGCCATGCACCCGTCGCGCTGGCGGGGCCAGAACCTCCTCGGCTTCGCCCTGATGGCGGTCCGGGACACGCTCATGTCGGGCGGGCACGCCGCCGCGCCCCCGGCGTGACGTGCCCGCGCCGGGGCGGACGGTGAGGTGTGTCGGGCCGACCGCCCGGCGTGGCGGGGCGACGGCCTCGCCGGTCCGGGCCGCGGGCGAGAGGAGCCGGACGTGCGACACGCCCGCGGCCCGACGAGATCGGCGGCGCGCGCCGACGCCGCGTCAGCCGGTGAGCCGACACCGGGATGTGGCCTCGCTCACACCGCGCCCTGCCTGTGGTTGAACCATTGTCCAACTAACGTGAAACGGAAGGAAGATGAACGGCAACCCGGCGAGACCGAGGTGGTCGGGGCCATACCGGGACGGAGGCGCCACAACCACCGGACCGGCTCATGAGTCAGAGAAACTGTCATGAAAGTCCCCACGATCCTGACGCGTCTGCTGGGCGCTTCCGTCTACGCGTGTGTCACCTACGCGCTCGCGCTCGTGCTCTTCCGGCACGGCGCGCCCCGCCCGCACGTCAACATCATGGCTCTCGGCGTGTCCGCCCTGGCGGCGGCCACCGGCTGGATCTTCGCCGTCCGCACGGCTCCTCCGGTCCCGCCCTCCCCCCGCTACCACCCGCCGGGCGGTACCCCCGCGCCGCCCCGGCGCCTGCCGTCGCCGCGTCCCGCCTGGGCGCGTACGGCGGGCGCGGTCCTGACGGCGGCCGCCGTCCTGGCCGCCGTCGTGGTCGGCACCCAGCCGGGCGGCGAGCACGGCGAGGCGGTCAACGCGATCCAGCGGGCGGGCGCGCAGGTGGCCACCGGCGCGGTCGTCCGGCCCCCCACCCATGTGGAGGAGCAGGACTTCACCCACGAGCGGCGGCACGTGTACCGCGCCGACCTGGTGCTCGAACTGGACACGCCGCACGGGCCGCGCCATGTGAAGGCGTACGACGCCAGGACCGTCGCCCTGCCCCGGCTCGGAGAGGCGCACCAGATCCTCTACGCGCCCTCGGCGCCCGGCCTCGGCGCCTACGTGGACGAGCTGGAGTCCGACCTCGGGTTCTACACGCGTGGCTGGGGCCTGCCGCCCACACCCGTGCAGCAGCTCGTACTGCTCGGGCTCATACCCTTCAGCCTCCTCGTCGCCTACCGCCTGCTGGTGCGCCGCCTCGACCCGGCGAGCCGCGTGCTCCAGCGGGACGCGCGTGACGGCCGGGTCCGCGCGGTGCGGGTGACGATCGAGGCCGCCACCGGGGACGCGATCCGCTCCTCGGGAACGACGCTGGTGCTGCGCACGCAGGAAGGGCAGCGGATCAGCGTGCTCCCCCGGCTGCTGCGCGACCCGGCGGGGCCTGGGCGCCCCGACGACAGCCTCCTCTACATGGGGCGGGCGATGCCGGGCATGGACGCGTGGCTGTGCATGCCGGTCCGGCCCCCGGCGGGCACGGGCGGAACGCCGGTCGCGGTCGTCGCGGACGGCGGCCGGACGGTGTGGGGCCGCGTGGACCCGGCCACCGGACTCGCGCTCGGCGAGCGCAGCGACCCGCGCGCCACCGGCGACGACCGCTGGTGCGCGCCCGCGCCACGGCTCGCGGTCTTCAGACCGGGCCTGCACCTGCCGCAGTTCGGGCTGCTGTCCGCGGCCTTCGCCCTGGTGCTGCCGGGGCTGCTGCACATACCGGGCGAGGCGCTGTCGTCGGCCCTGGGCTCAGGCGCGGCGCTGCTGATCGCCGCCTCGGCCGCGTGGCCGCTGTGGTGGGGCCGCCGGAGCGGGCGGCGGAAGGGGGCGCGGGGTTGGCTGCCCCGTGGCCGAGACAAAAGTCGGCGCGCAATGGACTTTCGGCGCTAGTCGGCGCTTTCCGGCGTCCGTACCGTCGTGTTCATGGACGGAACGACGAACGGCAGCGGAACTGCGCTCCTGCGGCGGACACTTGTTTTCCGGCTCGCCCTTCCGGCCGCCACTCCGGTGGCGGGCGGACGGTTCGTGGCCGGTGTGGCCGCGGCGAGGGCGTCTCCCCGGCTCGCGGGCCCGCGGTCGCCATGGGGCGAGCCCGCGGACCAGGGCGACGGTCGGCGGCGTGGACGTGGGCGGCCTGGCGGACGGCACAGCCGTCCGCGGACATCGGGCGCTGCTCCGCCCGGCCTTTTCGCCAGGCCGCCGCTGCTCCCCGTCGACGGCGGCCGCACCGGCGGCGGCCCGCAGGAGTCCACTCGATGGCGGGCCGGCGACGCCCCGGCAAGGGGGCCGACGGTGGCGTCGCCCTGTGCGGTGTCCGCGGTGTCAGCCGGTGACCGCGCGCAGCGTCCTGGGTCCCGGGGTATCGATCCGCGCCAGCGCGTCGGCGGTCGCGGCGTCGGCGGGGAGGTACGTGATGATCCGCTGGTCCTCGGTGGTCAGCTCCAGTGTCTCGTAGGCGAGCCGCAGTTCACCGGCCTCCGGGTGCGCGAGAAGTGTGACGCCGCTGCGCCGCGCCAGACCGGGCAGGGTCGCCGCGCGTCGCGCGAACTCGTCGCCGGCCGCGACGGTCAGCTCGTCCGTCAGCGCCGCCATGTGCCCGTCGTGCCGGTACGGGCCCTCCTTCAGCGCGGCGACCTGCTCGTCCGCCACGTGCGCCCAGTCCGGGTAGACGGACCGCGCGCGTGCGTCGGTGAACAGGAAGCGGGCGAGGTTGGGCGGTTCGCCGTCGAGCAGCCCGAGGGGGGCCGCCAGGCGCTCGTACGCGCCGGTGTGCGCGAGGACATCGCTGAGCTGGTTGAGCAGCACGGCGGGGGTGGATTCGAGCCGGGCGAGCAGCGCCGCGACGGTGGGCCGTACCGTACGGACCAGTTCGACGGGCCCGCTGCGGCACCGGAAGCCGTCGGCCGCCTTGGAGAGGCGGTGGAGATGGACCCGTTCCCCGAGGTCGAGGCGCAGCGCGTCGGCCAGCGAGGACAGGACACCGGTGGACGGGCGGCGGTCGCGGCCCTGTTCGAGGCGCGTCAGGTACTCGACGCTGACGCCCGCGAGGGTCGCCAGCTCGACACGGCGCAGGCCTGGTGTGCGGCGCCGGGGCCCGGTGGGCAGCCCGACGTCGGCGGGCCGCACCGCCTCGCGGCGTGCGCGCAGGAAGATGCCGAGGTCGTTGCCGTGCTCGCTCACACGTCGAACGTAACAGGGCAGTCCGCGCGGAGGGTGGCCCTGCCACTACCAGTCTCCGGCCGGTCTCCCCCGTGCCGCGCCGGACGGGGAGTGTGGTGCCCACGGCCCCCTGGCGCTGCCCGCCGGGGCCGCCCCTGATCCACAGAACGGGAGACCCCCATGTCCACGCCCATGTCCGCCGCTTCCTCCCCCGCCCCGCTGAAGCTGGCGGTGCTCGTCGGCAGCGTCCGGGAGGGACGCTTCGCGCCGGTCGTCGCCCGCTGGTTCGCCGAACGGGCGGCCGAGCACGGCGAGTTCACGACCGAGGTGATCGACCTCGCCGACTACACGCTGCCGCTGGCGCTGCCGTCCGTCCCCCCGGCCATCGCGCCGGACCCCGAGCGCCCGGCGGGGATGGCGGGGCTGACGCGGGCGCTGGACGAGGCGGACGCGG
This sequence comes from Streptomyces sp. MS19, assembly GCF_047200595.1. NCBI lineage: Bacteria > Bacillati > Actinomycetota > Actinomycetes > Kitasatosporales > Streptomycetaceae > Streptomyces > Streptomyces sp. MS19. The sequence continues at coordinate 24,705 of NZ_JBJZOH010000034.1, read as the reverse complement.
TCGTCGTCCTGACGCCGGACTACAACCGCAGCTTCCCCGCCTCGCTGAAGGCGGCGATCGACTGGCACTTCACGCAGTGGCAGGCCAAGCCGATCGGCTTCGTGGGGTACAGCGGCCTGAGCGGCGGCCTGCTGGCGATCGAGCAGTTGCGCCAGGTCTTCGGGGAACTGCACGCCCACACAGTGCGCAGCGCCGTGACGTTCCCGCGCTACTACCTGCTCTTCGACGGGCAGGGTGAGCTGCGCGAGCCCACGGAACCGGCGGGGGCGGCCAAGCGGATGCTGGACGAACTGGTGTGGTGGGGCACGGCGCTGCGGGAGGCGCGCGCGACGCGCCCGTTCTCCTCCGTGGCCTGACGCGCGCCGCGCGGCCGCTCGGTGCCCACACCGGCGGACGCCCCGCACCTTCGGCGGCCGGGACGGACCCGTGGCGGACGTACGGGACCGGTACGGCTACAGCGGCCCGTGCCGGAGTCCGGCGCGTCACGACGGCGTACCCCGGGGACCGGGCGCCCAGCCACCGTCCGGCGCGGCCGGGCGCACGCCGCCGGACATCGATGCGAGCCCGGACCGTGGCCACCACGCGCCCCGGTGCGGCTCAGCACCGCAGCGCCGCGTGTGTGCCGGGAAGACCCCGGACGGACGGCCGATGTCACCCGGCGCACCGGTGGAGCCGCCGGGACGCCTGGCCCCACCCGGCCGGGTGGTCCGCGTCCGTCCGGCCGTGTGGGTGCCTTCCCCGCCGGGGTGGGCCGTCAGGGCGTGGCGCCGACGTCCACCCGGCCGGCCCGGCTGAGGAGGATGCGTTGCAGCTCCCGCGCCGCGCGCGGCGGCGACACGTCGCCCCGGTGCGCGACCGAGACCGTGCGGTGCGGCCCCGGCGCGGCGAACGGCGTGGCCCGCAGCCCGGACCGCTCCGCGACCATGCTGGGCACCACCGCCACCCCCAGCCCGGCCCGCACGAAGCCGATCACCGCGTCCATCTCCCCGCCCTCCACGCTGAAGACCGGTTCGAAGCCCGCCTCACGGCACGCGGCGAGGGTCAGTTCCCGCAGGTCGTAGCCGTGCCGGAACATCACCATCGGCCGGCCTTGCAGGTCGCCGACCCTGATGCGCCCGCCCGGCACCGGCGGCGGCCCGTCGGGCGACGAGATGACGACGAGTTCCTCGCGCAGCAGCTCCACGGTGGTCAGCGCGGGCGCCTGCCCCTGGAGCGGTGTGATGACCAGCGCCAGGTCCAGCTCCCCCGCCGCGAGGACGCGCACCAGGTCCTGCGACCCGCTCTCGTGCACCACCAGGTCCACGCCCGGATAGCTGTCCTTGTACGTCCGCAGCACGTCCGGCACCAGGCTGGCGCACAGGCTCGGCGGTGCCCCGAGCCGTACGCGCCCCCGCCGCAGCTGGGCCACCTCCAGGACCTCCCGGCGCGCCGTCTCCGTGTCGGCCAGGATGCGGCGCGCCAGCGGCAGCAGCGCCTCGCCCGCGTCGGTGAGGGAGATGTGGCCGCGCGCGCGGTGGAAGAGCTCGGCGCCCAGCTCCCGTTCCAGCGACCTGATCTGCTGCGACAGCGACGGCTGGGCGACATGCTCGCGCCGCGCGGCCCGGGTGAAGTGCCGGGTCTCCGCGACGGCGGTGAAGTAGCGGAGCTGCTGGAGCTGCATGCGGCCCATGGTACGCCGACGATAGACAACTGCTATCGAAATGAGCTTTTCCATGTCTTGGACGCATTCACGCGCCCCGCCCTACCGTCTGTGTCATGGCTCTGGCGACACGCACGCCGGGACAGGCAGGTCCCGCCCGTACGGCTCCCCCCGCACCGCCCCGGAGGCCGAGGACGGCCGCCGGGCGCTTCTGGCAGTCCACCATCGGCAAGAAGACCGTGATGGCGGTCAGCGGCATCGTCATGCTGCTGTACCTGGTGGCCCACATGGCGGGGAACCTGAAGGTCTTCTTCGGCCCCGAGGAGATGAACGGGTACGCGCACTGGCTGCGCACCATCGGCGACCCGGTGCTGCACCACGAGTGGTTCCTGTGGATCATGCGCCCGCTGCTGCTGCTCGCCCTGGTGGCGCACGCCGTCGCCGCCGCGCAGCTGAGCCGCCGCGACCTGGCGGCCCGCCCCGTGAAGTACGCGCACCGCAAGCCGCGCGCCGGCTACGCCACGCGCACGATGCGCTGGGGCGGCGTGATCCTGGCGCTGTTCCTCGTCTGGCACATCCTCGACCTGACGACCGGCACCGTGAACCCGCGCGGCGAGGCGGGCCACCCGTACGAGAACATCGTCGCCGCCTTCAGCACCTGGTACGGCAACACGATCTACATCGTCGCCATGCTCGCCGTCGGGCTGCACGTCCGGCACGGCTTCTGGGGCGCGGCACAGACCCTCGGCGCGGGCAGCCGCACCCGCGACCGCGCGCTCAAGGTCACGGCGAACGTCCTGGCCCTCGTCCTCACCCTCGGCTTCCTGTCGGTCCCCTTCGGCGTGATGACCGGGATCGTCGAGTGAGGGGCATGAGCGGAACGAGCGGCATGAGCAGCGTGAGCGGCAAGAGCAGCGTGAACGGAGTCGGCAGCATGTCCTCGCCCTACCTCGACTACACCACCGGCGACCCGGTCGCCGACACCAAGGCCCCGGACGGACCCGTCGCCGAGCGCTGGAACCGGCGCCGTTTCGAGGCGAAGCTGGTCAACCCGGCCAACCGCCGCAAGCACACCGTCATCGTCGTCGGCACCGGCCTCGCCGGTGGCGCGGCGGGCGCGACCCTGGCCGAACAGGGCTACCACGTCGTGCAGTTCTGCTACCAGGACTCGCCGCGCCGCGCCCACTCCATCGCCGCCCAGGGCGGCATCAACGCCGCGAAGAACTACCGCAACGACGGCGACTCCGTCCAGCGCCTCTTCTACGACACGGTCAAGGGCGGCGACTTCCGCGCCCGCGAGTCCAACGTCCACCGCCTCGCCGAGGTGTCGGTGGAGATCATCGACCAGTGCGTGGCGCAGGGCGTCCCGTTCGCCCGCGAGTACGGCGGCCTCCTCGACACGCGCTCGTTCGGCGGCGTCCAGGTGTCCCGCACCTTCTACGCCCGCGGCCAGACGGGCCAGCAGCTGCTGCTCGGCGCGTACCAGGCACTGTCCCGGCAGATCGCCGCCGGGAACGTCGAGATGCACGCGCGCACCGAGATGCTCGACCTGATCGTCGCGGACGGCCGGGCGCGCGGCATCGTGGCGCGCGACCTGGTCACCGGCCGCATCGACACGTACTTCGCCGACGCCGTCGTCCTCGCCACCGGCGGCTACGGCAACGTCTTCTACCTCTCCACCAACGCGAAGAACTCCAACGCCACCGCCATCTGGCGCGCCCACCGCCGCGGCGCGTACTTCGCCAACCCCTGCTTCACCCAGATCCACCCCACCTGCATCCCGCGCTCGGGCGACCACCAGTCGAAGCTGACGCTGATGAGCGAGTCCCTCCGCAACGACGGCCGCATCTGGGTGCCGAAGCAGGCCGGGGACACCCGCGCCCCGGCGGACATCCCGGAGGCCGAGCGCGACTACTACCTGGAGCGGATCTACCCGTCGTTCGGCAACCTCGTGCCCCGCGACATCGCCTCCCGCGCCGCGAAGAACGTGTGCGACGAGGGCCGCGGCGTCGGCCCCGGCGGGCAGGGCGTCTACCTGGACTTCGCCGACGCCATCGCCCGGCTCGGCCGCCCCGCCGTCGAGGCGAAGTACGGCAACCTCTTCGACATGTACGCGCGGATCACCGCCGAGGACCCGTACGAGACGCCGATGCGCATCTACCCGGCCATCCACTACACGATGGGCGGCCTGTGGGTGGACTACGACCTCCAGACCACGGTCCCCGGCCTGTTCGCCATCGGCGAGGCCAACTTCTCCGACCACGGCGCGAACCGCCTCGGCGCCTCCGCGCTGATGCAGGGCCTGGCGGACGGCTACTTCGTCCTGCCCGCCACCCTGGCCGACTTCCTCGCCCGCCACCCCCACGACGAGATCCCCCACGACCACCCGGCCGTCACCGACGCCGTCACCGAGGTGACCGACCGGCTCTACCGGCTGCTGTCCAACAACGGCGACCGCACCCCCGACTCGTTCCACCGCGAGCTGGGCGAGCTGCTGTGGAACGAGTGCGGCATGGCACGCACCGAGGAGGGCCTGCGCCGCGCGCTGGAGCGCATCCCCGGGCTGCGCGCCGAGTTCTGGCGGCGCGTGCGCGTCCCCGGCAGCGGCAGCGACCTCAACCAGTCGCTGGAGAAGGCGAACCGCATCAGCGACCACCTGGAGCTGGCCGAGCTGATGTGCCTGGACGCCCTGCACCGCGCCGAGTCGTGCGGCGGCCACTTCCGCACCGAGAGCCAGTCGGAGACCGGCGAGGCGGAGCGGCGCGACGACGCGTTCGCGTACGCCGCCGCCTGGGAGTTCACCGGCAGCGGCACGGCGCCCGTGCTGCACCGGGAGCAGCTGGTCTTCGAGTACGTCCACCCCACCCAGCGGAGCTACACGTGAACCTCACCCTGCGCATCTGGCGCCAGCCGGGCCCCGACAGCGAGGGCGCCATGACCACCTACGAGGTGGCGGACATCTCGCCCGACATGTCGTTCCTGGAGATGCTCGACACCCTCAACGAGGAGCTGGTCGAACGCGGCGACGAGCCCGTCGCGTTCGACCACGACTGCCGCGAGGGCATCTGCGGCGCCTGCGGCATGGTCATCAACGGCGACGCCCACGGGCCCGAGCGCACCACGACCTGCCAGCTGCACATGCGGCACTTCTCGGACGGCGACACGATCGACGTCGAGCCGTGGCGCGCCGCCGCGTTCCCCGTGGTCAAGGACCTGGTGGTGGACCGGTCGGCGTTCGACCGGATCATCGGCTCGGGCGGCTACGTCACGGCGCCGACCGGCAGCGCCCCCGAAGCGCACGCCACGCCGGTGCCCAAGCCGGCGGCGGACACCGCGTTCGAGCACGCCGAGTGCATCGGCTGCGGCGCGTGCGTGGCGGCCTGCCCGAACGGGTCGGCGATGCTGTTCACGTCGGCCAAGGTCGTGCACCTCGGCTCGCTGCCGCAGGGCGCGCCCGAACGGGAGACGCGCGTCCTCGACATGGTGGACACCATGGACGCCGAGGGCTTCGGCGGCTGCACCAACACCGGGATGTGCACCACCGTCTGCCCGAAGGGCATCCCGATGTCGTCCATCACGACGATGAACCGCGAGTACCTGCGCGCCACCCGCAAGGGCGGCGGCTCGCGCTGACGCCCCTCCCCGCGCGGGGCGTCAGCGGCGGGCGTGCCGTACGGTCAGCCGGCCGAAGCCCATCGCGCCGGAGATCCGTATCACCGGCCCGTCGCCTTCCGAGCCGCCGCGCGGGGCGCGCACGCGCGGCGCCTTCCACCCGGCGCTCAGGCCCTCCATGTCCACCACCGCGCCGCGCGGCACGGTGATCCTCGCCGTGCCCGTCCCGAGCTTCAGCACGATGTCGACCTGCCGGTGCTCGATGACCGCCCGGGACAGGTCCAGATCGACCCGCGCGAACGCCGACTCGACCGTGAGCGTACGGGGCACGCGCCACGCCCCCCGCCGCCGGATGCGCCCGGCCGCGCCGCCGAGCGTGGCCGCGGTCTCCGGGCCAGGCTCCGGCAGCGCCGCCAGGGCACCGGCCAGGTCGCCGCGCGTCCTCGCCGTGAGCGCCTTCTGGAGGCGGTCGTCCATCTCCTCGTGCGGGACGGCCCCCTCGGCGTACGCCTCCTGGAGGCGCCGCACCGCGGCCTCGCGGTCGCCGTCACCGACGAGCCGCGCCGCGTCGTCCTCCGGTACGGGTGCCACCCGGTCCCCCCTCTCCCCGCGGCGCCGCCGCGGGCTCAGCGAACGGGCAGCCCCGCCTCGCGCAGCACGCCCTTGACCTGCCCGATCCGCAGATCGCCGAAATGGAAGACGGACGCCGCGAGCACCGCGTCCGCGCCCGCCCCGATGGCGGGGGCGAAGTCGCCGAGCCGCCCGGCGCCGCCGGACGCGACGACCGGCACCGTCACGTGCTCCCGCACGGCCGCGATCATCGACGTGTCGTAGCCGTCCCTGGTGCCGTCCGCGTCCATGGAGTTGAGCAGGATCTCGCCCGCGCCGAGCTCCGCCGCGCGGTGCGCCCACCCGACGGCGTCGATGCCCGTGCCGCGCCGCCCGCCGTGGGTCGTCACCTCGAAGCCGGAGTCCGTGGCCGTACCCTCGGGGCAGCGCCGCGCGTCCACCGACAGTACGAGCACCTGGCTGCCGAAACGTTCCGCGATCTCGCGGATCAGCTCGGGGCGCGCGATGGCCGCCGTGTTGACGCCCACCTTGTCCGCCCCGGCGCGCAGCAGCCGGTCCACGTCCTCGGTGGTCCGGACGCCGCCGCCCACCGTCAGCGGGATGAACACCTGCTCGGCGGTGCGGCGCACCACGTCGTACGTCGTCTCCCGGTTGCCCGACGAGGCGGTGATGTCGAGGAACGTCAGCTCGTCCGCGCCCTCCGCGTCGTAGACCTTGGCCATCTCGACGGGGTCGCCCGCGTCCCGCAGGTTCTGGAAGTTGACGCCCTTGACCACCCGGCCCGCGTCCACGTCCAGGCACGGGATGACGCGCACCGCGAGCGTCACGACGCCGCCTCCCGGTCGCCCCGGTACGCCTCCAGCTCGACCTGGACGAGGATGCGCGAGTCCGCGAAGCCGGAGACGACGACCAGCGTCGTCACCGGCCGCACCGCGTCGAACAGCTCCTGGTGCGCCCGCGTCACCTCCTCGACGTCCCGCGAGTGGCTGAGGTACAGCCGCGTGCGCACGACCGACTCGATGCCGAGGCCGAACGGCGTCAGCGCCGCCACCGCGTCCGCCAGCGCGACGCGCGCCTGCTCGTACGGGTCGCCGACCGCCGCCGCGCCCGCGGTCGGCGGCATCGTCCCGCCGACGAGGACGACGTTCCCCGCGGCGACGGCGCGCGCCGCGCCGAGCGTCTCCTCCCACACGCTGCCGGTCCGTACCCGTTCGAGTGCCATCAGGCCACCGCCTCCACTGTCCGCAGCGCCTCTTCGAGGGTGAAGGCGCCCGCGTACAGCGCCTTCCCGACGATCGCGCCCTCGACGCCCACCGGCGTGAGGGCCGCGATGGCGCGCAGGTCGTCGAGCGACGAGACGCCGCCCGAGGCCACGACCGGGCGGTCGGTGGCGGCGCAGACGGAGCGCAGCAGGTCGAGGTTGGGGCCCTGGAGGGTGCCGTCCTTGTTGATGTCGGTGACGACGTAGCGGGCGCAGCCCTCGGCGTCGAGGCGGGCCAGCGTCTCGAAGAGGTCGCCGCCGTCCCGCGTCCAGCCGCGGCCGCGCAGGGTCGTGCCGCGCACGTCGAGGCCGACGGCGATGCGGTCGCCGTGCTCGGCGATCACCTTGGCGACCCAGGCGGGCGACTCCAGCGCGGCCGTCCCGAGGTTGACGCGGGTGCAGCCGGTGGCGAGGGCGGCGGCGAGGGTGTCGTCGTCGCGGATGCCGCCGGACAGCTCGACGCGGATGTCCATGGCGCGCACGACGTCGGCGATCTGCTCCCGGTTGTCGCCCGTGCCGAACGCGGCGTCGAGGTCCACCAGGTGCAGCCACTCGGCCCCCGCACGCTGCCACGCGACGGCGGCGGCGTACGGGTCGCCGTAGGACGTCTCGGTGCCGGACTCGCCGTGCACGAGGCGGACCGCCTGCCCGTCACGGACATCGACGGCGGGGAGGAGTTCCAGCTTCACAGGGTCTCGATCCAGTTGGTGATGAGGCGGGCACCGGCGTCGCCCGACTTCTCCGGGTGGAATTGGGTGGCCCACAGCGGGCCGTTCTCGACGGCCGCGACGAACGGCTCGCCGTGCGTGGCCCAGGTGACCCGCGCCGGGGCCTGGGCCTGGTGCTCCTGCGGCAGCTCCCAGTCGTGGACCGCGTAGGAGTGGACGAAGTAGAACCGGTCCTCGGGCCCGGTCCCGGCGAACAGCTTCGAGTCCGCCGGGGGCCGCACCGTGTTCCAGCCCATGTGGGGCACGACGCCGGCGCGCAGCGGGCCGACCGTGCCTGGCCACTCGTCCAGGCCCTCGCTCTCCACGCCGTGCTCGATGCCGCGCGCGAAGAGGATCTGCATGCCGACGCAGATGCCGAGCACGGGGCGGCCGCCCGCCAGCCTGCGGCCGACGATCCAGTCGCCGCGCGCCTGGCGCAGCCCGTTCATGCAGGCGGCGAACGCGCCGACGCCGGGGACGAGGAGCCCGTCCGCGTTCATCGCCGCGTCCGGGTCACGCGTCACCTCGACGTCGGCGCCGGTCCTGGCCACGGCGCGCTGGGCCGAGCGGATGTTGCCGAAGCCGTAGTCGAAGACGACGACCTTCTTGCGGGTGCCGTCCGGCATGCGCGTCACGCCCCCAGCCGCAGCGCGCCGGCCAGCAGGCACAGCGCGCTGCCCGCGCCGAGCAGGGCGATGACGCCGCGGGGCAGGCCCTGCTTCACGAACGAGATGACGCCGCCGAGCAGGAAGAGCCCGACGACCAGCAGCAGCGTCGATGTCCCGTTCACAGCGCGCCCTTGGTGGAGGGGATGCCGGTCTGCCGGGGGTCTATCTCGCTGGCGTAGCGCAGCGCGCGGGCGAGGGCCTTGAACTGGCACTCGACGATGTGGTGCGCGTTGCGGCCGTACGGCACGTGGACGTGCAGCGCGATCTGCGCCTGCGCGACGAAGGACTCCAGGACGTGCCGGGTCATCGTCGTGTCGTACGAGCCGATCATCGGCGCCATGTTCTCCGGCTCGCGGTGCACGAGGTACGGGCGGCCCGACAGGTCCACGGTCACCTGCGCGAGGGACTCGTCCAGCGGCACCGACGCGTCCGCGAAGCGCACGATGCCCCGCTTGTCGCCCAGCGCCTGCCGGAACGCGGCGCCCAGCGCGAGCGCGGTGTCCTCGATGGTGTGGTGGCTGTCGATGTGCAGGTCGCCCTCGGTCTTCACCGTCAGGTCGAACAGCCCGTGCCGACCGAGCTGGTCGAGCATGTGGTCGAAGAAACCGACCCCCGTCGCGACATCAACGGTCCCGGTGCCGTCGAGGTCGATCGAGACGGTGACCGAGGTCTCCTTGGTGGTGCGCTCCACGCGGCCCACGCGCGTCATTCGCTGATCTCCTTCCGCACCGCCCGGACCGCGTCCAGGAAGGCGTCGTTCTCCTGCCGCGTGCCGGTGGTGACCCGCAGCCGGCCCGGCACGCCGTTGTCCCGGACGAGCACGCCGTGGTCGAGCAGGCGCTGCCACACGGCGTGCGTGTCCTCGAAGCGGCCGAACTGCACGAAGTTGGCGTCCGACTCGGTGACCTCGCAGCCGAGGGCGCGCAGCTCGCCGACCAGCCGGTCCCGTTCGGCCTTCAGCTCCTCGACGTACCCGAGCAGCGTATCGGCGAATTCGAGCGCCGCGTGCGCGGTGGCCTGGGTGACGGCCGACAGGTGGTAGGGCAGGCGCACGAGCTGGACGGCGTCCACCACGGCCGGGTCGGCCGCCAGGTAGCCGACGCGCAGCCCGGCGGCGCCGAATGCCTTGGACATCGTGCGGGTGATCACCAGGTTCGGCCGGCCGGGCAGCAGGCGCAGCAGCGACGGCCGGTGGCTGAACTCGGCGTACGCCTCGTCCACGATGACGAGCGCCCCGTTCGGGTGGCCCGCCGCCTCCTGCGCCGCGTCGTACAGGGCCGTGACGGTCCCGGGGGCGACGGCGGTGCCGGTCGGGTTGTTGGGCGAGCAGATGAAGACGACGTCGGGCGCGTGCTCCCGCACGGCGGCGACGGCGGCCGGCTCGTCGATCCCGTAGTCGGGGCGGCGCGGCCCGGAGATCCAGCCGGTGCCGGTGCCGCGGGCGATCAGCGCGTACATGGAGTACGACGGGTCGAAGCCGATCGCGGTGCGCCCCGGGCCGCCGAACGCCTGGAGGAGCTGCTGGATGACCTCGTTCGACCCGTTGGCGGCCCAGACCTGGCGCGGGCCGACCTGGTGGCCGCCGGTGCGCGTGAGGTAGGCGGCGAGCTGCGTGCGCAGGACGACGGCGTCGCGGTCCGGGTAGCGGTTGAGGGTGCGGGCGGCGTCGGAGACGCGCTCGGCGATGCGCCGGACCAGGGCGTCGGGGAGGGGGTACGGGTTCTCGTTGGTGTTGAGCCGCACGGGGACGTCGAGCTGCGGCGCCCCGTACGGGGACCTGCCGCGCAGTTCGTCCCTGATGGGCAGGTCGTCGATGCCGGTCATGCGCTGGGGTCCTGTCGTCCGTCTCCGTCGCCGCCACCGCTGCTGCCGCCGCCGTCGCGTTCGAACCGCGCCGTGACGGCCGCGCCGTGGGCGGGCAGGTCCTCGGCCTCGGCGAGCGTGACGACGTGGTGGGCCACCCCGGCGAGGGCGTCCCGGTCGTAGTCCACGACGTGGATGCCGCGCAGGAACGACTGGACGGACAGGCCCGACGAGTGGCAGGCGCAGCCGCCGGTGGGGAGCACGTGGTTGGAGCCCGCGGCGTAGTCGCCGAGGGACACGGGCGAGTAGGGGCCGATGAAGACGGCGCCCGCGTTGCGTACCCGGGCGGCGACCGCGTGGGCGTCCTCGGTGAGGATCTCCAGGTGCTCGGCGGCGTAGGCGTCCACGACGGCGAGTCCCTGGTCGATGTCCGTGACCAGGACGGTGCCCGACTGGCGTCCGGCGAGCGCCTCGGCGATCCGCCCGTGGTGCTTGGCGGCGGGCACGCGGACGGCCAGCTCGGCGTCCACGGCGTCGGCCAGCGCGGCGGACGGGGTGACGAGGACGGCTGCGGCCAGCACGTCGTGCTCCGCCTGGCTGATCAGGTCGGCGGCGACGAGGGCGGGGTCGGCGCTGTCGTCGGCGAGGACGGCGATCTCGGTCGGCCCTGCCTCGGCGTCGATGCCGATGACGCCCTTCAGCAGGCGCTTGGCGGCGGCGACGTACACGTTGCCAGGGCCGGTCACGAGGCGTACGGGCGCGCACTCGTCCGTGCCGTAGGCGAACATCGCGATCGCCTGGGCGCCGCCCGCCGCGTACACCTCGTCCACGCCGAGCAGCGCGCAGGCGGCCAGGATCGTGGGGTGGGGCAGCCCGGCGCCCCAGTCGTTGCCGGGCGCCGCCTGCGGCGGGGACGCGACGGCGAGGGAGCCGACGCCCGCCTCCTGCGCGGGGACGACGTTCATCACGACCGACGACGGGTAGACCGCCCGGCCGCCCGGCACGTACAGGCCGACGCGCTCGACGGGCACCCAGCGCTCGGTGACGGTCCCGCCCGGCACGACGCGGACGGCGGTGTCGGTGCGGCGCTGCTCGCGGTGGACGAGGCGGGCGCGGCGGATGGACTCCTCAAGGCCCGCGCGGACGGCGGGGTCGAGTTCGGCCAGGGCGCGGCCGAGCGCCTCGGCGGGGACCCGGACGCGGTCCAGGGTGACGCCCTCGAAGCGCCGCGCGTACTCGATCAGCGCCGCCGTGCCGCGATGGCGCACGTTCTCGCAGATGGGCCGCACCTTCTCCAGGGCGGCCTCGACGTCGAGTTCGGCGCGCGGCAGCAGGTCGCGGTCGATCCCGGCCCCCGAGGGGCCGGTGTCCCGCAGATCGATTCGAGTCAGCACGCGTCCAGTTTCGCAGACGGCCGGGAACGGCCGGCAACGCGTTTCGGCATCCGGGCGGCCGCCCCGGGACGGCGCCGCGCGGGCCCGTCGCGACGCATCGCCACGTCCCCCCGGACAGCCCACCCCGCAGCCGATAGGCTGGCCGGTCGTGACGACCACGCGCCTGCCGCTCTTCCCGCTGAACACCGTGCTGTTCCCGGGTCTGGTACTTCCGCTGAACGTGTTCGAGCCGCGGTACCGGGCGCTCATGGCCGATCTGCTGGAGCTGCCGGAGGACGGTCCCCGGCCGTTCGGCGTGGTGGCGATCCGCGACGGGCACGAGGTGGCGCCGAGCGCCGTGGGGCTGCCGGAGACGGGGAAGCCGCCGGAGCCGGCGGCCGGTTCCGGGTTCGCGCGGGACGACCCGCGCCGTTCGTTCCACGAGGTGGGCTGCGTCGCGGACGCCTCGACGATCCGGGAGCGTCCCGACGAGGAGGGGTACGAGGTGCTCGCGACCGGGACGACGCGCTTCCGCCTCGTCTCGGTGACGGCGGACGGGCCGTATCTGACGGCCGAGGTGGAGCCGCTTGAGGAGGTGGCCGGGGAGGGCGCGGGGGCGCTGGCCTCGGGGGTGCTGCGGGCGTTCCGCTCGTACCAGAAGGTCCTCGCGGGGGCGAACGAGCGCTCGCTCGCGCCGGGGCAGGACCTGCCGGACGACCCGTCGGTGGTGTCGTACCTGGTGGCGGCGGCGACGATGCTGTACACGCCGGACAAGCAGCGGCTGCTCCAGGCCAAGGACACGGCGACGCGGCTGGCGGAGGAGCTGCGCATCCTGCGGCAGGAGACGGCGGTGATCGGCAAGCTGCCGTCCGTGCCGGGCGCGGAGTTCACCGTCCGGCCGACCAGTCTCAACTGACGGGACGGGAGGGTCCCCCATGGCGCGCAAGCGGCAGGCCGCGTCCGGCGGCACCCCGGCGACGGTGGCGGCGGCGCGGGCCGGCGTCGCGTTCACGCTGCACGCGTACGCGCACGACCCGGCGGCGGCCTCGTACGGCGGCGAGGCGGCCGAGGCGCTGGGTGCGGACCCGCTGCGCGTGTTCAAGACGCTGGTCGCGGACGTGGACGGCGCGCTGACGGTCGCGCTGGTGCCGGTGTCGGGGCAGCTGTCGCTGAAGGCGCTGGCGTCCGCCGTCGGCGGGAAGCGGGCGGCGATGGCCGACCCGGCGGCGGCCGAGCGGACGACCGGGTACGTGCGCGGCGGCATCTCGCCGCTGGGGCAGCGCAGGCGGCTGCCGACCGTGGTGGACGCGTCGGCGGCCGGGCACCCGACGGTCTTCGTCTCGGCGGGGCGGCGCGGCCTGGAGATCGAGCTGGCGCCGGCCGACCTGATCGCGCTGACCGGCGCGCTGACCGCCCCCATCGCGCGCTGAACGGGCGGGCGCGTCAGTCCAGGGGCAGGTCGAGGACGCGGGCGATCGTGCGCAGGACGCCGTTGTCGCGGTGGGACGGGGCGACCTGCCGGGCGCGGCGCAGGACCTCGGGGTGGGCGTCGGCCATGGCGTACGACCACTCGGCCGCGTCGAGCATCTCCAGGTCGTTGAGGTAGTCGCCGAAGGCCATGGTCTGCGCCGGGGTGACGCCCAGCGCGCGCTGGAGGCCGCGGACGGCGCCGCCCTTGTCGACGCCCTGGTTCATGACGTCGATCCACTTCTCGCTGGAGACGACGACCTGGTGGGTGGCGGCGAGCGGCTTGAGGGCGGGGGCGGTGGTGCGCTCGGCGCTGCCGAAGTCGAAGAGAGCGACCTTCAGGACCTCGTCGTCCACGGCGGTGAGGTCGGGGACGACGCGGCGCTCGGCATAGTACTTCGCGACCTCGGCGAGGAACGCGTCGTCGGACCGCTCGACGTACGCCGCGCGCTTGCCGCAGACCACGGTGCCCACGTCCACGCCGTCGGCCGCGAGCTGCCGGACCGACCTGACGACCCGGACGGGGACGGCGGGGTCGAGCGGCTCGGAGCTGACCTCGGCGCCGTCACGGACGACGTACGCGCCGTTCTCCGCGATGTAGACCATGCCGTCGTCGGCGCCCGCGAAGAGCGCGGCGAGGGTGGCGTACTGCCGTCCGCTGGCGGGGCTGAGGACGATGCCGCGCCGCTCCAGCTCGGCCAGCAGCGGCCAGAACGCGTCGGGGACGCGGCCTTCGCCGTCCAGCAGGGTGCCGTCCATGTCGGTGACGATCAGCCGGATGTCGGGGACCCCGGCGGGTGCGGGGGCGGACGGGCGCGGGGCGCTGTGCGGGGAGGTCATGGGCTTCCTGGGTGGACGGGCGCGGGGCGGCCTGGTCGGGACCCGTCCACGGTACGGGAGGGCGTTCGGGCAGCTCCGGGCCGGTCAGCCCGCGCCGCCGTCCTGCCCGTCCTGCCCGTCCTGCCCGTCCCGCCGGCTGTCGCGCGCACGCTCCCACTGCGGGCTCTGCCAGTGCGGCAGCTCCACCGGGGGCGGCACGGCCTCGCGGGGCATCCAGGCGGCGGTGCAGAACATGTGCACGCCCACGGCGGCGAACGGCAGGCCGAGGAGCACGCCCTTGGCGCCCAGTTCGAGCGGCGCGTCGAAGCGCACGCCCTCGCCGACGTCCCGGGCGTGCGCGAGCACGTCCTGCGTGGGCCCGAGCCAGATCCCGAGCCGCCAGGCGAGCAGCGCGCCCAGCAGGGAGCCGGCGGCGAGGCCCACGACGGTCCCCGCGCCCGCGCGCCGCCGCAGCAGGTGGACGGCGACGCCCGCGACGGCGCCCACCCCGAGGCCCGCGAGCAGGAAGAGCCCGTCCGAGCCGATGGCCTGCTGCCCCTCGGAGTCGGCGAGCAGCACCGCCTCGCCGTTGTGGACGAGCGGCACGCGCGGCGACCACCAGAACCAGACGAGGCCGAGGAGCAGCCCCGTCAGGATCGCGGTCGGGACGGTGACGAGCAGCCCGTCGCGTATCTCCCCCGGCCACCGCGCGCGGTCCTCCCCGCCGCCGGGGCGCCCGGCGGCGGTCGTGGCGGCCCAGGGGTCGTGGCCGGGCGGGGAGGCGGGGCCCTGGTCCGGTGCGGGCTGGGGATCGGTCACCCGATCATCCTGCCAGGTACGCCCGTGTGTTCGGGCCCCGGGACGGCCGTTCGGGCGCACGGGGCGCGGGAGGCGCGGCGCACGGTGCCACCACCCGCCGGGCCTGCCCCGTGGAGGTGCGGCTTCACCGGGGCGGTGTCCCGGTGGTGCGGTAGGCACAAGGCACCGGACCGCACCTCCGCCGGGCGTGCGTGCCCGGCAGCTCTCCTGGCCGCCGGGACGGGTCAGGGACCCGCGAGCGGGGCGGCATCCCCCGGGACAGGCCGGGAACGCCGTGCGGAAGCTGCGCCGCTCGCCCAGCGGGCGTGCAGCGGGAGGCGGATGCACGCGCCTCCCTCCGGCGGGCAGGCGTGCCGGACGGCACGCCCTACCGCACGGCGGCGCGCCGGTACGCCCAGGTGGCCAGGGCGAGCGCGGCGACGCCGACGACCGCGCAGACGGTCAGGTCGCCCGCGACGGACGCCCAGTCCGGGGCGGGGCCCAGCGCGTCGGCCAGGGCGTCCACGCCGTAGCTCGACGGCAGCAGGTCGCGCAGCCACAGCACGGGCTCCGGCAGCCGGTCGGTGGGGAGGACGCCGAGCAGCAGCGCCGCCGACATGCCGAGCTGCCCGCACAGGGTCGCCAGCTCGGCGCGGGGCGCGAGCAGCCCGAGCGCGGCGCCGAGACCGGCGAGCGCGGCACCGGCGAGCGGCACGACGGCGAGCGCGACCCACAGGCCGCCCATCGGCAGCTGGTAGAGCAGGCAGCCGCTGACGGCCGTGACGAGGACGCCCGGCACGGTGAACGACGCGTACGCCGCCGCCGTTCCCAGCGCGACGGCCGCCGCGGGCACCGGCAGCGTGGCGTAGTGGTCGAGCCCGCCGGAGGCCCGCAACTGCCCGAAGTACTGGGCGAGGAGGTTGAGCGCGACGAACGCGACCACCAGCACCGCCGACCCCGCCACCACGGCGCGGGCCTCCCCGCCGCCGCCGTCCACCACCCCGCGCATCAGGACCATGATCCCGATCGACTGGAAGGTGGCCACGAACAGCAGCGGGATGCGCGCGACGCGGGCCCGCGACAGCTGCGCCCGGTACACCGCGCCGAGCGCCGGCCACAGCCTGGCGGCGGGCGCCAGGGGCGCGGGGCCCCCGGCGCGCGGCGGGTCGTCGCCCGCGACGGCGCGCGCGGCGGCCGTACGGGCGCGGGCGGCGTCGGCGGAGCGCGCGGCGCGCAGGGTGTGCGGGTAGGTGTCGGTCACGAGCGGACCAGCCCTTCTCCCCTGCCGCCGAGGGCGAGGTAGACGTCTTCCAGGCTCGGCGTCGCCAGGGTGAAGTCGTCCAGGGCGGCGAACGCGGGGCCCTGGGTCACGGTGGTGACCAGCGCGCGGGCGTGGTCGGGGTCCAGCCGCAGGGTCCAGCGGCGGCCGGTGACCGTGGCGGCGCGGCGCGCTTCGGCGATGGCCGGGACGTGCAGCGGCGGGTCGCCGCGCCACACGAGGTCGAGGCGCACGTCGGAGCCGACGAGCGCCTTGAGGCCGCCGGGGGTGTCGCAGGCGATGACCCGGCCCGCGTCCATGACGGCCACCCGGTCGAGGACCGTCTCGGCCTCCAGCACGTTGTGGGTGACCAGCAGGACCGTCGTGCCGTCCGTGCCGCGGCGGCGGTCCACGGCGGCCCAGACGGCGCGGCGGGCGACGGGGTCCATGCCGGTCGTCGGCTCGTCCAGGACGAGGACGGGGCGCCGGGCGGTGAGCGCGGCGGCGACGCAGGCGAGGCGCCGCTGGCCGCCGGACAGGCGCTTCAGGGGCCGTCCGGCGAGGGCGGTGAGGCCCAGTTCCTCCAGGACGTCGTCCCGCTCGCGGCGCGCGGCGGGGGCGTCGAGGCCGCGCAGCCTGGCGGTGGTCTCGGCGGCGAGGGCGACCGTCAGCTCGTCCAGGGCGGTGGACTCCTGGCCGAGGTAGGCGAGGAGCCTGGCGGCGCGGCGCGGGTGCCGCACGAGGTCGTGGCCGAGGAGGGTGATGGCGCCCGAGTCGGGGCGCAGGAGGCCGGTGATCTGCTTGACCAGGGTGGTCTTGCCCGCGCCGTTGGGGCCGAGGAGGCCGAAGATCTCGCCGCCCGTGACGTCGAGGCTGACGCCGTCGCTGGCCCGGACCGGCGCGGTGGCCGCGCCGCGCCTGGCGCGACCCGCCGGGTACGTCTTGACCAGGTCGCGCACGGCGAGCGCCGCGTCGGTGCTGACGCGGCGCGCTGTCGCTGTCGGGAGGCCGGGCCGTGCGGTCGAAGAGGCCACGAGGAGGCAGCCTACGCGGCGCGGCGGCCGGGGCGGACGCCGGGGCGCGTTCCGGACATGCGCCGGTGTGCGCGGGTCGTGCCCCCGGCGGGCGCTCAGGCGGTGCGTTCCGCGCCTGTCCTGCTGTCCACCTCGCGCCAGAATCCGGCGCGGATCGCGTACCTGTCCTGCTCGTCGATCTGGTCGTCCTTGTGGGCCAGCAGGCCGAACCTGGCGGCGTAGCGCAGCAGTTCGCCGTCGATGCGGTGCGGGATGCGGGGGTACTCGGTGGAGAGCCGCTGGAGGTGCGCCGGGCTGCCGAGCCGTTCCGCCCAGCGGCGCGCGAAGACCTGGCCGACCTCGAACGGGTCGCCGCTGACGGCGGTGATGTCCTCCTCGCGGTCGGCCCAGCGCTGCTCGGCCGTGGTCACCTGCGACAGCATCGGGATGGCCGCGATCTCCGGGGCCTCCTCGGGGGCGCCCCGGTCCACCCAGCCGCGGTCGGAGGACCAGCGGAGGGTGGCGGTGGCGGGGACGGCGCCCGTCTGCGGCGCGGCGGGGACGGGGCGGCCGAGGGACGCGAGGTCCTTGGGGGTGGGGACGCCCTTGGCCGCCGGGGTGCCGTTGTCGCGCTGCTCGGGCGGACAGGGCGGGGCGTCGGCGGCGGGGGCCGTGCCGTTCTTGGCGTGTGCGGGGCGGCGGGCGGCGGCGGGTTCGGCGGGCGTTCCGGCGGTCTCGGGGAGGGGCGCGGCGAGGATGGCCGCGATCTCGGGGCGGGGCGCGGAGTGCTGCGGCCCGGCGATGAGCGTCTCGTTGACGCGGACGGCGCGGGTGATCCACGCGCGGTCGAGGACGCGGCGTTCGTCGGCCTCGGCGACGAGGTCCTCGGACTGGTTGTAGTCGCCGTCGGCGGCCTGGACGGCCCACAGGTGGACGGCGACGCCGTGCTCCTTCGCGGACATCAGACCGGGCAGCAGGTCGCCGTCGCCGGTGACGAGGACGATGTCGGCGCAGGCGCGGTTGCGGGCCAGCTCGGTCAGTTCGGCGTGCATCGCGGCATCCACGCCCTTCTGCGCCCAGCGCCCGTCACTGCGGGTGAGGGCGCCGAGGCGTACGGTGACGCGCGGCATGACGCGCAGCCTGCGGTGCTCGGGCTGCGGCACGCGGTCGGGCGCGCCGTCGAACCAGTAGATGCGGAGGAGGTCGCAGCCGGTGTCGGCCTCGGCGCGCTCGCGCAGGCCGTGGATCAGCGCGGCGTGATCGACGGAAATGCGGGGCCGCGCGGGTTCTCCGGCGAGAAGACTGGCCGCGGCGCCCAGCAAATACCCGGCGTCCACCAGGACGACGCAGCGGTCCACGTAGCACCTTCTTTCCCCGAAGAGTTTTCGAGTCCGACCTTGAGTCTGCCCGCCCTTGAGTCTGCCCGACACGAGCGCCGTTATCTGCGCCAACTCGATCTTCGGCGTGGCGAATCGGATGCCCGTAATGCCCGGAGTGCGAACTATGGTGGACCGTGCGACGCTGGTTTCGAGCCGCCGTTCCGCGGCACGCGGGGCAGGACCCCGGCGGGCCGCCGCAGCGCCAGGAGGGATCATGGCCAAGAACGCCCAGAACTCCCGGAACCAGGACCGCCGCAAGCCGGCCGGGCCGCCCACCGGCGAGACCAGGCCGGAGGCCGCGGCCGAGGAGCAGAGGAGCCGCAAGCGCGAACGGCGCTTCGGGCACAACTGAGAGGGCGTCCGCGGCCCCGCCCCGCGCGGCGCCGGGACCGCGTGCGGGCGCACGTCAACCGCCTGAACGAAGTGATACACAAAGGGCGCACTCCCTCGGGGAGTGCGCCCTCTGTGCGCCGTCGGCCCGGCCGTGATCCGGGCGCGGCGCGGGAGGCCGGTCGCGCGGTGGCGTCGCGGCGGTACCGGCTCGTCGCCTCGTGCGGGCGCCCTTGCGCCCGGCGCGCGTCAGTCCGTGAACGCGTGCCTCTCGTGCGCCGCCGCGAAATAGCGCGCGTCGGAAACCTGCGACGGCAGCGCATACACGGGAAGCGCGCCGTGGTGCACGATGTCATATGCCTCGTGCACGCACCGGAGACGGTCCTCGAATGCGCTTCCCGGGAAGTACTCCAGCAGCGCGTGGACCGTTTCGTCGCGTGAGGTGTGCACCTCACGCAACAGGAAAACGGACTTGGCTATCATTCGGGCATCCACGGCGACCCACCCCTTCAACGGTGATGTGCTCGATACCGAAGGTAGACCCGTGGATGCCCCGGTCAGGTAAAGCCCGATCCATCATCCTGCCAAGCAGACCATTATCGGACCAAGGGAATTCAGCCCGCCAGGCAGGCGGGCCCCAGAAGTGCTTTCAGGTCACCGAAAAGCGCGGGGTCGGCCTGGACGCGGTGCCGGTCGAGGCGCAGCACCGTCGTCGTGCGCCTGCCCTGGAGCCTGACGCGCACCTCGGTGGGTCCCCTGTGCTGGCCGAGGAGTTCGCCGAGGCGCTCCACGAGCGGCGGGGTGACCTTGACGCTGGGGATGGTGATGGTGACGGGCGCGTCCGGGGACGCGTCGCTCAGGTCGGGCACCATCAGCTCCATGGCGACCAGGCGCGGCACGTCCTCGCGCTTGTCCAGCCTGCCCTTGACGAAGACCACGGTGTCCTCGACGAGCTGGGTGGAGACCAGCTGGTAGGTGGCGGGGAAGAACATGCAGTCGATCGACCCGGCGAGGTCCTAGACCGTGGCGATGGCCCAGGGGTTGCCCTGCTTGGTCATCTTCCGCTGGAGGCCGGAGATGATGCCGCCGATGGTGACAGTGGCGCCGTCCGGGTACTCGCCGCCGTTCAGCGCGGAGATGGCGGCGTCGGCCTTGTCGTTCAACACGTGCTCGATGCCGAACAGCGGGTGGTCCGACACATAGAGGCCCAGCATTTCCCTTTCCTGGGCCAGGAGATAGGTCTTCTCCCACTCCTCCTCGGAGAAGACGACGTCGAGGCCGAATCCCGGGCCGTCGTCCTTTCCGTCGTCGCCCATCCCGCCGAAGAGGTCGAACTGCCCCTCGGCTTCCTTGCGCTTGACCTGGACGACATTGTCGATCATCGACTCGAAGTGGGCGGTGAGCCCTTTCCTGGTGTGGCCCAGGGTGTCGAATCCGCCGGCCTTGATGAGGGATTCGATGGTCCGCTTGTTGCAGACCACGGCCTCGACCTTGTCGAGGAAATCGGGGAAGGAGGTGTACTTCCCCTTGGCCTTCCGGGTGGCGACGACGGAATCCACCACGTTCTGCCCGACGTTGCGGACGGCGGTGAGGCCGAAAACGATGGTGTCGTCACCGCGCGGGGTGAAGAACGCCTCGGATTCGTTGACATCCGGCGGCAGCACCTTGATGCCCATACGGCGGCACTCGTTGAGGTAGATCGCCGACTTGTCCTTGTCGTCCCGGACCGAGGTGAGCACGCCCGCCATGTACTCGGCCGGGTAATTCGCCTTGAGATACGCGGTCCAGTAGGTGATCAGACCATATGCAGAGGAGTGCGCCTTGTTGAACGCGTAGCCGGAGAACGGGACCAGGACGTCCCACACCGCCTGGATGGCCTCGTCCGAGTAGCCGCGCTCGCGCATGCCGCCCTGGAAGGGGACGAACTCCTTCTCCAGGATCTCCTTCTTCTTCTTGCCCATCGCGCGGCGGAGCAGGTCGGCCTGTCCGAGCGAGTAGCCGGCGAGCACCTGCGCGGCCTTCTGCACCTGCTCCTGGTAGACGATCAGGCCGTATGTGACGTCCAGGACGTCGCGCAGCGGCTCCTCCAGCTCGGGGTGGATCGGGGTGATCTCCTGCTGGCCGTTCTTGCGGAGCGCGTAGTTGATGTGGCTGTTCATGCCCATCGGGCCGGGCCGGTACAGGGCGCCGACGGCGGAGATGTCCTCGAAGTGGGTCGGCTTCATCATGCGCAGCAGCGAGCGCATCGGGCCGCCGTCGAACTGGAAGACGCCCAGCGTGTCGCCCCTGCCGAGCAGTTCGAAGGTCTTCGGGTCGTCGAGCGGCAGTTTCAGCAGCTCGATGTCGATGCCCTTGTTCTGCTTGATGAGCTTGACCGCGTCGTCCATGATCGTCAGGTTGCGCAGCCCGAGGAAGTCCATCTTCAGCAGGCCGAGCGACTCGCACGTGGGGTAGTCCCACTGCGTGACGACCACGCCGTCGTTCTTCGGCGCGAACAGCGGGACGTGGTCCACCAGCCGCTCGCTGGACATGATGACGCCGGCCGCGTGCATGCCCATCTGCCGCACGAGCCCTTCGAGGCCGCGCGCGGTGTCGATGACCTTGCGGACGTCCGCCTCGTTCTCGTACATCCCCCGGACCTCGGCCGCCTCGCTGTAGCGCGGGTGGTCCTTGTCGGTGATGCCGGACAGCGGGATGCCCTTGCCGAGGACGTCGGCCGGCATCGCCTTGGTGATACGGTCGCCCATCGCGTACGGGTAGCCGAGGACACGGGAGGCGTCCTTGATGGCGGCCTTGGCCTTGATCGTGCCGTAGGTGCCGATCATCGACACCTTGTCCGCGCCGTACTTCTCCGTGACGTAGCGGATGACCTCGCCGCGCCTGCGCTCGTCGAAGTCGATGTCGACGTCCGGCATCGAGATGCGCTCGGGGTTCAGGAACCGCTCGAAGATCAGCCCGTGGTCGAGCGGGTCGAGGTCGGTGATGCCCAGCGCGTACGAGACGAGCGACCCGGCCGCCGAACCGCGCCCCGGGCCCACCGCGATGCCCTGCGACTTGGCCCACATGATGAAGTCCGCGACCACGAGGAAGTAGCCGGGGAACCCCATCTGGATGATGACGCCCATCTCGTACTCGACCTGCCGCTGCCGGTCCTCCGGCACGCCGCCGGGGTAGCGGCGCCCCATGCCGCGCGCCACCTCCTCGCGGAACCAGGTAACCTCCGTGTAGCCGTCCGGCACGTCGAAGCGCGGCATCAGGTCGCGCGGCTTGAACCAGCCCTCGGTGTCCACCTGCTCGGCGACGAGACGCGTGTTGGCGCAGCCCTCCTGCCAGGCGTCGGACAGGTCGACGGCGTACATCTCCTCGGGCGACTTGAGGTAGTAGCCGGTGCCGTCGAAGCGGAAGCGGTCCGGGTCGGAGAGGTTCTTGCCGGTCTGGACGCACAGCAGCGCGTCGTGGGCGGCGGCCTCCTCGGCGTACGTGTAGTGGCTGTCGTTGGTGACGATCGGCGGGATGCCCAGCTTCCGGCCGATCTCCAGCAGGCCGTCCCGCACCCGCTTCTCGATCTCAAGACCGTGGTCCATCAGCTCCATGAAGTACCGCTCGCGGCCGAAGATCTCCTGGTACTCGGCGGCGGCCTTCAGCGCCTCCTCGGGCTGGCCGAGCCGCAGCCGCGTCTGCACCTCGCCCGAGGGGCAGCCGGTGGACGCGATCAGGCCCTCGGCGTGCTGGGCGATGGTCTCCTTGTCCATGCGGGGCCACTTCACGAAGTAGCCCTCGGTGTACGCGTCGGAGGAGAGGCGGAAGAGGTTGTGCAGGCCCGTGCGGTTGTAGGCCCAGATGGTCTTGTGGGTGTAGCCGCCGGAGCCGGAGATGTCGTCCCGCTTCTGGTGCGGCTGCCCCCACTGCACACGGCGCTTGTGCCGCCGCGACTCGGGCGCGACGTACGCCTCGATGCCGATGATCGGCGTGATGCCCGCGCCCGTGGCCTGCTGGAAGAAGTCGTACGCGCCGTGCAGGTTCCCGTGGTCGGTGATCGCGATGTGGGACATGCCCATGTCCTGGCACGCCTTGAACATGTCCTTGAGCCGCGCCGCACCGTCCAGCAGCGAGTACTGGGTGTGAACATGCAGGTGTGTGAACGGCTTGGTCACTCCACGAGCCTTCCGCAGCAGGGGTGTCTTGGCTCCCCGACCCTACCCCCATCACCTCCCGCCCCCGCGCCTGCCTCTCTCCCCACCAGCGACCGCGTCTTCGCAGGTCGGAGGCGGTGCGCGCGGTAATTCCCAAGGTCAGAGAGGTGCCCGTCACGGCGTCCCGCGGCGGCCTTTACGACGTCCCTACGACCGGACGTGGCACACTCGCCAGCGATGGGGACGACAGCACTCCGTGGTTCCGTCCACGGCTCCGGTCTGCGCGTGGCGCGTGCCGCGGTGTTCGCGGCGCTGCTCGTCACGCTGTCCGCCGGTGCCCACGTGCTGCTGTCCGACGCGCCCCTGCCCGCCCCGGCGGTCGCCGCCGTCGCGGCGGTGGTCTTCGTCCTCGCCCTGGTACTCGCCGGGGACCGCGAGCGCGGCTTCCGGCCCATCGCCGGGCTGCTGCTCCCCCTCCAGCTGGCCGCCGACACCGTCTTCACCGCCGGGCAGGACACCTGCTACGGCCCCGGCGGCGGCCCGGTCACCGGCCCCCTGCGGCTGCTGGGCGTCGATCTGTTCTGCGGGGGGAGCGATCTCGGCGCCCCGTTGACGCAGCTCGCCGCGCCCGTGGACCTCCCCGGCGGCCCCTGGGCGCTGCTCGCCGCGCATGTCGCGGCGGGGCTCGTCGCCGCCCTGTGGCTGCGCGGCGGCGAGGCCGCCGTCGCGCGCACCCTGCGCGCGGCCGTGGCCGCGGGCTTCCGCCCGCTGCTGCTGGCGGTCGCCGCCACCGGCGCGCACGCCGCCGACGCCCTACGGCCCGCGCCCCGCCCGGTCAGCCGCGACAGGCGCTCGCCGGTCCCGCTCCTGCTGTCCCACTCCGTCCTGCGCCGCGGTCCGCCCGCGGGCGCCGCGCCCGCCGCCTGAGCGAGCGCACCGCCCGTACCGACCGCAGCAGCACGCGCCCCCTGCCGGGCGCGGCACAGACACGCAGGGAGAGTCCCGACATGAGCAAGCGCAACTCCGCCGACGCCAAGCGCGCCGCGCGCCTCCGCCTCCAGGCCGAACGCGAACGCCAGGCGCGCAAGGAGCGGCTCCGCCGTCGCCTCACCGTCACCGGCAGCGCCGTCGTGGTCCTCGGCATAGCCGCCGGCATAGGCGTCGCCATCGCCGGGCAGAACGGCGGCTCGAACGACGCGACCGACTGGTCCGCCGTCCGCTCGCAGCTCGACGGCGACAGCGGCGACAGCGGCGACAGCAAGACCCCGGTCTACGCCGACGCCGCCCCCGCCCACACCACGGGCGACGACGGTCTGACCCTCCGCATCGGCGACCCCGACGCCCCCAACACCCTGACGCTCTACGAGGACCCGCGCTGCCCGGTCTGCGCCTCCCTGGAGCAGAACCTCGGCGACACCATCGGGCAGGGCGTCGAGGACGGCACGTACAACATCGACTACGTCTTCGGGACCTTCCTCGACGACAGCTTCGGCGGCAGCGGCTCCAGGAACGCGCTGGAGGCCCTGGGCGCCGCGCTCGACGTGAGCCCCGAGGCGTTCGTCGCCTACCATCAGGCGCTCTACTCGGCGGAGCACCACCCGGACGAGCGCTCGGACGACTTCGGCGACGACCAGAACCTGATCGACATCGCGCAGACCGTGCCCGAGCTGAAGGACAACGCGGACTTCGAGGCGGCGGTGCACGACAGCACGTTCGCCGTCTGGGCCCTGCGGATGTCCGACGCGTTCGACGACGCCGACGACGTCACCGGCACCCCGACGCTCAAGTACAACGGCGAGGTCGTGGACACCCCGCAGACGCCCGAGGCGTTCGAGCAGCTGATCGCCGCCAACAGCGCGGCGGAGTGACCCGGGG